>ONRC01000027.1 GCA_900320085.1 uncultured Eubacteriales bacterium
ATCGGCAGCGCCGTGGTGCTGTGCGTAATTCTCAGTCTGATTGTGACAGCAATCTACCTGATCTTTGCCAACGGCATCCTGACGGCCTTTGGTGGGCGGGTCAACGAGGAAACATTCCAGCAGGCCCAAAGCTACTTCTTCTGGATCACCGTGGGCCTGCCCTTCTATATGTTCGGCCAGGCCATGAACCCCATCATCCGTTCCGACGGCAGTCCCCGGTTCGCCATGGTGTCCACCCTGGCAGGCGCGGTGGTGAACATCATTCTGGACCCCATCTTTATCTTTGTATTCAAATGGGGAATGATGGGCGCGGCCCTGGCGACGATCCTGGGTCAGATTTTGACCGCGGCATTGGCAATTTGGTATCTGTGCCATATGAAGGCCGTGAAGCTGCAAAAGGATAGCTTTGGCCTGCATCTGAATCTGGCGAAACAATACCTGGCCCTGGGCATGACCAGTTTCCTCTCCCAGATTTCCCTGGTGGCCGCCATGATGGCCATCAACAACATGATCCAGAAATACGGCGCGCTGGATAAAGTGTTTTCCAATCCGGAATACGCCCAGATCCCCATGGCCGTGGTGGGCATCGTGATGAAGTTCTTCCAGATCGTCATCTCCATTGCCGTGGGCATGGCGGCGGGCTGCATCCCCGTGGTAGGCTACAATGTGGGCGCGGCCCGGAACGACCGGGTCAAGGCGCTGTTCACCCGGTTGCTGATCGGAGAATTTACGGTGGGTGCTGTTGCGCTGGTCATTGTAGAATTCTTCCCCCGTCAGCTCATCGGCATTTTCGGCGCGGCCAACGAAAGCCAGGCGTACACCGATTTTGCCATCAAGGCTTTCCGCACCTATCTGTGCCTGATGCCCCTGGCCACGGTGAACAAGGGCACCTTCATCTACCTGCAATCCGTGGGCAAGGCGCTGGCCTCTACCCTGATTTCCATGGTGCGTGAAGTGATTTTCGGCGTGGGCTTCGCACTGTTGCTGCCCCTTTGGTTCGGGCTGGACGGCGTGCTGTACTCCATGCCGGTGTCTGATCTGCTCACCTTCATCATCGCCGCTTTCGTCATTGCTGCCACCTACCGGCAGCTGTCCGTGCCTGCCTCTCTGCCCGTCAAAGAGGAAATGAAGGCTGCTTCTGTTGTGGGCGACGCCCTGACGGACCGGATCGTTGTCATTGGCCGCAGCTACGGCGCGGGCGGACGCACCATTGCCCAGAAGGTCGCCAATGCGCTGAACGTGCCCTATTATGATTCCCAGCTGCTGGCCAAGGCCGCCCAGGAAAGTGGGCTGAGCATGAAATACCTGGAGAGCCAGGACGAGCAGAGCATTTCCATCCCCACGATCTACCAGAGCATCGGCTTTGGCACCCAGGATTATGTTTCCCTGGAGCAGAAGGCCGCCAACGCCCAGCGGGAGATCATTGAGAAGATTGCCGCCCAGGGCCCTTGCGTCATCGTGGGACGGCGGGCCGATCTGATCCTGCGGGACAAGGCAAAGCTCCTTTCCGTGTTCATTTGCGCCTCCGAGGAAAGCCGCATCCGTCACGTCATGGAGCGGGAACACATGACCGAAAAAGAAGCCCGCCAGCGCGTTGCCAAGGCGGACCGGGAGCGGGCGGCTTATTACAATCAGGCATCTTCCGCCAAATGGGGCGAGCCGGGCAGCTATGATCTGTGCGTCAATACCGATCATTTGACGATGGATGCAGCCGCTCAGTTCATTGTCAATGCCGTCAAGCAATGATTCTGTTGAGGTACAATATCCGTAGCAATCACCAGAGGCGTTGCTGGGGTAAGTTCAGCTTTTCCCTAGTGCATTTTTCGCATGATACATGATATCACGTCAAGCCCTGGACATGAGTGGGACATTTTATTACATTCGGCTTTGAATTTGACAATTCTTCTTTCCGTTTATCCTTCTCTCGTGCTCCTGCGCCACACAGGATTGGTGCGGATATGCGTCCAGCTGAAGGGCAGCTCCGGGTTGCGGATGCGGGCCAGCAGGATATCGGCGGACATGCGGCCGATTTCGATGCTGGGGATCTGCACTGTGGTCAAGGCAGGCTCCACCAGGGCGGATTGAGAGGTGCCGTCAAAGCCGGTGACCATGATATCGTGCGGAATGCTGAGGCCCTTCTTTTTGATTGCGTTCATCATATGGATGGCCAGGTAATCGTTGGCGCAGACGAAGGCGTCCGGCAGGGCGGGCATGCGGTTCATTTGAGCAATCAGCCAATCGGGATCATTGTAGGGAGAAGCGTCCGGGGCCAGGATGCAAAGGCTCTCATCCGGCTCGATCCCCGCCTGCTCCATTCCCATCCGATAGCCAAACCAGCGCTCATAAAAGCTGCCGCAATGCTCTCTGTCGCCCACAAAACCGATACGGCGCGCGCCGAGGGCAAGGAGCCGCTTCATCACGACGCTTATGCTGGCCACATTTTCCATGGAAACAAAATCGCACGGGTAGAGATGGATCAGCGAATGAGCCGGACTGTCGATCACAACGGTGGGCAGACCCAGATTGCAAATCATATCCAAATAGTCGGTGTCAAACAGCTCGATCGCCACAATCCCCGCCATTTGTTCCGGGATAAAGTGAGGCGGGAGCTGTTTTTTTTGCAGCTCGTCGGCGGAGATTTCAAACATTTTCAGGGTATAGCCCGCCCGGCAGATCTGATCGGTAAAGGTGGTCACGAAATAGGTGCCGAAGTGATAATCCACAGGCATATTGTTGGTGAGCAAGGCGATGCTGCCGCCGGCCTGCTGGAAAACAAAGGGCTTTTCCTCGGCAGGCAGACCGTAGCCCAGCTCGCCCGCCTTTTGCAGAATCAGCGCGCGGGTAGCCGGGGGCACCGCGCCGCGCCCATTGAATACCTTTGATACCGTATTTCTGGAAAGGCCGCAGGCGTCGGCAATGTCCTGCATGGTGATGCGCTTGTTCGCCATGGTGCAATTCAACCCTTCTGGTCATTTATTGATTGCATTTTAACATAATATACGCATCAAATCAAGTTTACAAAATGTAAACTTCTTGCTTGAGCCTAATAGCAGTTTTACCTTTGATTAGATATATATTTACTCATTTTTTCCGTTTTACACAAAATTTTTGCTTTTATATTGACAGAATGTAAATCATAATGTAAAATCAATTATGGATAATGTAAACCCGTTTTGAAAATTGTGAACAGCATTTGTAAACCGACCATTGTAACGAAAGGGGGCTTACCCAAAAAGCGAATCACTGCGTTTTCTGAATCTGAATCAATTTGATAAGGAGGGAAAACATGCAAAGCGCAAGCAAAGCCCCTGCCGCGGCGGCGCGGCAAAAGAAGCAGAAGCCGGATTTGGGGAAGCGGCTGCGGGATTTCAAGGAGAATACCCCGTACCTCATCATGATCATTCCGGCCATCCTGGTGGTGTTCCTGTTCAACTACCTGCCCATCTACGGCGTGCTGATCGCCTTCCAGGACTTCATGCCCGGCGACCCCATCCTGTCCAGCGACACCATTTGGGTGGGCTTCCAGAATTTCTCCCGGTTCTTTAACGACGTGCAGTTCTGGCCCCTGATGAAGAACACCTTCCTGCTGTGCATCATCGGCTTCATCATCGGCTTCCCACTGCCCATCCTGGTGTCCCTGGCCCTGAACGCCTTGAAGCACAAGAAGGCGGGCAAGGTGTTCCAGACCATCTATACCGCGCCGCACTTTATTTCCCTGGTTGTGTTGGTCGGTATGCTGCAATTGTTCTTCGGCCGCTACGGCCTGGTGAACAACCTGGCTGCCAGCCTGGGCGGCGAGCGCGTTTCCTACTTCCTGGAAAGCTCCGCCTTCCGGCCCATGTACATCCTGTCCAGCAACTGGCAGGACTTTGGCTGGAGCGCCGTGATCTACATCGCTGCCCTGTCCAACGTGGACCCGGTGCAGCATGAAGCCGCCATGATCGACGGCGCCACCCGGTTCCAGCGGGTGCTGCACGTGGACATCCCCGCCATCATGCCCATGATCAGCGTGATGCTGATTATGTCCATCGGCGGCCTGATGGGCGTCGGTTACGAAAAGGCCCTGCTGATGCAGACCGACGGCAACCTGGCTGTCAGCGAGCTGATCGCCACCTACGTGTATAAGCGCGGTTTGACCGGCGTGCCGGACCAGGCCTATGCCACCGCCATCGGCCTGTTCAATTCCGTCATCAACGTGGTGCTGCTGATCATTGCCAACACCACCTCCAAGCGCTTCTCCGAAAATTCGCTGTGGTAAGGAGGGGGAAAAAATGAGCGTTAAAAATCCTGCCGTGAAACTCAAGGGCGGCCATCATCAACGCCCTGTTCCTGGGCCTGCTGGCGCTGATCATCCTGTATCCGCTGTACTTCATCGTCATCGCTTCCTTCTCCGACCCCGACGCCGTGCTGGGCGGCCAGGTGGTGTTCGCCCCGGTGAACGTGACCTTTGAGGGCTACGAAAAAGTGTTCCAGCGCCAGGACATCTGGACCGGCTACTGGAACACCCTGTGGTACACTGTCGTCACCGTTATCCTGGCGCTGGCGGTCACCATCCCCGCGGGCTGGGGCCTGAGCCGCAAGACCACCCCCGGCAAGAAGTTCTGGATGCTGTACTTCATCATCCCCATGTTCTTCGGCGGCGGCCTGATCCCGTTCTACAACGTGATGAGCAGCTTAAAGCTGATTAACTCCCCCTGGGCCGTGATCCTGCCCGCCATCATGTCGGTGTGGAACCTGTTCATGACCAAGACGTTCTTTGAATCCTCCATTCCGGAAGGCATGCTGGAAGCCGCCCGCATCGACGGCGCGGGCAAATTCCGCACCTTCTTATCCATCGTGCTGCCCCTGTCCAAGGCCATCATCGCCGTCATGGCGCTGTACTACGCCGTGGGCCAGTGGAACAGCTACTTCAACGCCATGATCTTCCTCCAGGACGAAAGCAAGTATCCCCTGCAGCTGGTTCTGAAAGAGATCCTGATCGCGTCCGAGAGCACCGTGGGCGGCAGCGGCGAAACCATTTTGCAGCAGTACCGCCTGGCTAACCAGCTGAAATACGTGTCCGTGATCGTGTCCAGCCTGCCGGTACTGTGCCTGTATCCTTTCGTGCAGAAGTACTTTGCCCAGGGCGTCATGATCGGCTCTTTGAAAGGGTAACGAAGTCGAAGCTGGAGGGGAACCGCTCTTTGGAGCCAAAGAGCCGGTTCTCCTCCAGACCACCCCTCCGAGAAAGCTGTATTTAAACTTGTTTCCTTTGTTAATTATATAAGGAGGTACATCACATGAGCATGAAAAAGCTGATCGCTGTTCTCCTGCTGATCGTCATGGCCGTGACCCTGGCCGCCTGCGGCAGCAATGACAGCAAACCCGCTCCTACCGCCGCCCCCACGGCGGCCCCCACCGAAGCGCCCGCCGCTGAAACCGCCGCCGAGCCCAAGGCCGAAGAACCCGCAAAGGCTGAGGAACCCGCTGCGGCCGCCGCTCCCGCCAACGATCATCCCCTGAACGCCACTTACGGCTTCCAGTGGAGCGATCCCACCGCGCCCATCCTGAATGAAAAAGGCGCGCAGGAGCTGTCCTTCCAGGTGTATTCTTCCAAGAACGCTTCCGCCCTGGACTACAACGACATGAAGATCATGGCCGACCTGTTTGCCCAGACCA
This sequence comes from uncultured Eubacteriales bacterium, assembly GCA_900320085.1. Lineage (GTDB taxonomy): Bacteria > Bacillota > Clostridia > Christensenellales > Aristaeellaceae > RUG563. The sequence goes on from ONRC01000027.1 coordinate 5,659, forward strand.
ACGTGCAGGTCAACTGGGAGAACGTGTCTGAGTCCGTGTATTCCCAGCAGAAGAACCTGATCTTCGGCAACAAGGACAACCGTCCCGACGCCATCTACCATGCTGGCATGGGCGCGGGCGAAATCATCAAGTACGCCAAGCGCAAGGTGCTGGTGCCCATCAGCGATTACCTGGACTATATGCCCAACTTCAAAAAGCTGCTGGAAGAACGCCCCGACATCAAGGCCCAGCTCATCAACATTGAAGACGGCAAAATCTACTCCCTGCCCCGCATCGAGGAAATGGGCCTGCTGCAAAGCCCCAACCTGCTGTTCCTGAACATTGCCTGGACCAAGGAAGCCATCGCCGCCGGCGCTGTGGAAGGCCTGACCGACGATCAGCTCAAGGACGGCCTGGCCCTGACCGCAGCCCAGATGGAGCAGATCCTGACCTACTTCCGCGATCATGACATGAACGGCAACGGCAAGACCGACGACGAACGCCCCATGAGCTTCGTGTACAACAACTGGCAGGGCAACCAGTGCGACCTGTACGGCATGTTCGGCCTCAACGACAACCTGGAGCACCGCGTGGTGGTGGACGGCAAGATCACCTACACCATCCAGGACGAACGCTTCAAGGACGCCACCAACTTCATCGCTAAGTGGGTGGACACCGGCCTCATCGACAAGGTATCCTTCGAGCAGAGCCAGGATAACTTCCTGGCCAACGGCAAGGGCATGGAAACCTACGGCGCTTTCTACTGGTGGGAGAGCGAAACCGTTGTTTCCAATCCTGAAAACTACATCGTTTGCAGCCCCCTGGTGGGCCCGAACGGCGACCAGACCATCTGCGTCAGCAACAACCCCGAAATCAGCACCGGCGAAGTGATCCTCTTCACCAAGTGCCAATACCCCGAAGTGCTGCTGGCCTACTTTGACCGCTACTATGATCCCGTCATCTCCGCCCAGATCAACTACGGCCCCATCGGCATCGTGTATGAAGAAGAACGGGACGATAAGGGCATGCTGGTGCAAAAACCCCTGCCTGAAGGCGTGACCAGCGACGAACTGCGCCTGCAGAACGCGCCTCTTGGCATCATCAACCTGGGCGAATACGCCTGGAACAACGTGGTGCACATGGAGCCCCGCGCCCAGCTGCGTCTGGAGCGGCTGCAGCTCTGCGCCAAGCCCTTTGTGGCCGAGAACGTGAAGCCCTGCCCCAACCTGCAGTTCACCCTGGAAGAACTGAACACCCTTTCCAACTATGAAACCAACCTGAACGACTACATCCGCACCAACCTGATTTCCTGGCTGATGAAGGGCGGCGTGTCCGACGCGGCCTGGCAGAGCTTCCAGAATGACCTGAACGGCAAAGTGAACCTGGCGGGTATCCAGAAGGTCTATCAGGATGCCTATGACCGCTACATGGCGAAGTAAAAAAGGAGGACGGATTCATGAACAAGCTGAGGAAAATCGTTGCGCTGCTGCTGGCCCTGTGCATGATGACCGTACCTATGCTGGCGTTGGCAGACACCGAACCCACCTTTGACGGCGTGCGCGACCAGAGCGTGATGGCCGGAACGGAATTTGATGCCCTGGATGGCATCACCGCCCAGGACGCCGAGGGCAACGACCTGACCGACATGATCATGATCGAAGCCACCCCCGCCCTGAACTTCAAGAACGGCAAGGCGACCCCCGAAAACCCCGGCGACTATGAGCTGGTTTACTCTGTGACCGACAAGAACGGTGTCACCGGCGAGGACTACGCCACCCTGACCGTCACCAAGAAGACCGGCGAAGAAGTGATATACAAAGCCTTCGATTTCAGCACCGTGGAAGTGACCGATAACCACGGCTGGGAAGCCAAGATCGGCGAAGCCGCCCAGGCCACCGCGGCTCTCAAGAACGGCGCGTATGTGATCGACATTCAGAACCCCGGCAACGGCGACGGCGACGTGCAGCTGGCCAAGGCGGGCTATGCCCTGAAAGCGGCCGACTATAAGATCAAGATCTGGGCCAAGGCCTCCAAGCCCACCTACGCCCACATCCTGGCCCGGAACGAAAACGCGGAAGGCTGGGAAACCTTCGGCGGCGCGTTCAACGTGCGCATCAATGAAACCGTGGCTCCCCTGGAGCTGAGCTTCTCCTCTCCCGCCGAAGGCAGCGCCGAGCTGCTCTTCAACCTGGGCAAGATCACTCCCAACCCCGATAACGCGGCCGACACCACTCCCACCGATTTCACCGTGACTATCGACAAGATCGAACTGTACGAGATCTCCGGTGAAGAACACGAAGTGCCCGTTTACACCGCTGATTTCACCCAGAACGAAGGCGTGACCGCCGAAGCCAGCGAGGGCGCCAACGCCAGCGCTTCCTTCGCGGACGGCAAGGCCATGGTCACCATCGACAATTATCCCACTGACGGCGGCGTGTGGAGCGTGAAAGCCAATATCGGCCTGGGCGACGTTAAGATCGAAAAGGGCCAGAAGTATTATTACCGCTTCACCGTCAACGCGGCCAACGGCCAGAGCGGCGAAGCCCTGGTGGAAAGCGCCGCCCGCAGCTGGGAATGCCGCGCCAACTTCAACGGCCTGAACGCCCCCGCCGGTGAAGATACTGTGGTATCCTCCGTGTTCGTGGCGGAAGCCGATGTGGATGACCCCGTGATCCGCCTGCAGATCGGCAACGCTCCCGAAGGCGCGGCCAATAACGTGATCACCATCAGCAGCGTGGAATTCGGCAAGATGGAAGGCGACAAGGAAACCAAGAAGACCATCGATGCCTTCATGCCCTTCGGCCCCACCACCGCCAACAAGGAAAACACCGCTTATCCCTGGCAGACCTTCAACGGCACCGACGAGGACAACGACCGCGGCGTTGGCACCATCTGGACCGACAACGGCAGCTTCTTCTACCGCATCGACAATGGCGGCACCGTGGACTGGCACAACAAGCTGATCTGCGGCTTCGGCGGCAACCCCCTCACCCTGGCCTCCGACAGCTACTACACCGTGGAAATCACCGCCAGGGCCGACAAGCCTGTCTCCTGCGGCGTGTTCCTCAACCCCATGGGCGGCTGGGATCCACGTGTGTCCGAGGGCATGGACCTGACCACCGATTTCCAGACCTTCCGCTTCACCACCACCGACACCTTCATCATGGATATGGACTTTGAGCTGCTGTTCCAGTTCGGCTCCGAAGCCTTGTCCAAGCTGGACGATGTGACCATCGAATTCAGCAACGTGACGATCTATCAGATGCAGGTCATGTAATTGCAATCACAAAGGCAGGGAGAATGGCTTTCCCGTTCTCCCTGCTCTTTGTATAGGAGGCATATCCATGAAAACAAAAATCTACGCGGTGCTGGCCCTGCTGTGCGTTCTGTGCCTGGCGCTGGCGGGCTGCGGGAGCAAGGAAGCCGCCCCCGCCGCCACCGAAGCGCCGAAAGCGGCAGAAGAAGCCTTTGCCGAAAATGTGGAGGACAAGGACTTTTCCGCCCTGCGCACCCCGGGCAGTCAGGAAGCGGCCTATGAATACACGGCCTTCTTCCGCCCCGCCATCGATGGCATCAATCAGCCCTATGTGGGTGATACCATGCCCTACTATGAGGACGGCACCTATTACATCTATTACCTCAAAGAGGGCGGCGACAGCTACAACCATTCCATCTATCTGGCTACCACCAAGGATTTTGTCACCTATACGGAATACGATGATCCCATTGTGGAATCCGCCCGCAGCGGCGGTCAGGACGGCTGGGCAGGCACCGGGTCTGTGGTGAAAGTGAAGGATGAATACCTGTTCTTCTATACCGGCCATGCTTCCGCCGAAACCTACGAATACATGGAAAAGATCATGCTGGCCAAGGGCAAAACGCCCACCCAGTTTGAAAAGGTGGAGGGTTGGGACATCACCCCGCCCGCCGAGATCGGCCAGAAGCGCGATTTCCGCGATCCCCAGGCGTATTACGATGCGGAAAAGGACGCCATCACCCTGACTGTCACCGCCTCCCAGGGCGGCGTGGCCCGCATCCTGAAATACACCTTGAGCGGCGACCTTTCCAGCGTCACCTATGACGGCGTGATCTTCACCAACGCTGTGGGTAATTTCTGGAACCTGGAATGCAGCGACACCTTCCAATTGGGTGATAAATACTACCTCACCTATTCCGCCCAGGACGATACCCTGTGGTACGCCATGAGCGATACGCCTTACGGCCCCTACGGCGAGGCCAAACGGCTGGACGGCAAGCTGTTCTACGCGGCCAAGCATGTGGAAAGCCCCGAAGGCGCGTTCATGGTGGGCTGGGCCCGGCGCAGCGAATCGCCTTCCTCCACGTCGGAGGTTTCCGGCTGGGCGGGCAATTTGGCAGTGCAGAAAATCGTTCAGAAGGAAAACGGCGATCTGGCGCTGGCCCCCGTGGAAAACATCGCCAACCAGTATACCAAGCGCCGCCATCTGGCGGTGGAGGAGGATGCCCTCACGGTGCAGGCCGGCGCGCGATTCAACTACACCGAGGTCTTCACCGCCTATGAGCGCTTCCTGCTGAAGGGAAAATTCACCTACACCGGCAAGGGCTGTTTCGGCCTGGCCTTCGATTACAACGGACAGGCGGGCAAGTACAAGCTGATCACGCTTGATCCCACCGCCCAGAAGCTGCAATTGCAGTTCAACGAGGGCAGCACCCTGATCACCGAGACCGACGTACAGCTGGAAGCTGGCAAGGAATACGCCTTCACCTACCTCCAGGAGGGCTCGGTGGGCATGTTCTGGCTGGAGGACGCCTCCCTGACCGTGCGCCTGTACGGCGTCAGCGGCAAACCCATCCGGCTGTATGCGGAAAACAACGTTGTTTCCTTTACCGACCTGCGGGAATACACAAAATAAAGGATGATCCTCATGATGAACCACAGCCTGATCTTTGCCCGGGCCTATGAAAAAGAGACGGGCGGGAAAATTCCCGCGTCCGCCCGCCCCATTTTCCATCTGACGCCTTGGGTGGGTTGGATGAACGACCCCAACGGTTTTTCCTATTACCGCGGTCAGTATCATCTGTTCTATCAATATAATCCCTACGACACCCAATGGGACGCCATGCATTGGGGCCACGCCGTGAGCCATGATCTGCTGCATTGGACCTACCTGCCCGCCGCCCTGGCCCCGGACGCGCCGTATGATTCCTTCGGCTGCTTTTCCGGCAGTGCCATGGAATTGCCCGACGGCAAGCAATTGCTGCTCTATACCGGCGTTCGCAAGGAAGGCGGCGACAAGGGCAAGGAATTCCAGACCCAGTGCGTGGCCGTGGGCGACGGCGTGGATTATCAGAAGTATGCCCAAAATCCCGTTCTGGACACCAAAGACCTGCCCGATGGCCTGAGCCCCTACGACTTCCGCGACCCCAAGATCTGGCGAAAGCCAGACGGCGGCTATCGCTGCGTGGTAGGCGCGCGAAGGATGGACAAGCGGGGCGTGCTGCTGCTCTATGACAGCGACGACGGCTTCCATTGGCAGTTTACAAGCATCCTGGCAGAAAACGACGGCCGCTTTGGGCTCATGTGGGAATGCCCGGATTTCTTCCCCCTGGACGGCAAAGACGTGCTGTTCGTCAGTCCCCAGGACATGCTGCCCGAGGGCTTTGAATATCACAATGGCAACGGCACCGTTTGCCAGATCGGCACCTTTGACGAGGAAACCAAGCGCTTCATTCCGGAGCACAACCAGGCCATCGACTATGGCATTGATTTTTACGCGCCGCAGACCATCCTGACTCCGGACGGCCGTCGGGTGATGATCGGCTGGATGCAGAACTGGGACACCTGCAAAAATACGGGCTACGAGGACAGAATGTGGTTCGGCCAAATGACCCTGCCCCGAGAACTGTCCATCCGCAATGGTCGGCTGTACCAGCAGCCCATCCGGGAGCTTGCGCTCTACCGCAGTCACCAAGTAGAATATAAAAACGTTGCTGTCGGCGATCGAATCACGCTGAACGGCATCGAGGGCCGCAGCGTGGAAATGGATATTCGCATCCGCCCGGAGGATGCGGCGAATCCTTACCACAAATTTACCATGCGCTTTGCCCAGGACGATCAGTATTATTCCATTCTCAGCTACCGCCCCCACGAATCGCTGCTGAAAATCGACCGCAAGTTCTCCGGCTCCCGCCGGGCCTACATTCACCAGCGCCGCTGCCAGGTGGCGCATAACAACGGCGAACTTCGACTGCATGTGATCCTGGATCGGTTCAGCATCGAGGTGTTCATCAACGACGGCGAGCAGGTGATGACCGCCACCATCCTGACCGATCCAACCGCCCGGGGCATCAGCTTTGAGGCCGACGGCAGGGCTGTAATGGACATCACCAAGTACAGCCTGTTTTCGGAGGAATGAACGATGAAAACCTATGACGTTGTGGCCCTGGGCGAACTGCTGATCGACTTTGCCCCGAAATCCGTCAACGACGCGGGGTATCCCATCTTGGCCGCCAATCCCGGCGGCGCGCCGGGCAATTTTCTGGCGGCGCTGAACAGGTATGGCTGCAAAACCGCCATGATCGGTAAGGTAGGCGATGATCTGTTCGGTCGCCTGCTGATCCAAACGCTGCAAAACGCCGGGATCGAAACAAAGGGCGTTTTGATGGACGAAAACCAGTTCACCACCCTGGCCTTCGTTTCCCTGGACGCAAGCGGCAACCGGGATTTCAGCTTTGCCCGGAAGCCCGGGGCGGATACCTGCCTGACCCCCGATGAAATCGACGAAAGCCTGATCGCGGATGCGAAGGTGTTCCATTTCGGCACGCTTTCTCTGACCAACGAGCCCGCCGCCTCCGCCACCCGGAAAGCCATCGAATTGGCCAAGGCCCACGGATTGCTGATCAGCCTGGACCCCAATCTGCGCAAGCCCTTGTGGAAAAACGAAGCGGACGCCAAGGCTGCTATCGAGTGGAGCCTGAAACAGGCGGACATTGTGAAGATCAGCGATGAGGAAATCGAATTCCTGTGGGGCCTGACCCCGGAGGAGGGCGGCAAGAAGCTGCTGAACGAATACGGCGTTTCTCTCGCCTACATCACCCTGGGACCCAAAGGCTGCTATGCCGTTACCGCTTCCCATCACATAACGGTGAACAGCCCCTCCGGGATTCAGGTCATCGATACCACCGGGGCGGGCGACATCTTCGGCGGCAGCGCCATGAGCCAGTTCCTGCAATACAAAAAATCCCCTTCCGATTTAACGGAAGAGGAACTGACCCGGATCGTCCGCTTCGCCTGCACCGCCGCCAGCCTGTCCACCCAGAAGCACGGTGGCATCACCAGTGTTCCCACCCTGACGGAAATAAAAGAAAAGTCTGTATAACTAGTTGAACGTCATCCTTCAGAGGGCCGATCCATTGAAATATAGGATCGGCTTTTTTCATGAAGGCTGTGCTTTTCAGGCATCTTTCCTGGCTCATGGTTTTTTCATATGAAAAAGCCGCCCCCAAAGAAGCGGCTTTGCTATTATCCGTAAATCAGTTCTTCCAGGACCATTTCTTCAACACGCTGGCGGATATTGTTGTTTCCTGTATGGATCAGCTTCCCTTTGAAGGGGACTGTGCCAACTCTTTCGTGTTTTCCAGCGCTTGAAACAGCATTGGGAACACATCGTCAGTGTGGGCGGGAGCGTTTGCTTTGGGCCCTGGATAGAAATCCTTTTTAGAGCAGCCGGCCCGCCCACCACCGGCGCAGGCACAAGCGCAGGCGCAGGCACAGGAAGCGCAGGCGCAGGAGGAGCGGACGCAGCCGCCGGAGCGGGTATGAGTATGAACGATCACGGGATGCCCGCCGCCAAAGCCGGAGCCACCGCGGTAATTATCATTTCTAATCGCGCATACCACCACGACGCCAATCACAAGGAGCGCCACGCATCCAAAGACGATCGCCAGGCCATCCCCGTCATCGTCATCCCTTGCACGGGTGGATTGCTGCGCTTCATCCAGCTGCATGAAGTAGCTGCGGGGATAGACCACCTCGGTCCGCAGCCGCTCGCCCTTGCGCAGAGCGGTTTTCCAGAACAGATAGCCGTCTTCCGTCTTATCCGCGTTGGAGGATTGTACGCCCGTCGCGTTCCAGCGCACGACCGCGTTTTTCACTTCGATCTTGTCAAACCAGCCGGGCGTGATGGAAAAACGCACCGTATCGCCCTCCACCACGTACAGGTATGCCTGGTGCAGGGAAAAATCAAAGGAAACGGTTTCTCCCGCCTTATATTTGCGGTCCAGGGTAATTTTTGCATAGGACCCGCCGTCGGAGAGATAGCCGATCTTTTTGATATTCTGGGAAATGGCGGTGAAGCTGTCAGCGTGCATGTTGGGAATCCCGATCTTCACCCATTCCAGAGGGCCTTCGGCTTTGTCGTCCAGCACCAGCCAATCCACGTGGTAGGTCAGGTCCGCCGTGCCGTCCTCCCGCAGCTGCACGCTGACGCCGTAGTTCTGAATTTCGTCCAGGTCCTTCGCAAACGCGGAAACAGGCAGCAGGCACAGAAGAACCAAAATCAAAGCAAGATATTTTTTCATCAGCAGCCCTCCTTTTTCAGCGGGCATTCGTGGGTCATTTTTGCGGCAAAGGAGCGGATTTTCATCGCTTCGGGATGGTTCCAGATCCGCTTCCAATCGTCGGTGAGCAGGTTGCCCAGGGGCTTGTCCGACAGCCAGCTCTGGCAGGGCACCACGTCGCCGTTGGGGGCGATGGCCATATTGGACAGGCACGCGCCGCAGGAGGGCACCATCAGTCCCAGGGCCTGCAGCGCTTCCTCCTTCACCCAGCCGGGAGAGGTGAAGGAAAGCTCCATTTCGTTTTCCGCGCAGTAGGCCGCGGCGGCGGACAGGGTATCCATCAGCTGCGCTTCGGTCAGCTGGGTGGCCTGGCTGCCCTGTTCCCGGGCGTTTCCCGTCAGGATCAGGCTGGAGCAGGACACATATCCCACGCCCAGACCCCGGAGGAATTTCAAGGTTTCCGTGTAATCCTTGGCGTTCAGGCTGCAAAGGGGTGTATTCACGCTGACGCTGAGGCCGGCTTTCAAAGCGTTTTCCAGCCCGGCAAGGGTTTTGCGGTAATTCTGCGCGCCGACCAGCGTGTTGTGGGCGGCTTCCACGCAGGAATAGAAGGTGATCTGCGCGCTGTCCAGACTGGCGTCATACAAGGCGCGGGCCAGATCTTCCGTCAGATTCACGCCATTGGTGTTGAGCCGGGTCACGAACCACTGGGCATACTCCACCAGCTCCACCAGGTCATTGCGCATGGTGGGTTCCCCACCGGTAAAGGTCAGCTGCGGGATGTTGGCCTGGCGGCATTTGTCGATCACCCGTTTCCATTCCGCCGTGGTCAGCTCCTTCACCTCTGCCTCAGGCTGACCGGCCGCGTAGCAGTGCAGGCATTTCTGGTTGCAGTGCCAATGGCCGTCCTTCGTCATGGCGGACACCATCAGATCCATCCGGTGCGGCGCGGTCATGCTCGGCGCGTATTCGCCCAGGCTCAGATAGCCGATTTCTGTTTCCGGCTTCCGTCCATACGCCACGTCCATCAGCGCGCGAAGCATGGTGCCCAGGTCGTCATGAATGGTTTTCCGGGGCGTTCTGGGGAAAATGCGGCAGGTTTCGGCGACTGTCCGCTCCACGATTTGATCCAGGTCCTCCTGGGTCAGCGGCTGATCGGGGCGCTGGTTCACCTGGTTGATGAAGTTGTTCAGCAGCACCGTCCAGCTGGGGTTCACGGGAATGATGTCCTGGCCGTTCAGGATGGCGACTGACGGCTCCCGCAGCGGATGCTTCGGAGGCACCAGATGAATGCGCACCACGCCCGGCCCCCGTGGATTCAGGGTGGTGTGGGATACGCCGGTAAAGCTGGTTTTCATGTATTTCCATTCCCGAAAATTCATAGTACCCTCCATTGCTCTTTTTCAGGAGAAGCGGCGCAGCCACCGCTTTCTTTCAACGGAACCATCATAGCAGAGAAAGCTCTGCGGTGCAAGCTAAAAAGGCCAAAATGTCGGCAGATACGGTCAAAATGTCATCCGGCAAAGAGTTTGTCCTAACGCTTCCTTTGACTGCGAATGCGATGCGTTTTTTCCCAGTGAATACATCCAAAATCCACACTATTGCGATTCTGGACGTTTTTATTTCCAGTCGCAATAGCTAATACATCAGGATTCATTCAGAACTCCATATTCAATCGAAGACTTCCGTCGCCTGATTTAGTACCATTATTCGTACCATTAACCGGGAGGTATCCCTTGGGATTAGGTGTGACGAATTTGTATGATGTGGCACCACAGTGCGACCAGATAGCACAGAACGGGACATCTTGGGATACCCCTGGGCCAATTCGAGTCTCCTATGCTCCATAAGTCCCGGAAGCCTTGAAATATCAGGGCTTTCGGGATTTTCTTTTAGCATGGAATGGATGTTTTTGGGTTTTGCGCACATTTTCTGCACAAAACTGGTTTTAAAATGCTGTCAGAGCCTTGTATCATAAGGGATTCAAGGCTCTGATTTTCCGCACATTTCCCGCATATTATCCCGCAAGTAGGCTGTGAATCTTCCTTCCCGCATCAATAATCTTTTCCGGTTGGGCGTGGACATACCCTTTCATGGAGAGGGATGAGCGGGTGTCAGTTCTGGATATGAACCGACCGGCGCCATGAGACGCTGATTCATTTCAATCAGAAGCAGGTGCATTATCCTGGCGGAATGCCTCGATTGGAGGAACGATGATCACCCATGTTCCCGGGCACGGGAGCGAACGCCCAACGCATAGGTATAGCCCGCCTGATGCCAGCCGTCGAAAGAAAGTTGGCATTGGGGACAAAGCTGGTTCACGCTTCCGTTGGCATTTTCAAGGGAACCATACGTCAGGAAACGCGTTTTTTTATTGTCAGGATATTGCATCCGTTTTGATAAGCATAGATCATGGCGTCCATGCTCTTTTTGACCATAAAAATCCCGAGGCCCCCGATTTGCCTTTCCTCGGCGGACAGGGTCGTATCCGGGTCGCTTTTTGCCAGCGGGTTATAGGGAACGCCCTGATCGATGAAGGTGATGGCCACCGTCTGCGGGTCGTTTTCATCCGCTTCCACGCGGAGGGTGGCAGGGCCGACGCCGGGCTGATATGCGTAGCTGGCGATATTCACGAACAATTCTTCCACCGCCACGTCGATCTGCATCTGCGCTTTCATGCCGCAGTTCATCTGCTCCAAATAATCATCCACAAAGGCCATCGCCTGGGTCAGGTTTTCCAGCTTGGCGTCCAGGGTTATTTCACGCGTTTTGGTTTTCATCCGCCCCGTGTAATGGAACCCCAGCATGGTAATGTCGTCGAACTGGGGCGCGTCACCCACAAAGGCGTCGATATCGCGCCGTACCGTTTTCAGCAAATCATCGGGAGATGCGTCAGGCTCCCGGTTCAGGGCGGCCAGCATACGGCCTGTGCCAAACAGTTCGTTGCGGCTGTTGGTGGCCTCCGTCACGCCGTCGGTGTAAACGAACAGGGTGTCGCCGGGATACAGCTCGAAGGGATGCTCCCGGAAGCGCACGCCTTCCAGAGCGGCTACCGCGGGAGAATGGCGGTATTCCACCAGCTCGAATTGACCGCCTGCCCGTCGGAGCACAGGATGCTCGTGGCCCGCGTTGGCAGCCAGTCCCCGGCCGGTGGAGATTTCGATCACCGCCAACCAGACGGTGACAAACAGCTCGGCTTCGTTGCCTTCGCACAGCTGCTCGTTCACGTTTTTCAAAATTTCCGCCGGGCTTTCTCCCAGCTGCGCCCGGTTCTTGATCAGGGTTTTGGCAATCACCATGAACAGGGCGGCGGGCACGCCCTTGCCCGACACGTCCGCCATCACCAGGCACAGGTGGTCGTCGTCCACCAGGAAGAAGTCGTAGAAGTCGCCGCCCACTTCCTTGGCGGGCGTCATGGTGGCATAGAGGTCAAACTCGTGCCGATCCGGGAAGGGCGGGAAAATACGGGGCAGCATATCCGCCTGAATCTGGGTGGCCACGTTCAGTTCGGCGCCGATGCGTTCCTTTTCGGCGGTGACCCGGGTCAGGTTGTCCAGGTACTCCACGACGCGGGTTTGCAGCGTTTTGATTTCCCCGTACAGATCGCCGATTTCATCCTTGGAGTGGATGGGCAGATTGATCACGTTTTCTTTCGTGTAGCCCTTTTCGCTGTCGGTAAACTCTACCGTGGCCCGGGCCAGCATGGACAGCGGTTTGGTGGCGATCCTGCGTATGATCAGGATGAAGCACAAGCCGAACACTGTCATCAGTGCTATGGCGAACACCACCATGTACGTCAGGAATTGATAGCGTTCGTGCATCACGTTGTTCATGTCGATGTCCACGCCCAGAATGGCCCGGGACTGGCCCTCAGAATCCAGCACCGGTTCATAGGCGGAGCAGAGCCATCCGAATTCCGTGGTGGACACCGTGGGTTCGATGCGTATGTTGCTTTGATATTTGCCAAACTCAACCGGGGAAATTTCAATACTGCCGATGTAAAACATATCCTCGTCGGGGTCAATCAAATTCACGCTCTGGCTGCCCTCCAGGGACTGGAGATAAACGAACTTGGCCTCCAGCTTTTCCTTGTAGAGAGTCAGCGTTTTGCTGATTTGCACAAAGCGGTCATACAGTCCTTTCTCCATGAGCCAGGAAACAATGATTGCTTCGTCCTCTGCTTCCAACGCGGCGGTACGAATCTGCTGAAATTCCTCGCTGCCGATTTCCTCCCGCAGCCGGCCCACGTAATCCCCGTCCATGAACGCGGCTACGGCGGAGGCGGCCTGGGAGGTGGTCTGTTTAAAGTAACGGTCCACCCGCTCGCTGTTCACATAATAAGCAATCGCGGTCAGCCCTGCCGCCAGCATGAAGGTGATTGCCAAGATCAGCGCGTTTGTTTTCAGCGCCAGTGATACCCAGCCTCTTTTTTTCCAGTTCATGTGTGTTTCGACCTCCCAACGCTTTGCCACGGCTCACAGAATCACAAGGATCACGTTGAAGCCTTCGTAATTGCGGAAAAAGATGGATTTCGCCTGCTTTTTCACCAGCATTACGCCCATGGAATCCAGAAATTCTTCCTTCACATCCTGCTGCAGCCGGCCTGTTTTCATCAAAAACGGATTGAAATACGGCGCGCTGTTGCGGATGCGGAGGATATAATCGTCGTTTTTTTCCCGGTACATGGTCACCTGGATGTATTCGTTCGTCTTGCCGGTGAACGCCTTCGCCATCGTGACCAGACACAGTTCTTCCGCGGCAAGCTGAATCTGTATAGCTTTTTTCATGGGGATTTCCTGCGCTTCGCAGAACGCCTCCAGCCCGCTCAGCACCAGGGGCAATTCGTGGTTTCCATTGTCCATCACGGCGCTGAAAACGGGAAGAGGCGGTTCCGAAACGGCTCTGCGGCGTACGTGATCCACCAGCGCCAGTGTCAGCAGGGAAAGCGCTTCACAGATCGGAAACAGCCACCAGAACCGCGCCGGGAAAAACCACCCCAGCACGAATGTGGACGAAAGCAGGAACAGCGAGTTGCGCAGCACGGTGATCAGGCTGCTCATCCATTTCTTTCCGACAGATTGATAATACCCCGCCAGAATCACCAAAGCGCCCGCGAAAGGCGCGCTGGCGCAGTACACGCGGATGGCGTACACCGACACGGCCTGAGGCTCCGGGCCGGACAAGCCAAAGAACATGGAGACAAAGGGAGCGAAAACAGCAATCACTCCCGCCAGCGCAAAGCCCAACCCCAGCCCCCAGCGAATCGCCAGATCCAGCACGCATCGCAGGCTGTCCTGATCCCGCTCTTCGGAAAACACAGAGGCCAGGGGCTGCATGGTTTCGGAGGAGGCTTCATAAACGGACATGGCCACATAGGATACATTCATCACTACGTCGAACACCGCCACGTACAAATCTCCGTTGAGGATGCCCATGTCCCCGGCCCGCAGCAGCAGCCGGTTGCCCAGCGGCAGGAACAGCAGGGTAAAGATGTAGCGGATGGAAACCGAACAGCCCGCGGACAGAGATTCGATCGCCTTTTTTTGAACCTCCGTCCGATCGGCCATCGCCCGGATTATGTCCGGCAGGCGCAGCACACCCTTGCGGTTGAACAGATGAACGCTCAGCACGGCGACGCTCACCGCCTGGGCGGCGACGGTGGCCAGAATGGAGCCCGCCACCCCCATGTTCAGCACCAGCACCAGCAGCAGATTCAGGCCCAGATCCACGCCGCAGCCCAGGGAAAAGCCCAGGGAAGCCAGCGTGGGATCATCGTCGCAGCGGACGAAATCATACAGCAGATAATTCATCAGAAACACCGGCGCGGCGGTGACCAGGGGGCGGGCATACGCTTCGCATTGGGCCAGCAGTTCGGGGCGGGAGGCATTCACCCCCAGCAGCGAAAGCAGCGGCAGCAGCAGCCAGTTGCCCATCGCGGCAATCAGCAGGCCGATACTCAGCGCCCAAACCGCCAGCCGGCGAAAGTGGCACAGGGCCAGGTAGTTTTTCCCGGCGGAGGTCAGCTTGCCATGGGTGACGCAGCCGCCCGTGGAAAAGCCGTAGCCGAGGAAATTATAAATCATGTACAGCGGGGTCACGATGCCAATGGCTGCCAGGCCCTTTTCACCCACCCGGTTGCCGATCACCAGCGCGTCGGCAATATCCGCCACGGCCAGGGCCAGCGCGGAAACAAGGGAGGGCCGCAGCACCTGAAAAAACATTTGCCGTGGTATCCAAAGCTTTTTCTTCACCTGATCGCCTCGTAAACATTCAGCCGGTCCACCGGGCTGTATAATAATTTTGCCTGCCGAAGACCCGCCAGGCCCAAATCCTCTTCCAAATTGATCAAAGCATACTTCTCTTTCAGCAGCGCGGCCATTTCGTGGATGATCACCATGGTCATGGATGCGGGCAGAGACGGATCGTGTTTCGCCATGGTCATGGTAAATTCCTCAGGATTATTTTCATAGCCCAGCAGAAAAGCCTGCCGCCCATCCTCCGTTTCCAGAAGGACCCCCTGAAGCCCCAGGGGAATAAAATCGCTGAGCAGGGTGTTCACCACATTCCAATCGCCCATATCGGAGGAAGCATCCGCCGCCTCCCGCGCAAACCGCCGCAGGGCAGGAAGATCCTGTTCCGTGATGAAGCGGACGGAATAGGCCGTGTCCCGCTGAAAATGATGAATCTTGATGCGAAAGCTGTGGGTGATATGATGGCCCTGGGTCAGCGCCACGGCGGAAGCGGAGGCGATGTATTCGCTTAAATCGTCCCGCAGCAGCGTAAAGAAGCCGTCCTTCTTCATCCGCTCTCCCTGGTCCCGGGTCAGGTACAGAAAACGCGGTTCTTTTTCCCGGCCGCAGACATCCTCGATGAATGCACGGCACTTGCGTTCGTCCCCGCAGGGGCAGTAATATGCCTGATCATGCTGACTGCGAACGACAAAGAAGTCCGCGTCTCCTGCGATCGCGAGCCCATATGTATCCTTCCAGGAATACAGCGACGGAAAAGAAAGGGCGGTAAACGGATTTGCCCGTATGTCGCGGCACGCTTCCACCCACGCCCGATCCGTCAATTGAATTGGTCGAAATGCTTTCATACTTCAGCCCATAAAAGACCCACGAAACATGCTATATCGAAAATCTCCAAAACGTCCGGCTCGGTATCCTGTCCTGTTTATTGCAGCGTCAAGGAGGTATTCGCGCTTTCATCGTTTCTGTCTGTGCGGTCCCTTTATTGATACTCCATTTTCTGAATAATGTTTCTAAATTCACCAATTTCCCATTTTTATTATACCTTATTTATTTCACGATTTCAATATGGCGAAGCCGACTTAAGGCAATAAACAGGGAGAAGGAAAGAATGTCAATGATGCTATTTGATTTCCCAAACAGCCTGCTCCGAAAGCGAGACGAACCATTATTCCTCAAAAGCCGGGGCAGCGTATGAATACGAAACGAAAGCACATTTTTATTGATCTCAAATCATGGAAAAAAGTGGGCGAAACAAAGCTCGGCGCATTGCGATGGATTGATTTTCCTGATATAATGCTTTTGCAGATACAATCAGGATCGGGGCAGTGCCATTTTGATAAAGGATGACTGCGGAGGCGTTGGCAATTGAACAATGAGAAGGAGCAGTTCCGCAGACGGATGCTGAACGAACAGAAGCGGCTGCCGGATGAATATGTGCTTCATGCAAGCAGAATCATCCAGGAAAAGGTTCTATCATTAAAGCAGTATCAATCTGCTCAAAGCATTTTCCTGTATGTCAGCACGGACAGGGAGCCTTCGACGCTGCGCATTTTGACCCATGCCCTGCAAAGCGGAAAAGCCGTGTACGTTCCCAAATGTATCAGCCGCCAGGAAATGCTGGCCGTTCGTATCCGCAGCCTTGCGGAGCTTGCGCCCGGAGCATGGGGGATACCGGAGCCGCTGCATTGGGCGGAAGAAATCAAGGCGGACGCCCTGGGTCTGATTCTTGTGCCCTGCGTCAGCGCGTCACTGGACGGGAAGCGGCTGGGCCATGGCGCGGGCTATTATGACAGATTCCTGGCGGGGAAGGCGGATCGGGCTGTCTGCCTTTGCTTTCACAGGCTGATCAGCGATGATATCCCCATTACGGACAACGACGTCATCATCCCCCTGGTGCTCACCGAGGAAGAAGGAGAAAAGACGGCAGGCAGAACAGAAGGACGCCTTGATTGAAAGGATGAGAGCAATGAACGAAAGACTGCAAAAAATCACAGAGAAAATGAAGCGCGGGAAGCCGGTGGTCGGCGTGTTCGTTCTGCTGGCTGACGCTTCGGTCAGCGAAATCATAGGCTATTCCGGCTGTGATTTTGTGTGGATCGATTCCGAGCACGGCATGATGGACCGCCGGGAAATCTATCATCATGTATTGGCGGCCCAGTCGGCGGGGGCGTGCGCCTTTGTGCGGGTGCCGGGGGTGGAATATTATCAGATCAAAAACACATTGGACATGGGGCCGGACGGCATCATCTTTCCCTTCGTGAATACCCCGGAGATTGCCCGGCAGGCTGTGGAAGCCTGCACCTATCCCGCCGACGGCGGAAAACGCGGCATCGGCCCGCTCCGCGCCATCCATTACGGCCTCGAAAACGAAGCGGAATACCTGAAGATCGCCAAAGATGAAGTATGGAAGATTTTCCAAGTCGAAAGCATGGAAGCCGTGGAAAACCTGGAGGAGATTGCGAAGGTGCCCGGCTATCATTCCCTGTTCGTCGGGCCTGCGGATTTGGGCATGTCCATGACCGGCATCGCCCCCAAAGACAAGCCCGCCCTGATCGCGGACGTTCAGCGGCGGGCTGCCAAAGCGGCGGCGGCAAACGGAAAATACTGCGGTTCCTGCGCCGGGCCGACGAAAGCGTCCTGCGCTGAACTCCTGGGGCGCGGCGTCCAATGGTTGACCATTGCGCAGGACGCCCGCATTCTCAGCGGATTTCTTGCGGACGCAATCCGTCAAATCAACGATCCTTCCGCAAAGGGATGATCCCGGGTTTGTTCCCGACGTGTGGATACGTTACTTTTTTGCTTTTTAAGCTTTCAAGGCTTTGATTGAAAATTCTGTATGAAAAAAGCGGCGGGCATGTTTACCCGCCGCTTTCACGGTTTCCGGCTTCCATTACGCTTTGGCAAGCAGACGCGCTTTCTCGCGCCTGGCCTGCTGCAGTTCCACTTCCTCGGTCAAGCCCCATTCCTCTTCCAAAAGCTTGATGATGCGGCCCCAGGTTTCCGCGGCTTTTCGGTAATCCCCCCGGATTTCATAAATGTCTGCAATGGCCATCAGTTCATCCTGGAATCTGGGCCGCCTCGTTTCCAACGCAAAGGAACGCTCATAGAGGGCGATTGCCTTGTCGTAATCACACTTACGGGCATAATATTGGGCGGTTTCAAAGAGGTAGACAAAATCGTCCGGATATTTTTCTCCCAGCGCTTTGATGATACTGTCCGCGGTGGGCTCGTCAAACCGCGCCAGGGCGATATACGCCCGGTAGATTTCCACATGGATCGGGCTTACATCCGGCAAAGCCGCGTACCGCGCCAGGTATTTTTCCGCGTCCTCCGCCCGGTGATCTGCCAGCAGGTTGTCCAGCAGATAAAGGTAAGGCAGCCGGGCCTGGGGGTTCTTTTCCACCAGCTCCCGGTAGAATTCGATCCCCTTGCCGTGATTGGCCAGATTCCAGTCCCAGATCGCGTGTCCCTCGGCCTTTTGCAGAATCCACTGGCAGTCCTTTTCATTCGGCGCCGCCTGCACCGCTTCCCGGGCGTAGCGGCTGGCTTTGCGGGCATAGCTGTTCATTCTGTGCCAGTAGAGATAGGCGATCAGTCCGGTGGCGCGTTTTTTATTTTGCTCCGCGGCAAGCTGCCCTTTCAGAAATTCCTCGTATTCCATGAACACGTCCTGGGGCAGATCCTCCTCTGTGTCGAGGCGGTTTTCAATGCGGTTCAGGCGCTGCTCGCTGCTCAGGTCGAACAGATCGTCAATGCTGACGCCGAAGATTTCCGCCAGCAAAGGCAGCGTGGTGATGTCCGGCATCGCCGCCGCGTTTTCCCATTTGGACACCGCCTGCGCGCCGATGCCCAGCTTTTCCGCCAGCTGCTCCTGGGTCAGCCCTGCTTTGAAGCGAAGCTGCCTGATTTTCTTTCCGAGTTCCATGCTGATTCCCTCCTGCCGTTACTTTTGCTTTGCAGCTCTATGATAAAGCAGGAATGGCCCAAGTTCAATAACGCGGTCGGCAAGTCGGGTTGCCGATTGGTGGAATGGCCTCAACGAATCGTCCGGCTGTTATGGCGGCGTCAGCGCTGCTTGCGATACCAGGCCCGGACGATTTCTTCCGCTTTCTTTCCAACGATGGAGAAGCCCATTTCCGGCTGGCGCGTGGGCAGCCTGGTATACCAATCCCACCAGAAAAACCCGGCGAACCACGGCTCGTCCCATAAAGCCTGGAAGCAGGACGCATAGAAATTGGCCTGCTCCTCCTCGTCATAGGGAAACTCCCGGTGCAGAAAGTCCCAGGGCATCATGGCGCAGCCCCGCGCGCTGCGGCAGCCGATCTCCATGAAAATGATCTGCTTGCCGTTGTGCATTTCGGACAGCTGCCGCAAGGGCCGCTTGAATTCGTTCCAGGCGGCGGTCATGTTTTCCAGCGTATCCCCCGGCACTTTCCCCACGCGGTAGTAGGCGGAGGTTCCGATATAGTCCACCGCGTCCCACCATTTCACGTTCATTTCACAGCCGTGATTGGTGTTGTACACCAGCGGGCCGTGGTAGATTTCCCGCACAGCGCTGATGGCCTGACGCCATTCCGCTTCCCTTTCCTCCGTGCCCAGCATCTCGCAGCCCACGCAGAACATTTCGCAGCCGGTATCCTCGGCGATTTCCGCGTAATGGCACAGGAAGGCGGTATAGGAAGAAAACCAGTCGCGCCAATAGCTTTTATCGCCCCATTCGGCTTCGGGAAAGTGAATGCGGGCGCGCCAAATGCCGTCCGCGCAGTTCACCATTGGTTTCATGCACACCTTCAGCCCCAGGCTATGCAGCTTCCCGACGGCCACGGTGATGTCCTTATCCGTCACGGTAAAGCGGTAGTCGGGCCGAATCAGGGTGGAGCAGTAGGAATCCTGCAAAACGGTAAACGCCAGGGCGGCCCAATCTCCCCCCAGCGCCGCCATTCGCTCCATGGACAGCGCCGCTTCCGGCGTGCGGTAAGCGCCTTTCCTGCCATCGAAGCCATACGTGAAGCCTTTGATAAACATATTCATGTACCTCGCAGTTTTTCCTGTTGGATTGATGGCCTTGTCCAGGCGTCAAATTCTGCGTCGGTCGCCAGCACGGTGTGGGCGCCGCCGACGGAGTGCTCCGTACCCTTGGCGTAGTCAATGCCGCTGGTGGCGTAATCGTAGGCAATGGACTGCCGCCGTTTTTCCACCTCGGGGTTGGGGTGGGGGATGGCTGAAAGGAGGGACTTGGTGTAGGGGTGAATGGGGTTGGAGAAGATTTCTTCCTTCGTGCCCGCTTCCACCAGGTAACCCAGGTGCAGCACGCCGATGCGGTCGGAGATGTACTTGACCATGCTCAGGTCGTGGGCGATAAACAGGTAGGCGCAGCCGGTTTCCTCCTGTATGTCCTTCATCAGGTTCACCACCTGGGCCTGGATGGACACGTCCAGGGCGGAAATGCACTCATCGGCAATCACCAGCTTGGGCTGCATGATCAGCGCCCGGGCGATGCCGACGCGCTGGCGCTGGCCGCCGGAAAACTGGTGGGGATACCGGGCGGCGTGCTCGGGACTGAGGCCCACCTTTTTCAGCATTTCACTGATCTGGTCCGCCCGGTCCTGCCGGGAGGCATAGCGCTTGTGAATGTCCAGCCCTTCCCCGATAATGTCCGCCACTTTTTTGCGGGGGTTCAGGGAAGCCATGGGGTCCTGGAAAATCATCTGCATGTCCTTGCGCAGCATGTCCCGGGTGGCGTTATCCATTTTGCCGGAAATATCCCGCCCGTTGAAGGTCACTTTGCCGCCGGTGGGGTTATACAAGCGGATGATGCTGCGGCCGATGGTGGTTTTGCCGGAGCCGCTTTCCCCGACCAGCCCGTAGGTTTCGCCGGGATAGATGTTAAACGAAACGCCGTTCACGGCCTTGACGGTGTAGCTGCGGGAAATGGGAAAATACTGCTTGAGATTTTCCACCTTCAATAAAGGCTCGCTCATAGATATTTTTCCACCTCTTTCCGCGCCCGCTCCAGCCGGGCTTCCAATTCCTTGGGCATTTCGATTTTCGGCGCGTCGGGATGCAAAAGCCAGGTGGCGGCGAAATGCGTGCGGCTCACCTGGAACAGCGGCGGCTCGGCCTTTTCGTCAATGGCCAGGGCAAAGGGATTGCGGGCGGCAAAGGCGTCGCCCTGGGGCTCGTGCAGCAGGTTCGGCGGGCTGCCGGGGATGGAGTACAGCCGGTCGTCGTCGGTGTCCAGATCGGGCATGGCGGACAGCAGGCCCCAGGTGTAGGGGTGCTTGGGCTCGTAGAAGATTTCGTTCACGTTGCCCACCTCCACGATTTTCCCGGCGTACATCACGTCCACATAGTCGGCCACCTTCGCCACCACGCCCAGGTCATGGGTGATATAAATGACGCTCAGCTTCATTTTCTTCTGAATGTCCATGATCAGCTCCAGGATGCGGGCCTGGATGGTCACGTCCAGGGCGGTGGTGGGCTCGTCGCAGATGAGGATATCCGGGTCGGCGCTCAGGGCAATGGCGATCACCACCCGCTGGCGCATCCCGCCGGACAGCTGATGGGGGTAGTTTTTGAACCGCTTTTCCGCGTCGGGAATGCCCACCAGGTTCAGCAGCTCGATGGCCCGGGCCTTCGCCGCCTCCTTGGACATGTTCTTGTGCAGGAACATGCCCTCCATGATCTGCTTGCCGATGGTCATGGTGGGGTCCAGGCTGGTCATGGGGTCCTGAAACACCATGGCGATGCGCTGGCCGTTGATTTGCTGGCGCAGCACCTTTTTCGGCAATTTGAGCAGATCGACGGTCTGCTCTTTTCCTTTTTCATCGGTATAGGTGTACAAAATTTCGCCGCTGTTCACGGTGGCGTTGCTGTCCAGCAGCCCCATGGCGGCCTTCATCGTGACGGACTTTCCGGAGCCGGATTCCCCCACGATGGCCACGGTTTCGCCCTTGCACAGGTCGATGTTAACGCCCCGGATGGCGTGCACGGTGCCCGCGTTGGTCTTGAAGGAAATATCCAGATTTCTGATATCGAGGATGGTTTTCGACGCTTCGCTCATGCTGCCCTCTCCCTCCTCACATATCTTCCAGCTTCGGGGCCAGCGCTTCCCGCAGGCCGTCGCCGATGAAATTGAACCCCAGCATCAAAAGCGCCAGCACCAGGATGGGCGGCAGGATCTGATAGGGCAGGGTGGTGATGTTGTTGAAGCCGTCCTCGATCAGCGTGCCCACGCTGCACTGGGGCAGCACGATGCCCACGCCCACGAAGCTCAAAAACGCTTCGGTGAAAATGGCGGTAGGGATGGAAAAC
This sequence comes from uncultured Eubacteriales bacterium, assembly GCA_900320085.1. Taxonomy (GTDB): domain Bacteria; phylum Bacillota; class Clostridia; order Christensenellales; family Aristaeellaceae; genus RUG563. The sequence continues at coordinate 27,741 of ONRC01000027.1, forward strand.
ATCACCTGGGTGATGATGGGGCCGATGGTGTTGGGCAGGATTTCCTTGAAGATGATGTGGCCCTTTCCCGCGCCCAGGGTGCGGCTGGCCAGCACGTATTCCTGTTCCTTGATTTTCAGCATCTCCGCCCGGGCGATCTTGCTCATGCCGATCCATTCCGTCAGCAGCAGCGCCACGATCACCAGCCCCATGCCCTTGGGCATGAAGATGGCCAGCACCGACACGATGACCAGCCGGGGCACGGAGTTGGCGATTTCCACGAAACGCTGCATCACGTTGTCCACCATGCCGCCGAAGTACCCGGAAATGAGGCCGAAGCTCATGCCGATGATCATGTCGATCAGTATGGTCACAAATGCGATCAGCAGCGACACCCGCGCGCCGTACCAGGTGCGTGTCCACAAATCGCGGCCCAGGTCGTCGGTGCCAAAGAGGAAGGTGTATTCAGCGAAATTACCCTCCGGCTCTTCTCCGGTCAACAGCCTGTGCAGCCAGGGGATTTGCGGCGCAATGCCCTTGGCCACCACCCGCTTGTTCTTTTCATTACGGTACTGCACGATGTCCCGGTAGCCGAAGGAATTCATGACAGGCCCGACGATGGCAAAAAAGATGATCACCGTAATGATCACCAGCCCCACCACCGCCCGGCGGTTTTTGAAGAAGTGGGTGAACACGCCCTTCCAATAGCTCTGGGAGGCAAAGTTGGTGTCGGTGCGGATGTCGCGCTGGGTCAGAAGCACAAAATCCTCCTTGACCGGCGTGTACGGAGCGGCTGCGGCCTGCGCCTGCATTGTTTTTTTCGCCATGGTTTACGCCTCCTCTCCCTTGCCGGACACGCGGATGCGGGGGTCCAGCACGCCGTAAAGCAAGTCCACCGCCAGCATGATGCCGATGTACAGCGCCGAATACAGAATGCCCAGCGCCAGCACGTAGTTATAGTCGATGCCCTCCCCCGCGATGGCGTCCACCATCAGCTTGCCGATGCCGTTGATGCCGTAGATTTTTTCCACCACCAGCGCGCCGGTGAGCAAGTCCACCACCAGCGGGGCCAGCACCGTCACAATGGGGATCAGGGCGTTGCGCAGCACGTGCTTCATCACCAGGTCTTTGCCGTACATGCCCTTGGATTCCGCCAGGCGCACATAGTCGCTGTCAAACACCTCCACCATTTCGTTCCGGGTGAAGCGGGCGATGGTGGACATGGTGAACAGGCTCAGAGACACGGACGGGATCACCGAGGAAAAGGCAAAGCGATTGGGATCAAAGAAGTAGGGGAAGAAGGGAATCTTAAAGGAAAAGGTGTACTGCAAAAAGATCAGAAACACATAGGAGGGCACGCACACCCCCAGGATGGAAAACACGGTGCAGAAGCCATCCAGGAATTTTCCCTTGTTCAGCGCCGCCGTAATGCCCAGCAGCAGCCCCACCGCCGTGCCCAGCAGAATGGCGATAAAGCCGATGCGGAAGGAATTGGAGATGGCGGTGGACAGCACGGTTTTGATCGGCGCGCCGTTATACAGGGAGGTGCCCTTGCCGAAATCCCCCTGCAGCACATTGCCCATATAGCGCACGAACTGCACCAGGACGGGATCGTCCAGCCCCATTTCCGCCCGCTTGTTGGCGATCTGCTCGGCGCTCATGCGCTCGGACGGGAAGGGATTGCCCGGCATGATGCGCACCAGAACGAACAAAAGGAACGTAATGATCAGCAGCGTCAGCAATGCCATTCCGATCCGTTTGAGCACATACTTGATCATAAAAAACAATCCTTTACATGAAATCGTCAGAGCGGTCCGAAACAGACCGCTCTGACTTGAAAAGGCAACCCTGCCGCGGATTATTTGACGATGGCGTTCTTATACACGCGGTTCAGCGCCACGGGATGGAATTCCACGCCTTCCACGCCATCCAGGATCAGGTTGGCATTGGCCTTGGTGTACAGAGGCGCGATGACGGCTTCCTGCATCACCAGGGTTTCCGCCTGGAACAGAGCGGCCCAGCGGGCGTCATAATCGGTGATGTACGCGCCGGTGGTGCAGTCCTTGATCAGCTGGTCGTAGTCCGCGTTGCTCCAGAAACCGTAGTTGTTGGAGTTGTCGGTGATCCACATGCCCAGGTAGGTCATGGGGTCGGCGTAGTCCGGGCCCCAGCGGGTCAGCGCCACGTCGTAGTTGTCGTTCTGCATCTTGTCCAGGCGTTCCGCCTTGGTCATGGGCTGCAGGTTGATCACCAGGCCGGGCAGCGCGTCTTCCACGTCTTCCTTGATGGCCTGGGCCACCTTGGCCACTTCGTCGCCTTCGTTGTTGCCGTAGATCATGGTGAACTCAAAGGAATCCACGCCCAGCTCTTCCTTGGCCTTTTCGTAGTATTCCAGGGCCTTTTCGGGATCGTAGCCCACATAATCCAGGAACGCGTCCTGATCGGCTGAGAAGTCTTCGCCCGTGGTGCTGCTGGCGGCGAACTGCGGGGGCACGGCGGTGTAGGTGGCCAGGGAGCCGTCCATCACGTAGTTGTCCACCAGGTTGTCGCGGTCAATGGCGTTGGTGATGGCCAGGCGCAGATTGGCGTTGGCCAGCTTGCCGTTCTGGGCGTTCTTTTCGGTCTGGCTGAAGGAGAGATACCACAGATAGCCAGCGCCGGTAACCTTCAGGTTCTGGTTCAGGGAAGCGTCCTTCTGGGCGGCGGCCACCTGGTTGCCGGAGATGGTGACCAGGTCCAGCGCGCCGGTGCGGTAGGCGGTCAGGGCGTTGTCGGAGGAACCCACGACCTGGTACTTGATGCCGGCCAGCTGTACGCGGTCAGCGTCCCAGTAATCGGCGTTCTTCTTAACAGACAGGGTAGCAGTGCCGGGGGTGTAATCCTCCAGCACGAACGCGCCGTTGCTCAGGAAGGTCGCGGGGCTGGTGCCGTAGGTGCCTTCCTCCAGGCTGTTGTAGAATTCTTCATTGATGGGATAGAAGGTGGGGAAATACATCAGGCTGGGGAAGAAGGACACGGGCACTTCCAGGGTGACCTCAAAGGTCTTTTCGTCGATTGCCTTCACGCCCAGGGTGTCGGGATCGGCGCCTTCATAAATGATGGCGTCGGCGTTCTTGATGCAGCCCACACTGGTATCCAGCAGGTAGGCATATTCGCCGGCTTCCTTGGCGATGCGCTTCCAGGCGAACTCAAAGTCCTTGGCGGTCACGGCCGCGCCATTGGACCACTTGGCGTCCCGCAGGTGGAAGGTATACACCGTGCCGTCGTCGGACAGATCGTAGCTTTCGGCGATGGCGGGGATGGCCGCGCCGTCCGCGTCCATCTGCATCAGGCCGTCGATGCAGTCGGCGATCACTTCAAAGGATTCGCCGTCAGTGGCCAGGTTGGTGTCCAGGCTCATCACATTGGTGCTCAGCATCACGCCCAGATACTTTTCCTCGGCCATCACGGGAATGGCGCAGGACGCCAGCATCACCAGCGCCAGCATTACGCAAAACAGTTTCTTCATAATAGGTACGTCCTTTCTTCTGAATCGTCTGTACGGAATATACAATATTCCGTATAGGAATACGATATTTTAACCCGTTAAAGCACAAAAGTAAAGAGTGAAAACAAAACAAATACAACCCATGGTGATGACTTTTTTGTACTCCTGCTCTTTCCCTCAGGGCGAAGCCTGCGCCGTGCATCTGATGAACCCCATGTGGTACTCTGCCGATGACGCCGCCGCGGAAAAGGAACGCGGAAGGAGGCAGTTGGTATAACGGCTGACAAAAAAACCATTCCTCCTCTAAAACACTAAGAATTTAGAAGAGGAACTGAAAGAAGATCTTCCAAAAACGGCCCCTCCGGTTCAGCCGGAGGGGCCGCTATCAGTTTATCAGATGAATCTGATTATCTGCCGATGAAGATCAGGTCTGTGGCAACTGCCATCCAAGTGAAGAACATGGCGTTGAACACAGCGGGCAGATAGAAGTTCTTGGTCTTCCTGTACAGGGTATACGCTAAAATGCCCACGGGAATCATCATGATGGCGGCGTCCACCAGGGAGCCGTTGGCGCGGGACATGCCCAGGCTGGTGATGGGCGTGGTGTGGAACAGGGCGATCTTGCCGTAGGCATACAGCAGGAAGCACATGGGGGGCAGGCCGTTGGCCAGCCAGAACATCACGCCGGAGAGAACGGGCTTCTTTTCCAGATAGAAGCTGGTGGAATGCAGGTAGTTGGCAATCAGGAACGGCACCAGATACAGCGGGAAGTAGATCAGGAATTTTTCCATGCGCAGCCGGGTCAGGCTGTTCATCTGCACCTTCCAGAAGCGGGGGCTGATGGAGAACAGCTGCTCCCCGAAGGTGATCACGCAGTACACGGCGAACAGGCTCACGAAGCTGAGCAGCAGGGCCTTTAGGAACATGACGCCCTTCCGGGTGCCGGGCAGGGTGATTTGCTCCTTCAGGGCGTGCTTGTCGGTTTTCACGAGCACGAAATTGATCAGGGCCCACAGCGCCAGGCCGAACAGCTGCAGGCAGCAGAGCCAGAACACCAGGCCGTTCACGTTCTGAATGTTGGTGCCGTGGATCTGATCGGCGGACACCCACTGGTTCAGGATGCCCTGGCCGGTGGGCACTGCCCAGGCGGCGATGGCCGCGCCGAAGATGGCGGGCAGGATCAGGCCCAGCCAAGTGACCCAGCTCTTGGGGTTGGCTTCCAGGATGGTCCTGTCTTTGACCACCAGGTCCTTCTTGAAGTAGTCCAGATCCACCAGCAGCAGCACCACGCAGATCATGGCCACGATGATGGCGGTGAAGGCCAGGGCGGTGCCGAATTCCTTCCACAGGTAGAGGATGGGGAAATCGTTGCTCAGGCCGAAGGTGGTGGTGTAGAAGTCGCAGGCGGCTTTCACGAAGGAATAGCTGGAAAGGCCGATGGTGTGTCCGGTCCAGCCTTCATAGTAGATGCGGCCGGTGCCGTTGGCGGGATCGCCGTACCACTTCCAGAATTCAAACTGATCCAGGCCCAGTACGCCGGCATACTGGGGATTCTTGTACATTTCGCGGCGGTCGCCCCGGTACAGGTTATCCCACTGGCCCTCGAACAAGGCGCTGTTGATGTGGTATTCGTCGGTGAGCAGTCCGCCCGCGCCTACGTACATGACGCCCTTCACGCCGTCACGGATGACCTGCTTGGGGGTTTCCTTGCCCTGGGCGTCGGTGACCATGGCGCCGGAGGGATCGGGCACATACAGCGCGGCGTTGACGCGGCTGGCGCCCATGGACCAGCCGATGTAGCCAATGTTATTGGTGTCAATGAAGTCCAGGCCGTACACGTAATCCGTTACGTCGATGGAGCCCAGGCCGTCGTTATCCTTTTCCACGTCGGAACGGCCGATGGTGTAGGGCTCGATGCCGATGGCCACGATGCCGCGGCGGGCCAGCTCCAGGCCGGCGTCGGACATGTACTCCACGCTGGCGTTGCCGCCGGGAATGAGCATCACGGCGGGAGCGGGGGTTTCGCGGGTAGCGGTTTTGGGTTTATACACTTCCAGGCTGATGGCTACGCCCCGGTCCGTCATCACGTACAGGCGGCGCATTTCCGTTTTGCCGTTGTTGGTGGAGATCAGAGACGCCAGCAGCAGGCCCACAATGAACACTGCCAGGGAAATAAACAGCAGCACTTTCACAGACGAGGACTTTTGTTTCATCCATGTTCCCCTCTTTTCACTTGTATTTTTGCAGACCTGAGCAGCCAGGCCCGCAGAATTTAATGAAAATATAGCATCAAAAAAAACGAATGTCAAGCTGCTTTTTTGTTTAAAATGGTATTTAAATGCAATATTAAGACAAAAAGTTAACATTGTGCTATGAATGTTCAGGAAATCCTATTGAAAATCAGTGCCGAGGGACAGATAATAAAATCAACAGAATTCGTTCGGAGCAGCACGAACGAAACAATCAGACCAAGTAACGTTAGGAGGAGCGAATCATGAAAAAGCTGTCCGTTTTCCTGGCTTTGGCTTTGGCGCTCACAATGCTGGCTTCCTGCTGTCTGGCAGAAGAAAAGCCCGATCCCTTCGGGAAATATGACGAACCCGTGACCGTCCATTTCGTCCGCAGCACGGACGACACCCTGGACGCCAACTTCTTCTCCCAGCATCCCGACAAGACCATGACCGACAACCTCTGGTGCGACCTGTACCGCGACACCCTGAACGTGATCGTGGACTACGACTGGATCGTGAAGGGCGGCGACGAATACGACCAGAAGCTGAACATCGCCCTGGGCGTTGGCGACATTCCCGAATTCGTGAACGTGAACACTCTGCAGCTCAAGCAGCTGGCAGAAGCCGATCTGATCATGCCTCTGGAAGACATCTATGATGCCTATGCTTCCGACTTCACCAAGAAGATCATGCTGGACACCGGCACCTCTCCCTTCGACGCAGCCACCATCAACGGCCACCTCTACGGCCTGCCCAATGTGGACAGCACCCTGATGATCGCGGACCTTTTGTGGGTGCGTACCGACTGGCTGGAGAAGCTGGGTCTGCCCATCCCCACCACCATGGAAGAAGTGCTGGCGACTGCCGAAGCCTTCGCCAAGGCCGACTTTGACGGCAATGGCGTGGACGACACCGTGGGCATGGCCATCGCCAAGGATCTGTGGGGCCAGCTGTTCAGCCTGCGCGGCTTCTTCAACGGCTTCCAGTCCTACCCCGGCATCTGGGTGGAAGATGAAAACGGCAAGCTGGTGTACGGCTCCACCCTGCCCGGCACCAAGGACGCCCTCAAGACCCTGCATGAAATGTATGAAAAGGGCCTGATCGACCCCGAATTCGGCGTGAAGGACGGCGGCAAGGTCGCCGAGGCCACCACAGCCGGCAAGTGCGGCCTGTTCTACGGCGCGCAGTGGAACTCCATTTATCCCCTGCAGAGCTGCGTGAACCTGGATAAGGACGCCCAGTGGCGCGCCGTGTCCATCGTGCCCGCTACCGATCAGCCCCTCAAGGCCCAGACCGACGTAGGCACCCTGCATTGGACCGTGGTCCGCAAGGACGTGGAGCATCCCGAAGCCGTGGTGAAGATGTTCAACGTGTTCATCGACAAGAACTGGGGCCCCAACAATGAAAACGGCATCTACTACGCGCCGCTGGATTCCGAATCCATCTGGAAGCTGAGCCCCGTGGTGCCCACCAACCCCAACAAGAACAACGACGCTTTCATGGTTCTGGAGCAGTACCGCAAGGACGGCGACGAGAGCAAGGTCACCGGCGAAGCGTACAGCATCCTGCAGAAGCTGAAGGCCTTTGAATCCGGCTCCGAAGACGGCTTCGCCCTCTGGGGCTGGGAGCGCATCTACGGCGCGGACGGCGCTTACGGCGTGCTGATCGACTATCAGAACAAGGGCATGCTGCAGGATAACCTGTTCGTAGGCGCGCCCACCGAAACCATGACCAGCCGCATGAGCACCCTGGAGGATCTGCAGGACGAAGTGTTCACCAAGATCATCCTGGGCGAATCGGATATCGACGCCTTCGATAAGTTTGTGGACGATTTCAACGCCCTGGGCGGCAAGGATATCACCGAAGAAGTCAACGAATGGTACGCCTCCGTGAAGTAATTAGGCAAGCACTCCGAGGGGACTGGTGGCGATCATCAGTCCCCGTTTTCTATCCCAACGGATTGTGAGGGAGAAATCATGGAAAAAACAACGCGCGCCTTGTCCAGACACGGCGGCGGAAGGCTCATGAAGGAACTGCCCTTCCATTTGATGCTGCTGCCTGCGGTGATCCTGGTATTCATTTATATGTACATTCCGCTGGGCGGACTGATCATCGCGTTCCAGAAATTCGTGCCAGCCAAGGGGCTGTTCGGCAACCAGAAATGGGTGGGCTGGGATAACTTTATTTATCTGTATCACCTGCCCGGCGCCATTTCCGCGCTGCAAAACACCATCATCATCGCCTTCTGGAAGATCATCCTGCATCTCATCATCCCCATTACCGTATCCATCCTGCTCAACGAGGTGCGGTCCACCGGCTTCCGGCGCACGGCCCAAACGCTGATTTACCTGCCCCACTTCCTCAGCTGGATCATCATGGGCGGTATTCTGATCGACATTCTGTCTCCTTCCGGCGGTATTGTGAACCGGCTGCTGGGCGTATTCGGGGTGGAGCCCATCTTCTTCCTGGGCAGCAACGACCATTTCCGGTTCACCCTGATTTTCACCGACGTGTGGAAGGAATTCGGGTTCAACACCATCGTGTATCTGGCGGCCATCACCAACATCGACCCCAACCAGTATGAGGCCGCCACCATCGACGGGGCCAACCGCTTCCAGCGGATGCTGTATGTGACGCTGCCCAATATGCGCATGATCATCGTGCTGATGATGGTTTTGTCCCTGGGCAACGTGCTCAACGCCGGATTTGACCAGGTGTTCAACCTGTACAGCAAGCAGGTGTACGCCACCGGCGATATCCTGGACACCTTCATTTACCGCATCGGCCTGATCGACGCCCAGTTCGGCGTGGCCACCGCCATGGGTATGTTCAAGTCCGTGGTGTCCACGGTGTTCATTTCCGTCAGTTATTACTGCGCGTACCGCTTCGCGGACTACCGCATTTTCTAAGGAGGAAGCGCGATGGTAGAGTCCAAGCATTGGGCCAGCAGACTGTTCGTGGTTCTGAATTATTTCATCCTCGGGTTCCTGGCCTTGAGCTGCCTGATCCCCCTGATTCATATTTTCGCCATTTCCCTGTCCGATTCCGCGGCGGCCACCGGCGGCCTGGTGGTGCTGTGGCCGGTGAATTTCACGCTGGAATCCTATGCCTATGTGGCCCGCCGCGCCGCGTTCTGGCATTCCATGCTGGTGTCCGTGGTGCGGGTGCTGGTGGGCGTGGGGCTGAACATGGTGTTCTGCATCGTGTGCGCCTATCCGCTCAGCAAGGAAAAGGACCAGTTCCGGTTCCGCACGGTGTACGCCTGGTATTTTTTCCTGACCATGCTGGTGTCCGGCGGCCTGATCCCCCTGTACATGGTGATCCGGCAGACGGGCCTGATGGGCACCTTCTGGGCGCTGGTGATCCCCGGCGCGGTGCCGGTGTACAACATCATCCTGCTGCTGAACTTCTTCCGGCAAACGCCCAGGGAGCTGGAGGAGGCCGCCATCATCGACGGCGCGGGGCAGTGGCGCATCATGTGGCAGATCTTCGTGCCCACCTCCACCGCCGCCCTGGCCACGGTGGCGCTGCTGTCCACAGTGTATCACTGGAACGAATGGTTCAACGGCATCCTGTACATGAAAACCCCCGATCAGTATCCCCTGCAAAGCTACCTGCGCACCATCGTGATCGACATGAAGCTGACCAACATGGGGGCCAACGACTGGCAGGCCCTGGCGCTGGTGTCCGATAAGACGGTCAAGTGCGCCCAGATTTTCCTGGCGTCCCTGCCCATCCTGCTGGCTTATCCCTTCCTGCAAAGGTACTTCGTCAAGGGCATGGTGCTGGGTTCGGTGAAGGGATGACGGCATACTTTGAATGAAAGGGTACTTTCAATCAGTTTGGAGTGTGGAGAGTGGAGTATGGAGTTGAATTCATGATTTCTATGAAAAGATTGAATGCTGGACAATTTAGTGAAAGCAAAATATAACTCCACCCTTCACACTCCACACTTTGTCACTTAAAGTGTCCTTCCCTTCCTCCCCTTCGTCCTTTGCCAACGGCTCCTTTTCGTAGTATACTGAATCCGGAAGCAAACGAAATCCGGAAAGAGGGGGCGAAGCACGGTGACGCAGAAAAATCCGTTGAGCCTGAAAAAATCCGTTTTTCTTCGGCTGATCCTGATCACCTGCGCGGCGGTGCTGGTGTTTTATATCCTGGGCCTGACCATCAATAACGTTGGGCTCAGGAACGTGCAGGCGGATATGCAGTCCGCCCAGCAGACCCATATCCGGTACGCGGCGGGGCAGATCGAGCAGGAGTTTGAGCGGCTCCGGTTTTTCATGCTGGAAATGATGTCCGACAAATCCCTTTTGCGCTATGCTTTTTCCTATCCTATCCTGGATGATTACCAGCGGCTGACGGCCATCAAGTCCCTTTCGGCTCAGGAGTATATGGTCAAGCGCTCCACCGATCTGGCGGAATCCGTGCAGATCATGCTGCCCAACCAGCGCCATACCATCATCACCGATCAGACCCTGTATGTGGATCTGGACGAGGAAATGTGGCAGGCGCTGCTGGACCGGTCAGAGCGCAATCAGGTGGCTGTTTGCGAATGGCGGGAAAAATTGTGGATGCTTTTGCCCCGGTATGACCAGAACGATCCCCTTTTTATGATCGTGATATCCATTTCCCAAAGCAGCCTGACCAAGCGTCTGGCCCAGCTGGGCGGCGACCAGACCGACGGCCTGGCCCTGCTGCGGAAGGATGGCACCGTGTTTGCCGAAAGCGGGGAGGACCCTTCGCTGTTTTCCGCGATCCAGAACCCAAGGAATAAAGGGGTGTTTTCCGCCCGGGCGGAGATGGACCGGATTCCGCTGTCCCTGTATGGCTATACCCGGGTGGATGAAATGATGGCGCCTTTCGTGCAGTACCGCACGACCCTGTGGCTGCTGACGCTGCTGGCCTTCGGCCTGATGGCGGCGTATCTGATGTATTACCGGGTGTACATCATGCGGCCCATCAACGATATTTTTACCACCATGCGCCAGGCGGGGGCTGACGGACGCTACCGCATTGAAACCACCCGCGGCACGGATTACGACGATATATACGCCCAGTTCAACGACATGGTGGAGCATATCGAACACCTGGCTTCCCAGGTTTATGAGGAGCAGTACCGGGCCCAGAAGGCGGAGCTGAA
>ONRC01000018.1 GCA_900320085.1 uncultured Eubacteriales bacterium
CGTCCCAGGTCTTGGGCACCTCCAGCCCCAGCTCGTCCAGTACGTCCTCGCGGTAGAACAGCACGGGGAACTCCTGGGTCTCCGGCAGGGCGTAGACGCCGTCGTTATACCGCATGGAGGCCAGGGCGCTGGGATAGAAGGGCTTCACCACCTCGTCAAAGTCCGGGAACTGGGTCAGGTCCACGGCGGCGTTGCGCATGGCGTAGTTGACCGGGAACCAGCTGCCCAGGCTCAGCACCACGTCGGGGCCGTTGCCAGCGACCACGGCAGTCAGAATGGTTTCCGCCAGCACCAGCTTCACGTTCACGTGGATGCCGGTCTTGGGGGTGAAGGTATCGTCGATCATGGTTTTCAGCACGGTGCTCTGGTCGCGGCCCGTGGTGATCCACACTTCGATCAGCTTATCGTCGTTCTCGTCGTACACGTCGCCCAGGGAGTTATAGTCCACCGTGTAGGACGCGGCGGCGGAGCGGATCTCATGGGCGGCCTTCGCGGCGAAGCCGTCGTTGATCTCGGGCAGCTCGGCCTTTTCGCCGCTGACGATCAGCAGGTCCACGTCCAGCTTGGTTTCGGACATGTTCTGCATGGCGGTGCCCAGGCTGGTGATGTTGTCCTTGAAGTTGGAGAAGGACTGGGTGATGCGCTCGGTGTGGGCTACGAAGCCTTCCATCTGCACGGCCAGGGTCTGGGCCACGGCCACGCGGTCGCTCTTTTGGCCGGTGATGGCGACGGTGTCGTCCACCAGCTTATAGAGGCGCTTGCTTTCCAGATCCATGGCCTGGATGACTTCGGGATACACCTTTTCCAGGCCGTAGTCGCGGAAGCGGTCGGGGTTCACGCCGGTGAGCACCAGGATCTTGCGGTAGATCAGGTTCAGGCGGTAAATGCTGTCCTCCATCTGCTGCAGGATCGGGCCCATCTTGCCCAGCGTCGCTTCCATGCGCACGGTGTGCTTGCCCGCTTTCAGGTAGAACTGATAGGGCGTACCGTTATCGTCGGAAAGCGTGCGCAGATCCCAGGAGGTATTGTAATCAAAGGGCACCACGCTCATGGCCTCGAAGGGGACTTCCCCATCGATGTACACGGTGCGGCTGGACACGCTGCCGCGCTGGTACGCCTGGCGGCCCTTGATGGAAATGTTGTAGTAGCCGTCCTCCGGCACCTCAAATTCCCACTCGATCCACTGGCCCGCGTTGTTCCACGGGTCGCCGCCGATGTAGTTGAGCACGGTGTTGGTCACGCTGTAGGGCTCGGTGGCGGGAGAAGAACGGTCATAGCGGGCATACAAAGACGGCGAGGAACGGCGGGCAGCTGCTTCGCCCTGCACGGTAGTCTGCCACGCTTTGGCGGTTTCGCTCATCTGCACCTGGGGCTGCGCGGCCCTGTAATCCTCATAGGAAGCAAAGGATTCCACGGGCGTCAGGGTCATGGAGCGGATCACCATGGGCTCGTTGACCGCCTTCAAGGACAGGGTGTTCTCCCCCGCCTCAAAGTAGAACTGGTAGGGCTCGATCACGTAGCCCATATCGTCCTTGCAGCGCACCTGCTGCCAGTCGAACACCTCCATCTGCGTGGGGCGGATGTCGTTGCCCTGGTTGTCCTTGCGCACTTCGTTGGCGTCCGTCCACAGGCGCGTGAAGCACAGGGACCGCGCGCCGGAGAAAGGCAGCTCGCCATTGATGTACAGCTCGCGCTCAATGTCCACGCCCCGGGCCGGGGTCGTCAAATAGTCCAGCATGACGTTGTACATGCCGGCCTTTTCCACGTTCACCTTCCAGGTGACGTAAGACCCGTCCGGGGTATATACGCAGGGCACGCCGCCCTCATCCCGGATCTCCGCGTCGCCCTCAAAGGCGGTCAGATCCACCGGGATTTCGGCGTCCCCGCTGGGCGCGTCCGCGTGCCGCAGCAGGTAGTTGGCGTAGGTATCCTCCCTGCCCAGGCCGGACACGTCGGCGGACAGGTCAATCCCCTCGTATTTGAGGTGGAAGTCCTGCGCTCCGCCGCCCAGCAGCACAATCAAAGCGATCACCGCTGCCAGGCACAGAATTCCAATCAACCATCCCACTATTTTTCTTCGCATGGCATGCCTCTCCCTGTTTGTTTGATCAAGGTTCCTCTATGCGCAAAGCAAAAGCAAAAAAGCGCCACATTTTTTGTATAAATTGGCTGCTTTTTTGTATCATCTAGGCTATTATACTGAAAAAAAGTGTACCTGTCAATTCAAGTAATCAATTTGTAATATTTATAATTTATTTTTCATATTTCCGTTTTTATTGCTCTTCTTTTCCAGAATCCTGCAAAAAGCATTGAATTTCCGTCATTTTCCGCATCGCTTCTGCGCGGCCGATGTGATATGCTTGTTCCAGTCTGTCAGGATCGTTTTCCGTCCGATGGATGGGCAGCGCTTCGGGCGGGCAGATAACCAGGCAATTTCCTTTCTTTTCTTCTTCGCGTATCGCGGCGATGTGGGCGTTGTACCGTTCGGGGCGTTTTTTCATCGCTTCGGCCAAGCGCGGATATTTTTTTAGCGCCAGGCGAATCAGCGGCAGCGCGGCGCTCTTTTCCTTGCGGTAGGTTTTGGGCTGGGTCAGGATGACCAGGCAGCGGTCGTAACCCAGTTTCTTCATATAGAAATAAGGCGTCGGTTCCACCACGCCGCCATCCAGCAGCCGGTGTCCGTCGATTTCCACCACGCGGCTGACCAGCGGCATGGAGGCGGAAGCCCGCATCCACTGCATGTCCCGGTCTCCCCCACCCGTGCAGCGGTGATAAACGATCTCGCCCGTGTCCACGTCTGTCGCGCCGACATAGAATGCCATCGGGTTTTCCCGGAATGCCTTCCGGTCGAACACATCCAGCACGTCCGGCAGCTCCCGGTAGCAAAAATCCACGCCATACAAGTCGCCAGTCGTCAGCAGGGAATGCAGGCTTTTATAGCGCTTATCCCGGCAGTAACGTTTATTGTATCGGATGGGCCGCCCGATCTGACCGGATTTGAAATTGCACCCGAACACCGCCCCCGCCGAGATGCCGCCCGCGCCGTCGAACACGATTCCGTTTTCCATCAGCACGTCGATCACCCCGCAGGTGAACATCCCCCGCATCGCTCCGCCTTCCATCACCAGACCGGTTTTCATGTTCTGTCCGCCTCCCTTGAATCCTCAGGCTGCAAATCGTACCTTGCAATAAACTGAGCCGGAAAGAAGCGGCCCAATTCAAGGGCTGTCACCTGCGCCAGAATCGGGAAAGCGGTATCTTTTATTGCTTCTTTCGCTCTGCGCACTTTATCTTCCTCGCCGCAAAACAGCGTTGCATGAGGCGTCCAGGGAAAGCCGTCGGCATAAGCGCAGTCAAAAGAGTGATGGAGCGTTCTCAGCCCTTTGTTTTCGGTTGGCTGCAAAAACAGAACGCAGTCTGAAAATGTATTGGTGCAAACAAACTCCACCGGAAATGCGTTCGTTTTCCCCACTATTTCCCGCATGGTTTGCAGTACCTCGGTTTCTTTCTCCAATGGAAAGCTGCCCAGGCTGATGTGGAAGGGGATGCCCATGGTTTGCGTTCCAGGATCCCCCAGGTCGATGATTTGCCGCTGCAATCCGGTCATCAAGTTTTGGGTAGGTTCATCCAGGACCGCCATCACGGTCAGAAAACGCTTTTGTTTCATTCATATGCCCTCTGTACACAAAAGCCCGAAGGGCCTTTTCCAGGCTTCTTCGGGCATCGTTATCACATCTCAATCAGCTGGCGGTCGGTTCCTCGGGCAGGACGGCCTTTGGCCGACGGGCACGATGCGCAACCGGTTTGACGGGCGCTTCGGCATATTCCAGCACAGGCTTTGCGCCGTTCTCGATCACGTCCTTGGTGATGACGCACTTGCGCACGTTGTCCTGACCGGGCAGATCAAACAGCGTATCCAGCAGTGCGTCCTCAATGATCGCCCGCAGGCCGCGGGCGCCGCTCTTGCGCTCGATGGCCTTCCTGGCGATGGCTTCCAGGGCTGCGGGTTCAAACTCCAAGGCCGCGCCATCCAGATCGACCAGCTTCTGATACTGCTTCACCAGCGCGTTCCGCGGCTCGGTGAGGATCTTGATCAGCGCCTCTTCGTCCAGGGCATCCAGGGTGACGGTCACCGGCAGACGGCCCACGAACTCGGGGATCAGGCCGAACTTGAGCAAGTCCTCGGGCCGCATTTCGCGCAGGGTTTCCCCCACGTTCTGCTTTGCCTTCTCCTGCGGGTCAGCTCCGAAGCCCATGGACTTCTTGCCGATACGCTGCTCGATCAGCCGGGACAGGCCGTCGAACGCGCCGCCGCAGATGAACAGGATGTTGGTGGTGTCGATGCGCAGGCATTCCTGGTTGGGGTGCTTGCGTCCGCCCTGGGGCGGCACGTTCGCCACGGTGCCCTCCAGGATTTTCAGCAGCGCCTGCTGCACGCCCTCGCCGCTCACGTCCCGGGTGATAGACACGTTCTCGCCTTTGCGGGCGATCTTGTCGATTTCGTCGATATAGATGATGCCCCGCTGGGCGGCGCGGATGTCGTTGCCCGCCGCCTGAATCAGGCGCAGCAGGATGTTCTCCACGTCCTCACCCACGTAGCCCGCCTCGGTCAGCGTGGTGGCGTCCACGATGGCGAAGGGCACGTTGAGGATCCGGGCCAGGGACTGGGCCAGATAGGTTTTCCCGCAGCCGGTGGGCCCGACCATCAGGATATTGGATTTTTGCAGCTCCACGCCGTCCTTTTTCACCGGCGCGCTGATGCGCTTATAGTGGTTGTAAACCGCCACGCAGAGGGTGCGCTTCGCCCGATCCTGGCCGATCACATATTCGTCCAGAACGGCTTTCATTTCGGCGGGGGTGGGGATCTGGCCGATGTCGGAAGCGGGGGTGATCAAATCCACATCTTCCCCCACGATTTCCTGGCACAGCGCCACGCATTCATTGCAGATATACGCTCCCGGCCCGGCAATGATCTTGCGCACCTGATCCTGGGTTTTTCCGCAGAAGGAGCAGCGCAGCTTCCGGGAACTGATATCATCCTTTGCCATGTTTACCTCATTTTATTTTCTTGAAAGGGGTTAGAGAATAAGGAGAAATAGAGTTCAGAGTTAAGAGTTCAGAGTTTAGATTTAAACGGTCACAATCATACCACAAATCAATCGTTCATTGAAAAACGATATCATCTGAACTCTTAACTCTCAGCTCTTGACTCTTCCTTCACTTCTTCCTCGGCTGATAAATTTCGTCGATGATGCCGTATTCCAGCGCTTCCTGGGCGGACATGAAATGGTCGCGCTCCACGTCGTGCTGGACTTTTTCCAGGGACTGGCCGGTCATTTCGGCCATAAGCGCGTTCATCTTGTTCTTCGTGCGCAGCAGCCATTCGGCGTGAATGGTCACGTCCGTCGCCTGGCCGGACGCGCCGCCGGAGGGCTGATGGATCATGATTTCGCTGTTGGGCAGCGCCAGACGCTTGCCTTTTTCCCCGGCCATGAGCAGGAACGCGCCCATGGACGCCGCCAGACCCACGCACACCGTGCGCACGGGGCACTTGATGTAGTTCATGGTGTCAAAGATCGCCATGCCAGCGGTGACGGAGCCGCCGGGGCTGTTGATATACAGGTTGATGTCCGCGTCGGGGTTGTCGGTTTCCAGGAACAAAAGCTGCGCCACCACGGCGTTGGCCACCTGGTCGTCGATGGCGCTGCCCAGAAACACCACCCGGTCCTTCAGCAGCCGGGAATAAATATCATAGGAACGCTCGCCATGAGCGGTCTGTTCGATAACATAAGGGATCAAAGACATAAATTCGGTATCCTCCTGGAGATCGGTTATAAACGAACGCGGCAGACCGCCGGGTTTTCAGGCCCTACAGTCTGCGTCACGTTCATGCTCCCCTCATGATGATATGACGTCATGGGGAAAAATATTCGCGGTCGGAAAAATTACTTTTCTTCTTCCGGTTCTTCTTCCTCGGCCACGGCGGCAGCGGCGTCCTCAACGGCTTTCAGGGTCTCGGCGGCGTCGATGCGGTCCGCTTCGTCCTTTTCTTCCACCTGAGCGGTTTCCACGATCATGTCCACAGCCTTGCGGATCTTGGCGTTGTCGCTGAGATATTCCTTCTGCCGGTCGTTGAGGCCCTTCTTGAATTCTTCCACTTCGCGACCGCTGCGTTCGGCTTCCTCGGCGGTGGCCTTTTCCACTTCTTCCTCGGTCACTTCGATGTTTTCAGCCTTGATGATGGCGTCCAGCACCAGCTGCATCTTGACGCGGTTCTTGGCCTCGGGGCGGTACATTTCCTTGACCTGGTCCTCGGTCTGGCCGGTGTACTTGAGGTAGTCCTCGTACTTGAGGCCCTGGTACATCATCCGGATCTTGAGTTCCCGCAGCATGATGTCGATTTCATCCTCGATCATGGCGTCGGGAATGTCGCAGTCCGCGGCGTCCACCGCCTGCTGCACCAGCTCGTTTTCCAGCTGGACGGCGGCGTTCTTGTCGGCGCGGTCGGTCAGTTCCTTGGTGATGCTGGCCTTGTAGTCGGCGAAGGTGTCAAATTCGCTCACGTCGGCGGCGAAGTCGTCATCCAGCGCGGGCACAACCTTGGTCTGGATGCCGTTGACCTTCACATGGAACACGGCGTCCTTACCCTTGAGGTTCTCAGCGTGGTATTCGTCGGGGAACTTGACGTTCAGGTCCTTTTCCTCGCCGATCTGCATGCCGATCATCTGCTCTTCAAAGCCGGGGATGAAGTGGCCGGAGCCGATTTCCAGGGTCTGGTTGTCGGCGGTGCCGCCCTCAAAGGCTACGCCGTCCACGCTGCCCGCGTAGTTGAGGTTCACGGTGTCGCCGTTTTCCACGGCGCGGTCGGTCACGTCCGCCATGGTGGTGGCCTTGTCCACATCCTGCTGGATGCGGTTGTCGATTTCCTCATCGGTCACCTTGTGGACATACTTGACAGCCTTGAGGCCCTTGTAGTTGCCCAGCTCCACGTCGGGCTTGACGAACACCTTGATGGAGAACTGCAAATCCT
The DNA here is from genome assembly GCA_900320085.1 of uncultured Eubacteriales bacterium. Classification (GTDB taxonomy): domain Bacteria; phylum Bacillota; class Clostridia; order Christensenellales; family Aristaeellaceae; genus RUG563. The sequence goes on from ONRC01000018.1 coordinate 7,031, forward strand.
TGCCCACGCCGATCTGCTTCATTTCGTCCACTTCGGGGCGGTCCACCACCTGCAGGTCGTTTTCCTTGACCGCGGCTTCGTACTCAGCGGGGAACAGAATATCAAAAGCGTCGTCATAAAACACGCCTTCGCCGTACATTTTTTCGATCAGCTTACGGGGGGCCTTGCCCTTGCGGAAGCCGGGCACGGTAACGCGGCCGCGCACTTTCAGATAAGCCTTCTGCACCGCTTCGTCAAACTTTTCGGAAGCGATTTCAAAATTGATTTTTACTTGATTGCCGGAAATTTTTTCAACTGTGTAGCCCATCAGGAACACCCTCCATATTCGCCCTTTGGCGTGGTTGTGCTCCATGCACCGCATAAAGCACTATTCTGTATCATAACACAGAAACGCAACAAATGCAAGGGATTTGTTACGCTCCACGGTCGTCCGGGTCATATTTTTTTCAGTTTATTAACAAAAGCCCCCGCCGGCTTTCACCGCTGCCACAGGAACGGCATGAACAAGCCCGTCTGCTTTTCCCAGTCCGCCTCGCAATGTCTGCCGCCGATCTGGCAATACAGCATCGTTTTTCCGCCCTGCCGTTCGATTTTATTGGCGGTCGTCCGGCAGGTTTTATACACCCAGCTGGTTCTGTCCTCCTGCCAGGGGTCGATCTTTTGCAGCCCGCCGTAGCCCTCCTGCGTACCCCAGGAAAAGTAAGCCCGCGTGTCTGGGCTCAGGGGCGTTTCGTTCATTTCATGCCACAGCATCCCGCTGACCGAGCCCAGCGACGGCGACAGGCACGCCGCTTTGGAAAAATACCGGTTGTACCGCACCAGCGCGAACGCTGCCATCAGGCCGCCCATGCTGGAGCCGCCGATGCCGGTGCATTCACGGAAGGGGATCGTGGGGAAGGCGGAATCAATGTAGGGCTTCAATTCATAAACGATCCCCCGCATGGTATCGTCCCCCAGGGCCGCGCGGCCCCGAAGCCAGCCGTAGCCGGTGGCATACGGCAGATATTCGGACAACCGCTGATCGCCCTCATGGCCGCACTCCACCCCGACGATGATCATGGGCTTTTCCCAGGACGCGCAGTAAGCGTCCAGCCCCCAGCTTTTGCCGTAGGTCGCGTCCTCGTCCCGGAACAGATTATGCCCGTCGAAGAAATACATCACCGGGAACGGCGGCTCGCCAAAATCCGGGATGCGGATATGCAGCGGCCGGTGCGCGTTCAGGGAATGAAAATAAAAATCCTGTTTGATCAGCATTTTGCATCCTCCGGCACATAGAACGTTTGCTTGGGCCCGGTATCCTGCATCAGCGTGCGGCTGTCGGTGAACCGCGTCAGGTACAGCCAGGTGTCATACAGATCCCCCACGCACCCGCCAATATGAATCGCCAGCAGGATGGCGGTATACATTTTATCCCAGGGGTTGGAAAACATGGCAAGCGCCGCGCCGAGCACCACCGTGAACACACAGAAGGGCGCCAGCAGCGAAATCAACGACGCCTTCCGGTACACAAAAATGTCCGGCACACCGCAATAAGCCACCGACAGCGTCAGGCCAAAAGTCAGCTTCTGCCCCGTCAGCAGCTTATACGCCGCGCCGTGCACCAGCTCATGCAGAATCATATAGGCAAACATGGAAACAAATAAGATCAGCGTCCGCGGACTGGACAGATTTTCTTCCAAACCCGTTGGCCGAATCAGGAAGTAAGCGGCGGCGATCAACACAGCCATGATTATGCCGCCCACTAAATTCAGCGTCACAGCCAGCTTCTTATCCGTCGCGTCAACGACAAACTCCTCTTTGTATCCCGCTGGCAGTTCTTTTTCATAATGCTTCATTCCCTTGCTCCCTTCTAAAGAATGTATGCCGATATTCTCCAAATAAAACAAAATTCCTGCAAATTATTGCAATTATCAGCTGACGCTATTCCGCTCCGTTTCGGTCGGAACGCCAGTGGTGGTTCGTCTTTATAAAGTCTCTTGGTCAAGGCTGTTTACAGTTTGTTCATTATAAGTGACCCCTGGCTCAAGCCGCAGGGCAATCGCTTATTGCAATTAAGTTACAAAACCATGTCAATTTTGAGAACAACTGTAGGGGCGGATATCATCCGCCCGCCTTACCAGACATAATAAACGACTCCGAATTGACATACATGAATGATGATCCAGGTTTCGGGCGGATGATATCCGCCCCTGCAATGGCAAGGTTGTTCATTCCACGTCTGAGAAAAAGGAGATTAAGAAATGCGGAAAACAGCTCTTCTGATTCTTGTCCTGTGCACCTTGACGCTGATGCCCGCCGCTTTGGCGGAAGGGTTTGAGCCCCTGCCGATGGATGACTTCCAGACCGGGCCCATGCCCTCGGAAGCCGGGTATCTCTCCGGCACCGAATATGAGGACGCTTCCATCTCGGTGAAAATCTATCAGGACCGTTACGCCGACACGGATTATTTCTTTGCGCATATCAAAATCTCCCATCCCTCCCAGCTGCGCACCGCCCCGGCGGGCATCGTGGCCTCGCCCTCCGCCACCTTCCAGTATGAAACGGAAAACAAGGCAACCCAGATCGCCAGGGCCGCCAACGCCGTTATCGCCATCAACGGCGATTACTACACCAAGGCGGACAAGTGCGCCGTGGTGCTGCGGCAAAACCGGCAGTACCGCAACTTCGCCAACGGGCTGACCGATCTGCTGGTGATCGACATGAACGGCGATCTGTCCGTGCTGTCCAACTGCACCAAGCAGTATTATAAAGAGTTTATCGACCAGAACCGAGCCCAGCTCTATAATATCTTCTGCTTCGGCCCGCTGATCGTGCAGGACGGTGCCAGCGTGATTCCCGAAGGGTATCAGAATAACAGCATCGGTTCCCAGAAAGCCACCCAGCGTTCCGCTATCGCCCAGCTGGGCCCGCTGGAATACATGCTCGTTTCCACCAACGGCCCCCAGTCCCCCGGCAACAAGGGTATGACGCTGTATGAGTTCGCCCAGGTGTGCGAAGACGCGGGCAAGCGCCTGAACGAAAACGGCTGCCGGATTGCCTATAATCTTGATGGCGGCAACAGCGCGGCGATGATCTTCCGGGAAATGGACCCGGCCAAGGGCACGATGCAGATGAAGCGGGTCAATTCCTCGGACATCAGCGAAAGGCACCTGAGCGATATTATTTACTTTGCGACGCTGGTGAGATAAATATGATGGAAGTAAAAATGATTTCCCTGCTTGGCGGGGAAATCAGCGTTTATGGCCTGGGGATGATCCTGGGCTGCATCGGTGCTGCGGCTTGGTTCATCCTGAGAGCAGGTAAGCATGGCATCAGAAAAAGCCGCGCGGCGGTGTACGGCCTGTTTTGCGTTTTGCTGGGCCTGCTGCTGGGCCGGGCCGTCTACTGCGCGGTGCGGTTTGACCGCATGTTTTTCGATGAAATGGGCGACTTTGCCGGGCTTTCTCCCTTTTTTGATGTCCGCGTCGGCAGCGTGAACATCGGCGGCGCGCTGCTGGGCTGCATCCTGGCCGCACCCCTTGCCGCGAAGTTCTGCGGCGGAAAGGCGGCGGATTACCTGGACAGCTTCGTGTTTCCGGGGCTTTCACTGTTTCTCCTGGAGCGCCTGTTGGAGCCGCTGGCGGGGCATGGGTACGGTATTTATCTGTATGATTCTCCTCTGGCGGCGTTCCCCTTCGCGCTGGAAACCTATATGGAGGAATACGCGCTGGCGGTGTGTTTCCTGGAAGCGGCACTGGCGCTGGTTCTGATGGCGGCATTGTTGGCGCTTCAAAAGAAATGCGTCCAAAGCGGCACGCTGTTTCTGTGCGCGCTGACGCTGTTCTGCGCCAGCCAGATCATGCCCGAAAGCCTGCGGCACGACGACGTGCTGTTCATCTTCATTTTCGCCCGGGTGACGCAGATCGGCTATGCCCTGATGCTGGCCGGGGCGATGATCGCCGCGCTGATCCCGGCGGTGAAAAAGGGACTGCCGAAAAAAAACGCCCTGATGGCATTTCTGCTTTTGCTGCTTGGCGCGGGCGTGTGCATCGGCGCGGAATTCGCCCTGGACAAAACCAACCTGTCCCACATTCTGATTTACGCTGTTATGATCGCCGCGCTGATTTTTATGGCCGCGCTTATACTTCGCGCAATATTCAGGATGAGTGGTTCACCCCAAAGAAAGGAATCTGTATGATGAGAGCAATTCGTCTTGTGGCTTTGTCGATCGTTTTTTGCCTGGCAGTTACGCCCGCATTGGCCACGCGGTACGATCTGCCCGACGGGCGTTATTTCCTCCTGTCCCTGGGCGGCAGCTTTGCCTATTCCCGCGACACCGCCGGAAACATCCGCGTCTGGGGCGACAACCAGTACGGTCAGCTTGGCAAGGGTCACTTCAACAACGCCAGCGGCATCCTGGGCATTTATCCCTCTGACTTCCGCACGAAGAATGCGGAGATCGACCTGACGCAGATCAAGGACATCGTCAGCGGCAGCAATTACAGCTTCTTCTGGATGAATGACGGCACGCTCTACGCCGTGGGCAACAGCGACTACGGCACCCTGGGCAAGCAGGAAGGCAGCTATTCCACCCATAAGGCCTTTTATGTGCCTGAAAAGCCCGCCGCCCTGTCCTGCGGGTTCGGCCACTGCCTGCTGCTGACGGAAAACGGCGAAGTGTACGCTTGGGGCCGCGGCGGGAAGGGACAGGTGGGCAACGGTTCCCGGCAGAATGCATTGTCACCCGTTAAGCTGCCATTGCAGAATATTGTGCAGATTGCGGCGGGCGGACAATTTTCCCTGGCGCTGGACAGCGAGGGCAGGCTCTGGGGCTGGGGCGACAACGAATTCAAGATCCTCTCCCCCGGCGGCGATGCCTTCTTCGCCACCCCCGTTCAGGTGAACGTTGGCAGCATCGAAATCGCCGCCATCGAGGCGGGCGGCTACCATGCCGTGGTGCTGGACAAGCAGGGCAATGTGTGGAGCTGGGGCAAAAACGATGTGTACCAGCTGGGCTATGACACCCGGGAAAAGACCGTCCCCACCCCGACGCAGGTGATGCTGCCCCTGCCGGCCACGTCCCTGTCCGTGTATTCCTCCCAGAACTACGCCATCCTGTCCGACACCTCCCTCTGGTCCTGGGGCAACAACGGCTACGGCCAGCTGGGTCAGGGCCTGCGCGGCGTGAAGGGCGGCCTGCCCGGGCAATGCGTGGAAAAGGATGTGGTGGTGGCGGAGACCGGCAGCATGTTTGCCATCTGTGTTTTACAGGATGGCACCATGATGTGCGCGGGCTTTAACAACCACGCGGAGCTGGGCGACGGCTCGACGGGCCACCGCAACGTGATGAGCCCCAATGGCGTGGATTTGATCCTGAACTGAGAAATAAAAACACCTTCCTGTTTTCTTCCGTATAGAAAGCGCCGCTTCCGGCCACGCTATGGAAGAATCAAACAGGGAGGTGTTTTTTATGATCGAACAGGATACCGTGCGGCTGCTGCGGGAATGCGACGCAGGGGCGAAGATGGGTGTGGATTCGCTGAACGACGTGATCAGCCGGGTGAAGGACAGCCAATTCCGGGAGGCGCTGGAATCGTCCCGGGAGGAACACGAAGCGCTGTCCGACGAGATCCGCGGCGAGCTGGACCGCTACCAGGACGAGGGCAAGGACCCCGCGCCGATGGCCTCCGCCATGAGCTGGCTCAAGACCCATGCAGAAATGGCCATGGACGCTTCCGACGCCACCGTGGCAGACCTGATGACCGACGGCTGCAACATGGGCGTCAAGTCCCTGAGCAAGTACCTGAACCAGTACAAAGCCGCGGACGAAAAATCCAAAAACCTCGCCAAGCGCCTGATCGGGGAGGAAGAGCACCTGACGCAGCAGATCAGGGCATATCTGTAAAAAGCAGCTTTCAACTGCAAAGCAGCATCTATTGTATCAAACAGCCATATAGCCGCCGTATATTGCATGAAAAGCCATTTGTATCCAAAATCTTTTGGGACAAATGGCTTGTATTTTGCCTGATAATCTGATAGAATAGATAAGGTATGTGATTCACTAAGCGTTTTGCGCGTGATACAGAATCAAATGAATTTATAGGGGGAACCGACATGGCAGACTACACGACTGAGAACATCCGCAATATTACCCTCATCGGTCACGGCGGCGAAGGCAAAACCACTTTGACCGAAGCGATGCTGTACGCCGCCGGTATGGTGGACCGCCAGGGCAAGGTGGAAGACGGCGCCGCGACCACCGACTATGATCCCGAAGAAATCAAGCGCCACATTTCCATCAGCGCCGCGGTCGCTCCCGTGGAATGGAAAAAGACCAAGATCAACGTCATCGACGTGCCCGGCTATTTTGATTTTATCGGTGAAATGATGGGCCCTCTGCGCGTGGTGGAAACCGCGGGCATCGTGGTAGGCGCTGTTTCCGGCCTGACCGTCGGCGCGGAAAAAGCCTGGTCTTACGCCAAGAAAAACGACGTGTGCCGGATGTTCATCGTCAACCGCATGGACACTGAAAACGCCAACTATATGAAGGTCGTGGAACAGCTGCGCGGCAAGTTCGGCTCCTCCGTGGTGCCGATGCTGCTGCCCATGGGCCAGGGCGCCAGCTTCAAGGGCGTGGTCAACGTGCTGGAAAACAAGGCGTATGAAGGCGCCGGCAAGGGCCTCAAGGAAGTGCCCGTACCCGGCGATATGGCCTCCGCCATCGAAACCGCCATGGAAGAAATCACCGAAGCCGCCGCAGGCGCGGACGACGAACTGATGATGAAGTACCTGGAAGGCGAAGAACTGACCCACGACGAGATCCTGTCCGGCTTCCGCGCTGGTATGGCCAACGGCACCATCGTGCCCGTCGTGGCCGTGTCCGCCACCACCGGTATCGGCGTCGCCAAGATGCTGGACGTGATGAGCGTGTACCTCCATTCCCCCGCCCATGCCAAGGCCGCCGGTGAAAACCCCAAGACCGGCGACAAGGCCGAACGCGCCTGCGCGAACAGCGAGCCCTTCTCCGCCCTGGTGTTCAAGACCGTGGCCGACCCCTTCGTGGGCAAGCTGAGCCTGTTCCGGGTCATGTCCGGCTCCATCACCCCCGCCACCGCGCTGTACAACGCCAACGCCGACAAGGCTGAAAAAGCGGGCGGCCTGTTCATCATGCGCGGCAAGAAGCAGACCAGCGTGAACGTCCTGAACGCCGGCGACATCGGCGCGCTGTCCAAGCTGCAGTTCACCAACACCGGCGATACCCTGTGTGACGCTTCCGCGCCCATCAAGTTCCCCGCCATCGACTTCCCCATCCCCTGCATTTCCAAGGCCATTTCCGCCGCCAAGCAGGGTGAAGAAGACAAGGTGTTCTCCGGCCTGTCCCGTCTGCAGGAAGAAGATCCTTCCATCAAGGTGGAAAAGAATACCGAGACCACCGAAACCCTTGTCTCCGGCCAGGGCGAACTGCATCTGGACGTGATTCGCAATAAGCTGGCCACCAAGTTCGGCGCGCAGGCCAACCTGAACGATCCCAAGATCCCCTACCGTGAAACCATCCGCAAGAAGGTTGCCTGCCAGGGCCGCCACAAGAAGCAGTCCGGCGGTCACGGCCAGTTCGGCGACGTGTGGATCGAGTTCTCCCCCATCGGCGATACCAACATCGACTTCGAGTTTGAAGACGCGGTCGTCGGCGGCGCGGTGCCCCGCAACTTTATTCCCGCGGTTGAAAAGGGCCTGCGTGAAAATATCCGTAAGGGCGTGCTGGCCGGCTATCCCATGGTGGGCCTCCATGCCAAGCTGTACGACGGCTCCTACCACCCCGTAGACTCCTCTGAAATGGCCTTCAAGACCGCTGCCCGCATCGCATACAAGAAGGGCTGCATGGACGCCAGCCCCGTGCTGCTGGAGCCCATCATGCACGTGGAAGTGTTTGTTCCCGATGAATACATGGGCGACATCATGGGCGACATGAACAAGCGCCGCGGCCGCATCATGGGTATGGATCAGGTGGACGGCCAGCAGCGCGTGACCGCCGAAGCGCCTATGGGCGAAATGTTCAAATACGCCACCGACCTGCGTTCCATGACCCAGGCCCGCGGCTCCTTCACCATGACCTTCGAGCGTTATGAGGAAATGCCCGCCGACGCCGCCAAGAAGATCATCGAAAGCGCTCAGAAGGACGAGGAAGAGGAAGAATAATCTTCCTCTCCCCTGCCTTTGCAGGATGGTGGTTTCCATTCTTCAGATGAGCCGCGGATGTTTCACGCCGCGTCAGAATTGAATACGTTTTCTTCCCATGCTTGCTTGGTTTGAATTTACTATGTAAAAAGCGAAGGAGAAGATCACCATGAAGAAATCCATCTGGATCGTCCTGCCCATCATTATTATCGCCATTGTCCTGGTCGCCGTGTTTGCCGGCCAGCGCAACACCCTGTCCGCTCAGATCGAACAGCTGGAGTCCGATAAAGCCAGCCTGAACAAGCAATTAGCCGACGCCGCCGCCGATACCGCCGCCATGAAGGCTGCGGAAGAACAGGCCGCGGAGCTGAGCGCCAAGCTGCAGGAAGCGGAAAGCCGGATCACCGCGGCGGAAACCATCGCTACGGAAGCGGAAGCCAAGATTTCCATTTATGAAAACCGGGTCAACGAAGTGGCCAGCCAGCTGGATACCGTGACCGCTGAACGCGACACCCTGCAAACCAACGCCGCCTCTGCCGCGGAACAGCTGACCACCGGTATCCGCCAGGCTCAGACCGCGCTGGAAGCCCTGGTCGGCCCCACCGATGACGAGCTGACCCAAACCAAGGCCGCGCTGGAAGCTTCCCAGGAAACTGTCGAACAGATGACCATGGAGCTGCAGCAAACCCAGGAAGCTCTGACCGCCGCCCTCGGCGAACGGGACGAACTGAAAATCGCCTATGAAACCGCCGCTGCCCAGATTACCGATATGCAAACCCAGACCGAAGGCCTGAAGGTTGCGAAGGTCGGCGTTCGCGTCTGCGACGCCGCTGGCAACGTGGTCAATGAATACAACGATCTGTCCGAACTGAAGCTGGACGAGCTGAAGGAAGGCGACAAAGTCGTGATCGTGCTGTACAACGCCGCAGGCGAAGTCATCTCCCAGTATGACGTCAACAGCATCGCTCCGGTGTCCGCTCCCGCAGAGGCTCCCGCCGAGGAAACCCCTGCTGAGGAAGCTCCCGCCGCCTGATCGTTCAAGAGCGATTTGCCCGCATGGCTGAAAGGCCATGCGGTTTTTATATGAAAAAGCAACCATATGGCCGCAGCAGACGACAGCATTACCCACTGGAGAAAGATAATCTTTCGATAGGTTTCTTCGACAGATCGAACCATTCACCGCCTCCCTCATAAAGCCGGAAAACGGTCAGGTCTTGCATCGCTTCCTCTTTCGGATAAATCTGATGCGTATAGGAGTTCTTTCTTTTGAATTGCTTGCAAAACAATGTCCGGGATCGGGATGGCAGCCGCAAATCGTTTATTTATTGTATTGTTTCCCTGAGTTTTACTGGCCATAAGGTATAGAATATGGTATACTACAATTATCTTCCGTGGCATTGGAGGACGGCGACATCATGCCGATGGGAAAAGGAGATGCTCCATGAAGTACGTCGAGTATGGGCAGGACCATCCGGCGGCCATCATGCTGCTGCATGGCGGCGGGCTGTCCTGGTGGAATTACCGGGAAGTGGCGGAGCTGCTGCAGGATGAATACCACGTGATTCTGCCGATCCTGAATGGGCACGCCGGAAGTGACCGCCCCTTTACCACCATCGAAAGCAATGCCGATGAAATCATTGCGTACATCGATCAGCATCTGGGCGGATCGGTATTGCTCCTGGGCGGCTTATCGCTGGGCGGACAAATCCTGCTGGAAATCTTGTCCCAGCGCGGTGACATCTGCCGCTGCGCTTTTGTGGAAAGCGCTATGGTCATTCCATCGAAAGTCACCCATACGCTGGTCGCGCCGGCTTTCGCCAGCAGCTATGGCCTGATCCAAAACAGGCTTTTTGCCCGTTTGCAATTTGAGTCGCTTCACATGCGGCCGGATTTGTTTGAGGATTATTACCGGGATACCTGCCGGATCGCTAAATCCGATATGATCGCTTTCATGAAAGCCAACACGGCCTACGCGCTCAAAGAATCTGTCCGTCACTGCCCGGCTGATGTGCGCCTGTTCATCGGCGGGAAGGAAAATCAGGGAATCAAGCGCTCCGCGGCGCTTCTGCAAACGCAGGTGCCCAAGTGCTCACTGACTGTTCTGCCGGGATATTATCACGGAGAGTTCTCCATCAACCATGCACAGGATTATGCCGCGGCAATCCGGGAAGCAGTCAGAAAAGATCATGCCGCGGAATCCTAAAGAGAAGAAAGGATCAAAGATGAAAAGCCGTAAACTGAGCACATTTCAAATCATAACTGTCGGGTTTTTGGCTTTGATTTTAGCAGGCGCCTTATTGCTCATGCTGCCTTTTTCCACCCGCCCGGATGGATCGGTCAGCTTTGCGGATTGTTTGTTTACAGCCACTTCCGCCGTGTGCGTGACCGGGCTGGTGGTGCGGGATACAGCGACGACATGGACGCCGTTTGGTCAGGCAATCATTCTTTTTATGATTCAGATCGGCGGCTTAGGCGTAATCACCGCAGCCATTTCTCTTTCCTTTCTTTCCGGAAAGAAAATCGGTCTGAAGCAGCGAAGCACCATGCAGGAAGCTATCGCCGCGCCCCAGGTGGGCGGAATCGTGCGGCTCACCAAATTTATTGTGTATGCCTCTTTCCTGATAGAGCTTGTGGGCGCATTGCTGCTTTTCCCTTTTTTTGCTTCGGAATATGGCGGGTTGGAAGGCGCATGGTACGCGCTTTTCCATGCCGTATCGGGCTTTTGCAACGCCGGGTTTGATCTGATGGGCTTTCAGGAGCCGTTTTCTTCGCTGACCGGTTATGCGGAGCATTGGGGCGTTAATTTGATCCTGATCCTGCTGATCACGGTGGGCGGCATTGGGTTTCTGGTGTGGAACGATGTCAAGGAGCATAAGCTGCGTTTCCGGTATTATCGCCTGCAAAGCAAGATCGTGCTGATCACCTCCGCCATTCTGGTATTGATTCCATTCCTGTGGTTCATGGCGTTTGAAATGCAGGATGCCCCAGCAGGCAAACGGATTCTGCCTGCGCTGTTCCAATCGGTTACGCTGCGTACCGCCGGCTTCAACACCGTTGATTTATCAAGCATCAGTCCCAGCGGTCAGGCGATGATGATTTTCTGGATGCTGGTGGGCGGTTCTCCCGGATCGACGGCAGGCGGTATGAAGACGACAACTGTAGCCGTGCTGTTCATCACGGCATCTGCCGTCATCAGAAGGAAGGAACAGCCGGAGTGTCTGGGCCGCAGGATCGGAAACGACACCGTGATGCACGCTGTGTGTATCCTGGTTCTGTATTTCGTTCTGTTCTTTGTGTCCGGGGTGCTCATCAGTCAGCTGGAGGGGCTGCCGCTCATGACCTGCCTGTTTGAGACGGCTTCAGCCATCGGGACGGTGGGGATCACCCTGGGCATTACCAGCAAGCTGGGACTGATGTCCCGCACGATCCTGATTATTTTGATGTTTCTCGGACGTGTAGGCGGACTTACGCTCATCTATGCTGCACAGTCCGCCCGCGTGGGCACGCAAAGCACGCTTCCGCTGGAAAAAATCACAGTGGGCTAATACAGACGAAAAGAGGTTCATATCATGAAATCGGTTCTTGTTATCGGCGTAGGCCGCTTTGGACGGAAAATGATCGAAAAACTGAACGAGCTGGGCTACGAAGTGATGGCGATTGATCGGGATGAAAGCCGCATCAACGACATCCTTCCCCTGGTGACGGACGCGCAGATCGGCGACGCGACAAATAAGGCTTTTTTGCAGACGCTGGGCGTAAGCGATTACGACGTATGCTTTGTTACGATCAGTGCGGATTTCCAAAGCTCTCTTGTTTCCTCCTCGCTTCTGAAGGATTTAGGCGCAAAGCAGGTCGTTTCAAGAGCTGCCAGCGATATCCACAAGGAATTTTTGCTTAGGAACGGCGCGGACGATGTGTTTTTCCCGGCCAAGCAGGTGGCGGATTGGGCCGTGATGCGATATGCAGCGGATCATGTGCTGGATTATATCACCTTGGACAGCGAACACGCAATCTATGATGTGGCGGTTCCGGAGGAATGGGACGGAAAAACCGTCGCTGCTTTGGATATCCGCAGAAAATACAATCTCAATATTCTTGCCGTGCGCGCCAATGGATTTTCCAATATGGTCGTGTCAGGCGAAACGGTATTGCAGGCCAATCAAACGATACTCGTGCTTGGGAAATGGAAAGACGTTCAAAAATGCTTCAGAATATAAGAAGAAAGACAGATGATGCAAGAAATCAAATAAGGGGGACGCAAACAAAATGAACGAGATTTTTCATCGCGTAAGCGTCCGGAAGTTTGAGCAAAAGCCGGTTGAGCAGGTGTCCAAATGCCATACGTACGCGGGCTGCGCGGCAAACACCCCTGTACTCATCGTGCCGGTTTGCCGGAATATGAGCAGATCGACATGGCTATCGCCCAGGAAAACATCTGGATGGTTTTGGCGATAGCGTTGATGTTCTCGATTTTCTTGTCGTCCAGCATGATCTTTTTCCCAAATCCGATCCGGCGGGCAATGGCCATGCTGATCTGACCCGCGCCGGTAACCAGCATTACTTCTTTTTTATATTCTTCATCCTTCAAAGGTTTTTGCCACAGTTTTCAGCAGCTCCCGGATGGGCAGATGCTGGGGGCGGACCTTTTCGCACTTTCCGCAGCGGATGCAGGCGGAAGCCTTGCCATGGCCGCCGTGGGTGACGATGCCATAGTACATGCCCGAATTCCAATCGTGGAACACCTCATGGGCGTTCATTGCGGAAAAAACGTCCGGGATGAGAATGTCCTTGGGGCAATGGTTTTCATCGATACAGTAGCGATACGATGAGCGGCGAGATCACCAACGCCAAGGACAGCATTGTTTCGTCGGAGATCGGCACCGTCCATGAGACCCTGGATGAATCCAGCACCTGGACGCTGACCGCCGATACTTCCATCGCTTCCTTCTCCGGCAGCGCTTCTCTTTCTGCCTGAGAAAACGCTTTGGCATGCTGTTGATTCAGGAAGTGATCACGGTCCGTGATCTCATCACAGATGCGCGGCGGCGAGAAGCGCCTCGATTTCGGCCGGAGACAATCGAACGATCGTGTTTTCCCGGAAAGCCTCGGGAGCCAGCATCGGCGGATAATAGAAGGCAATCTGCCCATCCAGCGCGGCGAAATCCCGAGAGGGGGAAAACTCGATTTCAAAGTCTTCCAAGGAAGGTTTTTCTGAATCCTCTAAATTCGGATGCGCGCGGAAGAGATCATAGAGTACCGGCATCAGCGCTTCCGAAATCGAGTCGGATGAACCCTGGATGATATGCGCGATTTCCGGATATTCCTCCGCGCTCACGTCTTCCAATCGCTCCGGGTCAACGCCCGCCTGAATGAGGATGACCCCCCGCAGCGTCAGCGTCTCCCCCGCGTACATGCCGCTTACATCGAAGGTCAGCGGCTCCAGGGAATAAACCGTTTCATCGCCCATGGATTGGGAGCGGAACAGCACGATGGACAGTAGCTTATCATTGTTGCAGGCTACCGCAAAATCATGCTTTACTTCGTTCTTCCCGTCAAAGCGCATGTCCGGTGTATTGGCGAACATGGGCAGCACCAGGTTCGTCATTTCGTCCAGCGCCATCTGATAGGTATCGTTGATGAGCGCAGCGGTATAGTCGTCCCCGGCGATTTTAGGGTAAGCATAAGCGAAATGGTAGACCCAGTTTTTTCCATCCGGGAAATACATGTCCCCTTCGTTCCGTTCCACGGTCAGCTCCGCAAAAGCGGAGGCGGCGCATAGCCACAGTGCCAGCGCCGCCAGAATCATTGAAGGAATCCGCTTAACCATTGGACAGTCCCCACACGCTCAGGGAATTGCGGATGATTTCAGCGTAGAATTCATATTCCGCCTGGTTTTCGTCGGGGAAGGTGAAGGAGATCATAAACAGCCGCTCCGCATCCTCGGAGGTGGTCACCAGGATATAGCTGCCAGGCTGCACGACGCTGAACCGGTCGAATTCCTGTTCCCTGGTAATTTCCGCCTTGGGATTTGCCGCCTGGTAAATTGCAGCGGCATCATCCAGGGTGGTCTTTTCATCCATCACCGAGATCGTCAGGGTGGCCTTGCCATCGGCAGACTGCCATACGCGGTTCGCCGCGGTATCATTCGCTACGCCAAGGAAGGACGGCAGGTTCACGGAGTATTCCATTTCTTCGTTTTCAAATTCTTTCCATTGGGTGAGGTCGCCTGCCTGATAGAAGGGAGAAACGGAGACACCGCTCACAGTGTAGCCAAAAGGAGTTTCCGGCGCGGTGCGCAGGGAAACACGGGCATTGCACTGCCACACCAGCTTATCCTCCGGAATCTCATCCGCGCTCAGCTCCACTTCCGTTTCCTGGGCGGTAAACACATCGCAGAGGATTTCCACATCCGTCCCATCGTATTTCGCGGAATAGATATGCACGCCATAATCGCACAGCGGAGCGAACGCCACGTTCAATTCACCCGCAATGTACCAGGTGCGGTTTTCGTTTTCAGCTTTTGCCGCTTTTGCTTCCTCGTCGGTCAGGGCGGCAAAAGCATAATCGGGGTTGGTGAAAACCTGCCGGTACAATTCCTGCGCCTGAGCGGTAGTGAGAGGAAGGGTGCTCAGTTCGACGGTCTCGCTGTCATAAGCCAAATAGCCCGCGTTGATCCCCCAGGCCAGTGCGCAGCTGACCAGCAGATCGGAGGGCGTTTCGTCCTTCGCAAGCTCCGGAAATGCGGGGGCTGTATCAAGCGCGGCGGGCATTTCCTGCAGAATCGCGGCATTCACGATCAGTTCGGTCAGGTAGGTCAGGTTGTCATCCACAGTGATTTCCGCGGCTTTCGTGTCGCGGGTCGGCGCCGCGAAAGCGGGCACGGCGGTCAGCAGCAGGCTCAGGGCCAGCAGCAGGGCAAACATTTTCTTCATCGGTGTTCCTCCTTTTGGGGTTTCGTTGCTGTATCAATACTGTTCTGCGTCAGGCTTCTTCCAGGTCGGGATTCGCGCCGGTAGGCTGTTCGGCTTCATTTTCCTTGGGCTGGTTCAGAATGGTCACGGTGGCCCATTCCACGCGCCGGTCCACAATCTCCTCCGCCCGGATGCGCAGGCCGTAGCACTCCACCACCGGATGGGTGCCGTCCTTGGGGATGGTCATCATGCGGCTGAAAATCAGCCCGCCCAGGGATTCAAAGCCCGCGCCGGTGGGAAGGTCCAAATTCAGCGCGTCGTTGATGACCTCGATCAAAGCGCCGCCCGCGATGCGGTATTGGTTTTCGCCGATCTTCTGGATTTCCTGGGGCAGGGGCTTGTCGTACTCATCGTAGATATTGCCCACGATTTCCTCCAGCAAATCCTCCATGGTGATCAGGCCGCTGGTGCCGCCGTACTCGTCCACCACGATGGCGATGTGGGTTTTGTTTTTCTGCATATCCCGGAACAGCACGTCCGTGCGCACGGATTCCGGCACGAAGTAGGCAGGCCGCAGGATTTCCCGCAGGGTTTTCTTCCCGCCGGTGGACAGGGCCAGCAGATAGTCCCGGGTGGTGAAGGTGCCCAGCACGTCGTCCAGGTCTTCGCCGTACACCGGAAAACGGCTGAGGCCGCTGTCCAGGATGGTTTTCATGATTTCCTTGTTGCCCGCGTCCACCTGCAGGGCGGTCACGTCGGTACGGTGGGTCATGCATTCGGCAGCGGTCATGTTGTTGAACTCGAAAATATTCTCGATCATGTCCCGCTCATTGCCCTCGATGGCTCCTTTTTCCTCGCCCATGTCCACCATCATGCGGATCTCGTCTTCGGTGACTTCTTCCTCGTTGGCGGCGGGGTCGATGCCAAACAGGCGCAGCACGCCGTTGACGGACTTGGTGAGCAGCCACACGATGGGCTTGGTGACCTTCGCCACACCGTCAATGATTCCGGCCACGGCCCGGGCTACCTTTTCCGGCTCCTTCATGGCCACCCGCTTGGGCACCAATTCGCCGAATACCAGGGTAAAATAGGAAAGAACCAGGGTGATGAACACCACGCACAGGGTGTTCAGGGTGCCTTTGGAGATCAGGGTGAAGCCCCATTGATCCCGAATCAGGCTCACCAGCGGGGCGGCGAAGTTGTCCGCCGCGAAGGCGCTGCCCAGGAAGCCCGCCAAGGTAATGGCGATCTGGATGGTGGACAGGAAGCCTGAGGGCTCCAGCATCATGTTCAGCAGCTTCTGGGATTTTTTATCGCCTTCCTCAGCCTTGTGCCGCAGCTTGGTTTCGCTGAGCGATACCACCGCGATTTCCGCCGCCGCGAAGAAAGCGTTCACCGCGATCAAAAGCACCTGGATCAGCAATAGGCCGCCTATGGAGGTATCCAAACAAGTCTCACTCCGTTTCAAAATTGCGCGTGTATCATGCAAACCGCCTTCGGTTCACGGGTTGATTATAGCATACCCACCCCTTATTTTCCACATAAAAATGAAAAGAAATTGTAACAATTTCAAGGTCCGGGTTGTTCCGAGGGGCAGGATTATGCTATACTACCACCGTATCCGCGTGCAGATTACAGAGTAGAGGCAAACGAAATGAAGCTGAGGCTTTCCCGTCCTGTGGGGCGGTTTGTGGCGCTGGCAGTGGCCGCGGTGGTTTTGCAGCTCCTGTTCCGGCTCTGCCTGGAGGCGGAGGGCGACGGGAGCGCGGCGCTGCTGGTGGCGTATATATACGTGCTGCTGCCGCTTTTGTCCGTGCTGCTGCCGCTGTGGGCAGGGCTGGGCGGCGTGCCGCCCATCGCGGCCTGCCTGCCCATCGGCGGGGCAGCGCTGATCTGCTCCTCCGCCCCGGCCTGGCTTTGCGGGATGTGCACGGTGCTGTCCATGGTTGCCGCGGCCGCAGGCCAGGAATGGACGAAGCGAAAAACATCAGCCGGTGGAGGCCATCATGGCGGAAAAAACAAGAAACGGTAAAGGCGCAGTCGGCAGGATATTCCTTGTGCTGGGGGTTGTGCTGCTGATGGCGATTGTCTATGTGTCCGCGATCCTGCTGCAAATCCCGGAGGATGAAACGGACAATTATGTGGTGGTGGAAGAACCCGAACCCATCACCCGGATGCAGCCCGCCACCATGAACGACGCCCGGGCGCTGGCCGGGCTGTTCGGCGCAACCCTGCCCTATCTGCCGGGCTACGCCATGCGCGGCCAGGGCGACAACGCCAGCTATGAAGGCAGCGTCGCCCGCATTGCCACGCTGCAATACAGCGGCGTCACCATTTCCGCTGTGCGGCCGGCCTCCGCCGCGCCGCTGCTGCTGCATGAGGATTTGTCCGTACAGCTGCGCAACGGCCTGTCCGTGCTGAACCTGCCCGCTATGCTGGCGGAAAAGGGAAACGCCCGGTGTGTATATTTTTCCGGCGCCGACGCAGCCTATTCCGTTTACGCGCAGCAGGCGGCAGAGGAGGACTTTTTCAATATGCTGGGCAATCTGCAATGGACGGAATAGCGAAGGAGCTTTTTTCTTCTCACTGTATGTCTTTGAGGGCTTGATGAATGAAAAAAGTCACTGTTCAGTCGTGCCTCAATGGAACTTAGCTGGTTAGAATCTGCTGACTGAATCGTTGCGAAAAATTTGTATTTTCTATTACGGCATTCTGTGTTATAATGAGTCAAGCGGGTTTTGACGAAGGAAAGACCCCTCGCCGGATCACGCACATCAAGGAGGAAACAACGCTATGGCAAACACCCGGCGTAAAACCGGACGCCGCAAGGTAAACAGGCGGGATCACCGCGCGCTGCTGTTATTTGTTTTAGCGGCCGTACTGGTGTTCTTTGTGCTGGTGATGCCCAAGAACCCCATCGCCAAGGCCATGAACGCCACCGCCGACGGCACGGTGAGCACCCACGCGGGCCTGCGCATCAGCGAAGTGATGAGCGACAATGCCTCCGTCCTGCCGGACGAGGGCGGCAAATTCGGCGACTGGGTGGAGATCGAAAACACGTTGGATACCCCCATCAACCTCAAGGGCGTGGGCCTGTCCGACCGGTCTGACCGCATCAAGTTCCTGTTCCCGGACGTGACGCTGAACGCCAAGGGCCGGGTGGTCGTGTTCTGCGACAGCGTGAACAAGGACGACCCTCACGGCGAATTCCACGCCAAGTTCAAGCTCAGCTCCCTGGGGGATTACGTGTATCTGTTCGACGCCAACGGCACCGCCATCGACAATGTGAAGGTGCCCACCCTGAACGCCGACGAAAGCTATGCCCGGGACGATAACGGCAACTGGGAAAAGACCGGCGCTTATTCCCCCGGCTATCCCAACACCCAGGAGGGCTACGACAGCTATCTGGCCGCTTACGCCGTGCACCCCAATACCCTGATGATCAACGAAGTGGTGCCCACTCCCCGCAGCGGCCTGCGGGACGAGGACGGCGAGCTGAGCGACTGGGTGGAGCTGTACAACGCCAGCAATAAGGACATCAAGTTAGGCAACTACGCCCTGAGCGACGACGAAACCAAGCCCGTCAAATGGCCCTTCCCCAAGGACGCGGTCATACCCGCGGGGGGCTACTACATCGTGTTCTGCTCCGGAAAGGACAAGATCGAGCAGGATACGCGCTATCCTCACACCAACTTCAAAATCAACAACGAGCAGGACACCCTCGTGCTCTCCACCCTGCTGGGCGAACTGGTGGATCGGGTGGTGGTGACGAACGTAGGCAAGGACATGAGCTACGGCCGCGACGACAGCGGCGATTGGAAGGTGTTCACCCTGCCGACCCCCGGCGCGCCCAACAACGAGTACGGCGCGGGCCGGGCTGACCAGTACATCCGCGCCCTGAACCCCACCGGCGTTTATGTTTCCGAGGTGGTGTCCTCCGCCAACCTGGTCAAGCCCTTTTCCGACGCCGACTCCAGCGACTTTGTGGAGCTGTATAACGCCTCCAGCCAAACCTGGGACATGAGCGGCTGGGGATTGAGCGACAGCATCGGCTGGCCCCGCAAATGGACGTTCCCCCAGGGGACGTCCATTTTCCCAGGGGAGTACAAGGTGATTATGCTGGACGGCACGGACGCCAGCTTCAGCGGACGGCTGAAAACCTCCTTCAAGCTCTCCCGCATGGGCGGCGAAATGATGACCCTGTCCGACGCGGACGGCCGGGTGCTGGACAGGCTGTACCTGCCGGAAATCCCCACGGATAAATCCTATGGCAGGACGCTGGGGAGCAACGGCTTTTTTTATTATGACACGCCCACGCCCGGCGCAGCGAACGGCCAGGGCTTTACGGGCTTTGCCGCCCGGCCGGTATTCGACCACCCCAGCGGGATCTATTACGGCGATTTGAAGGTGGCCCTCTCCGCCGACCCCGGCGTGACCATCCGCTACACCACCGACGGCTCCATCCCCACGATGGAAAACAGCCAGGTGTATACCGAGCCCATCGAAATCTTCGGCACCAAGGTCATCCGCGCCCGGTGCTTCCAGGAAGGCCGTCAGCCCTCCGATACCGCCACGGCCAGCTACTTTATGGAACTGTACCACACCCTGGACGTGATTTCCCTGGTGTGCGACCCCCATGAGCTGTGGGACCCCGAAACCGGTTTGCTCAGCCGGGAGCAGGACCACAGCAGCCGAAACAAGAAAAATCCCAATGCTACAGAGGTTTTGAAGCAAACCATCGGAGAGGACGGTAAAAAGAAATACATTATTCCCTTCCAAACCCCCGTCTACCGCACCTACGGCAAGGACGACCGGCAGGGCTATATCGAGTTCTTCGACCATGAAACGGGCAAGAGCTACATTTCCCAGGGCATCAAGATGGACCTGATGGGCGACTACTCCCTGGATATGCCCCAGAAGTCCTTCAAGCTCCGGGCTCAGGCGGCGCTGGGAGAAAAGTACTTCAATTACGCCTTCTTCGAGGAACGGGATTACACCTTCTATAAATCCCTGACCCTGCGCAATTCCGGCAACGATAACGTGTGGACCCGCGTCGTGGATGGCGTGCAGACCCGCCTGATCGACAAGTATTTAAACTCCGACCTGCTGACCCTGGCCTGGAAGCCCGTGGTGGTGTACCTGAACGGCGAATACTGGGGCCACTACAACCTGCGCGAACGGAAGGACCGCTTCTCCATCGGCCAGCACGAAGGCCTTGATTTGGAAAAGGACAAAGAAATCCTGGAAAACATCACCATCCTCCGCGCCGGCTGGAGCGTGGTGCAAGGCAGCAACGCGGAATACCGGGCTATGCTCAAGGAAATTGAAAAGCTGAATCCTAATACTAATCCCGCTGATCTGCAATACCTCTACGACCA
Organism: uncultured Eubacteriales bacterium; assembly: GCA_900320085.1. Classification (GTDB taxonomy): domain Bacteria; phylum Bacillota; class Clostridia; order Christensenellales; family Aristaeellaceae; genus RUG563. The sequence goes on from ONRC01000018.1 coordinate 27,474, forward strand.
CATCGACATTGACAACTACATCGACTGGTACGCCATCAAAATGTTCTTTGGCGATTCCGACCCCGGCAACATCATGTTTTATAAACTGCCAACCGAAGGCGCGAAATGGAAATGCTTGATGTTTGATCTGGACTACGGCCTATTCAATTCTTCCTTCAACAGCCCAAGGTCCTATCTGAAGGAAACGGGCATGGGCCAGCAAAACATCAACAACACCATTTTCCGGAAGATGATCGAGAGCAACGAGATCCGGGACAAATTCCTGACGCGGCTCGGCGAGATTTTCCAGACCCTGACCACCGATGTCATGCAGACAGAGCTGGACGAAATGACCCCAATGATCGAGCCGGAGCTCAACAAGCACTACCAGAAATGGGCCGGGGAGGCGGACACCCGCATCCTGAACATGGACTCTCCCTCCACCGCTTCCGGCTACATCCGCTACTGGCGTCAGCGCGTGGACAGGCTTCGCAACACCGTCATGGTCTACCGCCCCTATCGCCTGTGGGGCATGGTGCAGGAGCAGTTCCAGCTCAGCAATCAGCAGATGCTTGACTACTTCGGCCCCCGACCTGCCGACCCGGATCAGAAATAATGGAAAGGTAGGAAGTAGGAAGTAGAAGGTAAGAAGTAAAGTTTGTTTGATACAGACGCACACTTCCTGCCAATGTCATTTGATAAACTATCTTTAACCTCCTACCTCCTACTTCTCACTTCCTTAATAATTCTTCACAGGCAATTGACGAACCCCACAAAGAAGTGTTACTATACAACCAGACATTACAGGAGGATTGAACCGCCATGAACGGAAACTTGACTTTCAGCGACATCGCCCACGGCTCCACCTTTGCGGATTGGTTTGCCGATCAGCTATCCAACTTTACCCCCTTTAACGTGGTCATCGCGCTGCTGGTGGCGCTGGCGGCAGGGCTGATCATCGCCGCCGTGTACAAGGCCACCTACCGGGGCGTGCTGTATTCTCCTTCCTTTACGCTGACGCTGATCCTGCTCTGCCTGGTCACCACCCCCGTGGTCATGGCCATCGGCAGCAACGTGGCGCTGTCCATGGGCATGGTGGGCGCGCTGTCTATCGTGCGTTTCCGCACCGCGGTCAAGGACCCGCTGGACACCGCTTATATGTTCTGGGCCATCACCATGGGCATCCTGGTGGGCTCCAACGCCTATGTCATCGCCATCGTGGCGCTGCTGGGCATCGGCGGCATCCTGCTGGCCATTTCCTTCTTCCGCCTGCACGCGCCCAACAGCTATCTGCTGGTGCTGCATTATGACGAAGAAGCGCAGGTTGACATTGACAACCACCTCAAGCAGCGGGTGAAGACCTACCGCCTGCGCTCCAAGACCATCTCCCGTCAGGGCGCTGAAATGACCGTGGAGGTGCGGCTCGACCGGCAGGGCAATATCGTGTCCGAAATGCTGGACGTGCCCGGCGTGTACGACGCCACGCTGGTGGCCTGCCAGACCGAAGCGGGGGCATAACCTATGGCCCTTCCGCTTCGCCATGAATTGAAGTTTCCCATCACGCGGACCCAGCTGGAGGTGCTGCGCCATACCATCGGGAACGTGCTGACGCTGGACCCCAACGCCGACAAGGAAACAAGAAGCTACCACATCCGCTCCCTCTACTTTGACACGGTGTTCGACGACGCTCTGTATGATAAGATCGCCGGCGTCAAGGACCGCGACAAGTACCGCATCCGCATCTACAACCTGTCGGACAAGATCATCCACATGGAATGCAAAACCAAGGTGGGCAACCTGATTTCCAAGCGCTCCGCGAAAATCAGCCGCGACCTGGCCGACCAATTGATCGCCGCCGACCCGACGGGGCTGGAATCCACCCAGAGCGGCCTGCTGCGGGATGTGTACCGGGAAATGCGCACAAGGCTTTTGCATCCCGTGGTGATCGTGGACTACGAGCGGGAAGCCTACATCCACGTCGCCGAGGAAGTGCGCATCACGTTTGACATGCGGGTGCGCAGCGGGCTCAACAGCATCGACCTGTTCAATCCCCACGTGCCCACGGTGCCGGTGCTGGATCACGATGAAACCATCCTGGAAGTCAAGTATAACCGCGTTTTGCCCCCCTATATCCGGGACCTGCTGTCCTGGGCCTGCCCCGAAGCCGTGCAGAGCGCGGTAAGCAAATACACGCTTTGCAGAAAGTATGAGGGGAAAGAGTAATGATCAGGTAGGAGGTAGGAAGTAGGAGGTAGGAGTTTTGTTTTGTCCAGCGATAAAACACTTCTCCTTGAAGATCGGGCAAGAACATTGTTTCCGAAAATCTCCTCCCTCCTACTTCCTACCTCCTACCTATTTGAAAGGAGGCCCCCGCCATGACCCAAGCCGCCGCCCATTATAAGTGCCCCTGCTGCGGCGCGGCCCTCACCTTTGGCAGCCAGAGCCAGCAGCTGGACTGCGCCAGCTGCGGCAATTCCTTCCCGCTGGACGCCATCCAGCAGGTTGCCGAAATGGACGTGCAGAACACCACGGACGACCAGATGCAGTGGTATTTTGCCAGCCATTCCGATTTTGACGAAGCGGAAGCCAGCCATCTGCGCACCTATCGCTGCCAGAACTGCGGCTCCGAAATCGTGGCGGATGAAACCACCGCCGCCACCGAATGCGTTTACTGCGGCAGCCCCTCCATTCTGCCCGGCGTGCTGTCCGGCGCGTACCGGCCCGACGCGGTGATCCCCTTCCAGAAAAGCAAAAAGGAAGCCATGGACGCCCTGCGCAATCACTGCAAGGGAAAGAAGCTGCTGCCCAACGCTTTCATCAATGAAAACCAGATCGAAAAAATCACCGGCGTATACGAGCCCTTCTGGCTGTTCCAGGCCGACGCGGAGGGCGACTGCACCTTCAACTGCACCCGCGTCAGCGCCCATCGGCAAGGCCAGTACGAGGTCATCAACACCGCCCATTTCCTGGTACGGCGCGGCGGCGGGCTGAGCTTCAAGCAGGTGCCCGTGGACGGCTCCACCAAGATGGACGACACCCTGATGGAGTCCATCGAACCCTACGACAGCGACAAAGCCGACGACTTCAACGTAGGGTATCTGAGCGGCTACCAGGCTCAGCGCCACGATGTGGAGGCTTCCGACTGCCTGCCCCGCGCCAACGAACGCATCCGGCAAAGCGTGCTGTCCGTGCTGCGGAACACGGTGATCGGCTATTCCACCGTCACCCCGGTCAACACCCAGGTGCAGCTGCAGCAGGGCCAGGTGCGCCAGGTGCTCATGCCGGTATGGCTGCTCAACACCCGCTGGCAGGGCAAAACCTACACCTTCGCCATGAACGGCCAGACCGGCCAGTTCGTGGGCGACCTGCCCACCGACAACGGCAAGTTCTGGAAGTACCTGCTGGGCATCGGCTTAGGGATAGGCGCGGGACTGTACGGCATCGCTTACCTGCTGTTCAACATGGGGGTGCTGTAAGATGATAAAAAAAGCGCTTGCAGTTCTGCTGCTGCTTCTGCTGCTCGTCTCCCCCGCGTTGGCTGAAAAAAGCCGGGTGGTGGATCAGGCCGACGTGCTGACCCAGGAGGAAGAACAAAAGCTGGCGGAATACATCGCCAACATCCGGGAGAAATATAAGTTTGACTTGCTGATCCTGACCATGGACTCCATCGGCGACCGCCAGGGCGACTACTATGCCGCCGAATATTTTGACAACAACGGCTACGGCGAAGGTCCCAACCACGACGGCGTGTGCTTCTTCTACGTCCGCGAAGGCGACCGGAACGAAAACACCGTGTTCTTCGTCAAGACCGGCTCGGGTGAACGCATCTTTACCCCAGACGTGGATGATGAAATTGCCGAGCAGATTCGCCCCTACATGCGCCAGAAGAATTACGGCGGCGCCTTTGCCACCTATGTGCTGCAAGTGGAAAGCTACCTGGTGGCTCATCAGGCCTTTAACCGGGCAAACAGGATGCTGCCCATCTTCCTGATTATCGGCCTGCTCATCGGCGTGATGGTGGCGCTGGCCTTCAAGAGTCAGATGAAGACCGTCCGGCGCAAATCCGGCGCCATGTCCTACGTGCGGGACGGCTCCTTCCATCTTTCCCGCCAGCAGGATATTTATCTCTACACCACCACCGTCCGGCGCAGGATCGAAACCAGCAGCGGCGGCGGCGGCGGCGGTGGCAGCCACGGCAGCTTCACCGGCAGCTCCGGCACCCACCATACCAGCAGCAGTTACAAGATGTAAAGTCTCTTTTCAAAAATCCTCCTTTATGGAGGATTTTTTTCCATTACAGCAAATACTTCTTGTCCCATGCAGCAAAATTTGATATAATAAATTCGGCTGAAAGATGCTTCCGACTGTACGGCAAGCCAAACGGAGGAACCTATGAAGCTGGAAGAAAACAAAAAATATATTAAAATCGCCCTGACCGGCATCGCCATCGCCCTGGGGGCGTGCGTTTGCCTGTTCGCGTTTTACCGGTTCGACGAGGTGCGGAGCGTAGGGCAAAAAATTTTCTCCATCCTGCGTCCATTCGTCTACGGCGCGGTGGTGGCGTTCCTGCTCACCCCCATGTGCCGGGAGCTGGAATTCACGCTGGAAACCTGGCTGGGGGCTGAACGCGCGAGAGCAAGCAAGCATCTGGCCATCCTGATTTCGCTGCTGTTCGCCATTGCCGTGGTCAGCATTCTGAGCCTGATCGTGGTGCCCCAGGTGGTGCGCAGCCTGGTGGGCGTGGTGAACGCCCTGCCGGGGCAGTTGCGTTCCCTCAACGAACAGATCGACCAATTGCTGGTGGATCAGCCGGAATTGCAGGAACAGTGGGAGGGCTTTTCCAAACAGATCCTGAATGAAATTGAAATCTGGCGGAACAAGGATTTGCTGCCCCTGGCCCAGACCGTGCTGTCCGGCACGGCCACGTATGTGACCAGCCTGCTGGTGTTCATCAAGGATATTCTGCTGGGCCTGGTCATCTCCGTGTACCTGCTGGCGACCCGGGAGCAGTTCTTCGCCCAGGCGCGGCTGCTGATACGCAGCATCTTCAACGACGTATGGGCGGATCGCTTCGCGGGCGAAATGCACTATGTCAGCCGCATGTTCAACGGGTTCTTTACCGGCAAGCTGCTGGACAGCCTGATCGTGGGCGTGCTGTGCTTCATCGGCTGCCTGATCATGGGCTTTTCCTCCCCGGCCCTGATCGCCGTGATCGTGGGCGTCACCAACATCATTCCCTTCTTCGGCCCCTTCATCGGCGCCATTCCCTGCGCCATCCTGCTGCTGCTGAGCAATCCGGTGCATTGCCTGATGTTCGTGATCTTTATTCTGATCCTGCAGCAGCTGGACGGCAACGTGATCGGACCCAAGGTGCTGGGCAACACCACCGGCCTTTCCGGATTCTGGGTCACGTTCGCCATCCTGCTGTTCGGCGGCCTGTGGGGCATCACGGGCATGATCGTGGGCGTGCCGCTGTTCGCGGTGATTTACGACGTGGTGCGCAGGCTGTGCTTCCGCAGCCTGAAAAAGAAGGGCCAGCAGGATATGATCCATAATTACCAGGAAACCTACCACCCCGCGCCACAGCCCAAAGTGAAAAAAGGCGCAAAGAAATAAAACTTAGCATAGCAAAAGCCGCGCTTGCATTGTACAGCAGCGCGGCTTTTATTTGGATTATTGTATCAGTACGCTCCGTTCCCGGCGTTTTCCACGGGAGTAAGCGGCTGGTCGGTGAGGGTGCCTTCCTCCAGGCGCTTCTTGGCTTCCTCCATGATCTTGACGGTAGCGGACACGCCGCAACGGGTGGCCCCGGCGTTGCGGCAGGCCAGCACCATGTCCAGCGTGCGGATGCCGCCGGAAGCCTTGACCCGCACCTTGTCCGACACGGCGGCGCGCATCAGTTGCACGTCGGCCACCGTGGCCCCGGCGGAGCCGTAGCCCGTGGAGGTTTTCACAAAGTCCGCGCCCGCGGCTTCGCTCAGGCGGCAGGCCAATTTCTTCTGCTCCTCGTTCAGGTAGCAGGTTTCCAGGATAACCTTCAGGATGGCGTCGCGATTATGGGCCTTCTGGGCCAGCTGGGCGATTTCGTCCTGCACATAGGCGGCATCGCCATGCAGCAGCCGACCGATATTCAGCACCATGTCCAGCTCCTGGCATCCATCGTCCAGAGCCTTTTCTGCCTCAAACACTTTGACGCTCGTGTGGTGCGCGCCATGCGGGAAGCCGATCACCGTGCAGGGCTTGACCCCGCTGCTGCTGAGCAGCTTGACCACCAGCGGCATATCCCCCGGCCGGGCGCAGACCGTGGCGGTATCATATTGCAGGGCAACATCGCAGCCCTTGCGGATGTCGTCCTCCGTCAGAAAGGGCTGCAGGGTGGAATGATCCAGGGTCTTGGCAATGTCATACAGGGTAATGGACATGCGATCCCTCCTTCTCTGTTTGAGTGTAGTTTTTCCATTTAGAAAAAACTTGAAAAAAGTAAGAGAGCACAGAGTGCAGAGTACAGAGTGCAGATGAGTTAGTTTACCAATCATGGATTTTGATAGTTGGTAGTCAATATGAATCTGTACTCTGCACTCTGCACACTATAAAATTCGCAATCAAGTGTCTTTTATGTTTCAGTTATCCGCTTACTTCCCCTTACAGTATTTCCCCACATACGCCTTCGCCAATTCATATTCCTCCGGCGGCAGGCGCAGCACGAGGGGGGCGATATGGGGGGTATGGTAGAGGGCGATCACGGCCCTCGCGGGGCGGTACTGCACCTGGGCCACGTCCTTCCACAGCAGGTGGCGTTCCTGGCTTAAGTGCACCACGGACCCGTCCTGCTGGGGCACGTTCTTGCTGGGGTCGGCGCTTTGCAGTCGGGCCCAGCTCTTCCACTTCTGCGGCCCGTGCCAGGTGCGCAGGTGCGCGCCCTGGGCGTCCAGCTTGAACACGTCCACCTCCTGCCCCTGCAAAAGCAGGAACAGCAGCGTGACCGCCATGCCCACGGGCACCAGCGCCAGGATCATCCGGGGCAGGGAGCCGCGGAACAGCACGCCTGCCGCTTCTCCCCCATTGACCGCGGCCTCCATGCCGAACACCACCGCCATCAGCAGCAGCGAGGCGGAGGACAGCGCGATCAGCGCGGCGCGCCACACGCGCCCGTCCATGACGGGATTGGAAGCGATGCTCCACTGATCCATCTGGGCGGACACGGCGGCGCGCTTGCCGCAGCCGGTGCAGGTATCGCCGGGGCTTTCCAGGTTGCAGCGTTTACAGTAGCTGTAGATCATTCAATCAGGCTCTTTCCGGTCATTTCCTTGGGTACCTCCACGCCCATGCTGGTGAGCATGGTGGGCGCGATGTCGGCCAGCCGTCCGCCGGAGCGCAGGGACTTTCCGATCAGCGCTTCGTCGCAGGCGATGAAGGGCACGGGATTGGTGGTGTGGGCGGTGAAAGGTTCCTTGGTGATGGGGTCGATCATCTGGTCGGCGTTGCCGTGGTCGGCGGTCACGAAGGCGCGGCCGCCCTTCTTGATGATTTCATTCACCAGCATCGCCACGTCCTTGTCGATTTCCCGCACGGCTTCGATGGCGGCGGGGATGACGCCGGTGTGGCCCACCATGTCGCAGTTGGCGTAGTTGAGGATCATCACGTCGTACTTGCCGCTGTCGATGAGGTCCAGGGCTTTGCGGGTCACTTCGGGGGCGCTCATTTCGGGCTTCATATCAAAAGTGGCCACCTTGGGGGAATCGATCAGGAAGCGCTCTTCCCCGGCGTTGGGGGCTTCCACGCCGCCGTTGAAGAAGAAGGTCACATGGGCGTACTTCTGGGTTTCGGCGATGTGCGCCTGGGTCATGCCCAGCTTGGCCAGGTATTCGCCCAGGGTGTTTTCCAGGGTTTCGGGGGGATTCACGACTCTCAGGCCGGTGAAGGTTTCGTCATACTGGGTCATCGAAACGTACTGCACGGGGATGAAGCCCTTCTTGCGCTGGAAGCCGGTAAAGTCGGGCATGATGAAGGCGCGGGTCATCTGGCGCGCGCGGTCTGGGCGGAAGTTAAAGAAGATCATGCTGTCGCCGGGTTCCACGGTGGTCAGGGGCTTTCCGTCCTTTTCGATCACGGTGGGGAGCATGAATTCGTCGGTCTTGCCGTTATCATAGCTGTGCTGAATGGCGTCCACAGGATCGCTCTCCCGCACACCCTCGCCCATCACGATGGCGTCGTAGCCCTTTTCCACGCGGTCCCAAATGTTGTCGCGGTCCATGCCCCAGAAGCGGCCCTGGATGGACGCCACCTGGCCCACGCCGATTTCCTTCATCTTGGCGACCAGCTGGCGCATATAGTCGATGGCGGAGGTAGGCGGCACGTCGCGGCCGTCCAGATAGCAGTGGACAAATACTTTGCTCAGGCCCCGCTTTTTCGCCATTTCCAGCAGGGCGTACAGGTGGGTGATATGGCTGTGCACGCCGCCGTCGGACAGCAGGCCCATCATATGCAGCGTGCCGCCGTTCTGCTTCACGGTGTCCATAGCCCAGATGAGGGGCTCTTTTTCAAAAAATACGCCGTCCTGAATATCCTTGGTGATGCGGGTCAGCTCCTGATACACGATGCGGCCCGCGCCCATGTTCAAATGGCCCACTTCGCTGTTGCCCATCTGACCGTCCGGCAGGCCCACGTCCATGCCGCTGGCGCCCAGCTGGGTGTGGGGATAGCGCGCCTTTAGCCGGTCCAGCTCCGGGGTGCCCGCCATATAAATCGCGTTGCCCTCGTGGTTGGGGTTGATGCCGAAGCCGTCCATGATGATCAGGGCCGTCATTTTCTTGTCCATCATTTTATCTCCTTTGCAAATCAATTCCATAAAAGCGGGCAAATTGCCCTTTTAATATTATATCCGAAAGAATGCTTTCCTTCAAGCCTTTTTCCGGGGAAAAATCAAGATCAGAACGCCGACAAATACAGCGTTCCGTCCTCGCCGCTCATGTCCAGGGCATAGTGGCAAAGGGTGCCGTCCTCGTCCACAAAAGAAACGCCGTTATTGGGGATGTCGCCATAGAACGCCAGGCGCACGCGAATCGGCTGATCGGGCGTCAACGCTTCCTGGGCGTACAATGTTTCTGTGTTGAAAGAAAAGGAATCATTGGCTTCATCATAGGTCATTTCCAGATCGAGCACTTCAAAGTTCGTCACAGGCCGCCGGGCGGAAAACATGACCCAGACACTGTATTCATCGTCACTGACGAAGACGGAAGGAAGCGCTTCCTGATCCTCTCCGTCTTCCACGCGGACAGCGGGCAGCGGGCCGAAGGTGATGGTTTGCAGCACGCCGTACAGCCTCCGGCCCAGGCCCTCCATGGCTTCCATGGGGCAAACGATCAAAGCGGGCGCCCATTTTTCCCCATCGGCAATCACGTAATATTCCCTGTTCAGCATCGTGCTGTAATCGGCCTTCGCAAAGCCGGTCAAAGCCGCGCCGCCCTCCGTTCGGTCTGCTTCGTAATCCGATTCAGGGATTCCGCCGTCCATGGCCTGCAAGTATTCCAGGCCCGTTTTCATGGCGGAATCCGGCAGCATGAAGTCCATGGAAGCAGGAGCAAATTCTTCTTTTGCAGTCACACAGATATTCGTGACCTCGTTATTGTTGACCGTTTCAATCACGTCAAACGTTTCCGCGTCATACCAGAAAGAAAAGCCCCAGGGTGTTTCATACAGCGTTTCGGTAATGGGTTCGGCTTCCCCTTCCAGGTAAACCACGCCCTGCCGCGTTTCGGCGCAGGCGGCGCACACCATCATCATCACGATCAAACATGACAGTATCCATCGTTTCATGTTTCATTCCTCCTTTACTGTTTTCGATTGTATTATACCGCATAATGATTCCAAGTGCAATGAACGGACATGTAAAAAGCCTTCCCTGGCAGGGGAAGGCAAGCTGACGGTCAGAATGATTACAGCGCTTGGAGCAGGGCGTCGCCATATTCCTGGCAGGTATGGCCTTCCGTGGTCGTTCCGACGGGACAAACCTTAGCGGCGGTGTCGATGTCGTTGGAGAGCTTTTCCGCCTTCTCCGGCATGCCGATGTGGCGCAGCAGCATGACAGCCGCCCGCAGGATGCTTTCCGGATTGGCGTAATCGCCCATGCCGCGGGCGATCATGCGGGGGGCGGAGCCGTGAATGGCCTCGAACATGGCGTAGCGGTCGCCGGTGTTGGCGCTGCCAGCGGTGCCCACGCCGCCCTGAATCTGGGCCGCTTCGTCCGTCAGGATATCGCCGTAGAGGTTGGGCATCACGAACACCTGCAATTGGCTGCGCATGGCGGGCTTGAGCAGGTTGGCGCTCATGATGTCGATAAAGTATTCGTCGGCCTGGATTTCCGGATACTCGGCGGCGACTTCCCGGCACAGGATGGAGAACATACCGTCGGTCTTTTTCATGATGTTGGACTTGGTGACGATGGCGACATGGTTTTTGCCGTTCTTCCGGGCATATTCAAAGGCCGCCCGGGCGATGCGCTTTGTGCCTGCCACGGTGGTCACCTTGAAATCCATGGTCAGCAGGCCGGGAATCTCAATGCCCTTGCCGCCGATGGCATATTCGCCCTCGGTGTTTTCCCGGAAGAACATCCAGTCGATCCCCTGCTCGGGCACGCTGACGGGCCGCACGTTGGCGAACAGATCCAATTCCCGGCGCAGGGCCACGTTGGCGCTTTCCAGCAGTTCGCCGCCGGAGGGGGTGGTGGTGGGGCCTTTGAGCAGCACGTCGCAGGCCTTGATTTCCGCCAGCACGTCGTCCGGCACGGCCTTGCCCACGGCCAGCCGGTTTTCAATGGTCAGGCCCTCGATGGTGCGCAGCTCGATCTTCCCCGCAGCGATTTCGTCCTTCAGCAGCGCTTTGAGCGCACGCTCCGCCTGGGCCGTGATGATGGGGCCGATGCCATCGCCGCCCACGACGCCGATGACCGTTTTATCCTTCTTTTCCAGAGGAGCCTGGTTGTTCAGCTTTTCTGCCCGCTCCACCTGGGAAAGCAGCAATTCCCGATAATGATTGACCGCCTGGTCGATGGCTTCCTGATACATGGTTGATTCCCTCCTCGGTTTTATCTTATTGCACGATCGCCCGTTTCAGGATGCTGTCCCGGGCATTCTGGACGTGCAGGATGGTCAGTTTTTCCGCGGTGACGCCGTCATGGGCAGCGATGGCTTCGTAAATCGCCCGGTGTTCCTCCAGGGATTTTTGGGCACGGCTCTGGGCGGACACGGAAACGCGGCGGTATTTCACCAGCTTCCGGTGCAGCGGCTCCAGGGTGTCCTGCATGGAATGGCTGCCGCAGAGGGCGTAGATGGTCTGGTGGAACTGGCTGTCGGCGTTTTTGATGCTCTCCGGGTCCTGCTTCTGGGTGTAAAACTCCTGCAAATCCAGGGTTTCTTTCAGCGACCGGATGCCCGCCTCATCGGCGCGCTCCGCCGCCCAGCGGGCCGCCAGGCCCTCCAGCCGCAGGCGGATTTCGCAAATATCGGAAATATCGTCCCGGGAAATGCCGACGACCTTCATGCCCTTGCTGGTGGGCTCGATGATGTGCTCCTGTTCCAGGCGGCGCAGGGCCTCCCGGATGGGGGTGCGGCTGACGTGAAGCTGCTCGCTCAGCTTCATTTCCGTCAGCACTTCGTCCCGCCCGTACACGCCGGAGAGAATGTCCCGCTCCAGTTCTTCAAACACCTGATCGGCGATGGAAATCATTTTATGCTCCATGGTGATGCTTCTCCTTTTCTTACAGCCTGTGCAGGCGTCCGTTTGTCAGTTCTTCGATCTTCGTTTCCATTTCGTTGTTGGACAGCGACGCCTGACGGCCCGCGTCAAACTGCTCGTCGATCCAGGCTTTGAGCTGAACCACCAGCGGGTCCTGCTTGGACACGGCTTCGTTGGCGGAGAGCTGGTAGTTTTCGTTGATCCAGTAGGCGATGCCCGCCAGGCCGGAGGTCTTGGAAATCATGACGGAGGCAGGGCGGTTCAGCAGCTTCTTGGTGTTGAAGATGTTGTAGATTTCTTCATCCTTGAGCAGGCCGTCCGCGTGGATGCCGGCCCGGGTGACGTTGAAGTTGCGGCCCACGAAGGGGGTCATGGGCGGAATCTTGTAGCCCATTTCCCTGGAGAAATACTGGGCGATCTCGGTGATCACGGTGGGGTCCATGCCGTCCAGGGACCCGCGCAGAGATCCGTACTCAAACACCATGGCTTCCAGCGGGATATTGCCCGTGCGTTCGCCGATACCAAGCAGCGAGCAGTTCACCGCGCACGCGCCATACAGCCAGGCGGTGGAGGCGTTGGCGACGGCCTTGTAAAAATCGTTGTGGCCGTGCCATTCCAGGTATTCGCTCTGCACGTCGGAATAGTGCTGCAGGCCGTAGATGATGCCCGGCACACTGCGCGGCAGGGCGACCTCGGGATAGGGCACGCCGTAGCCCATGGTGTCGCAGGCGCGGATGCGGACGGGGATGCCCGCGTCCTGGCTCATCTTCATCAGCTCGTTGACGAAGGGCACCACAAAGCCGTAGAAGTCCGCCCGGGTGATGTCCTCCAGGTGGCACCGGGGCATGACGCCCGCTTCAAAGGCCAGGGCCACGGTTTCCAGGTATTTCTTCATGGCCTGGCTGCGGGTCAGCTTCATCTTTTTAAAAATATGGTAGTCGCTGCTGGATACCAGGATACCCGTCTCCCGGATGCCCAGATCCTTGACCAGTTTAAAATCTTCCTTGGTCGCGCGAATCCAGGTGGTGATTTCCGGGAATTTGAGGCCCAGATCCTGGCACCGGGCCACGGCCTCCCGGTCTTTCTTGCTGTAAATGAAAAACTCGGTCTGCCGGATGATGCCGTAAGGACCGCCCAGCTTGCTCATCAGCTTATACAGCTCCACGATCTGATCGACCGTATAAGGATCGACGGACTGCTGGCCGTCGCGGAAGGAGGTATCCGAAATCCAAATTTCCTCCGGCATGCCCATGGGCACGCGGCGATGGTTAAAAGGCACCTTGGGAACGGATTCATAATCATAAATATCACGATACAGATTCGGTTCCGCCACGTCCTGCAAAGCGTAGCGATAATTCTTTTGCTCCAATAAGTTTGTTTTCGGGGAAATCTCCAGCATGTGTCTCCTGCTCCTTTCTGGATTTGTGTATACAATTGTACTCAAGGATCGGTATTCTGTAAAGCATAATACAGGAAAAGTACAAAACGCATTTTGTTTTTCTGCATACAGAAAAAGAGGGATGGATGCCGCGCTATCTCCCTTGTTTTAGGAATCACTTCATTAAATGATGTTTGCTGGACCGCTTCCGATCAGCAAATATTTCCCTATGATAATTCATCGCCTCCCTGCGCACAATAGCCGCGAGGAGGCGATTTGCTATGAAAAAGACGCTTTTGATTCTGATGCTGACATTGGCGGCGGCGCTGCTGCTGACCGGCTGCGCCAGCAGCGCGGACACGCTGCCGTCCCCCACGCCTGGAACCGGCAACGGCATGATCCAGCCGTTGGTCCCTGACATGAACGGCAGCAATAACGGCACAGGCATGACCCCCGGCCAAATGACCGCCACGCCCGCGGGCACTGCGGAACCGCTGAACAACGGAAACACGGTGACCGTGGAGAACGCGCAGCAGGCAGCCCAAGCCATGAAGGAAGCCGTAATGAAGCTGAGCGAAGTGGACGAAGCCTGGGTCGTACCCATGGGCGATACCGCGCTGGTGGGCGTCAGGTTTGACAGCCAGTATCAGGGCGGGGCGGATGACCGGCTGAAAAAGATGGTGCTGACCCGGGTGCAGAGCGTGGACAAGGCCTTCACCAAGGTGGCCGTGACGGACAACGCCGCGCTGGTCACCGGCATCCAGGCGCTGGCCGACACGCTGAAAGGCGCGTCCTCGCTGGACGACGTGAACACCAAGGCGGAGGACATGCTCAAGCAATTGACGGTGTATTCCGAATGATGGAAAACGCCGCCCGCGCACGGAGATGGATGCTCCGGGCAGCGCCCATGATGGCGCTGGCCGGGCTTTTCTTCGGCGTGGGCGGCGCGGCGGCGGGGCTGGCCCTATGGATGGGACTGAGCCTGCTGCCTGACGGAAAAGGACGAATCCGGATGTATCCCAAACAGCGGCGGATGAAGCTCCGCCGGCTGGTTTTGGGGTACGCTTTTTGCGTGTTCTGTTTTTCTGTTTTTGAAACGACGGGCCTCTGGCTGATCGGTCAGAGGGTGACCGCCGGTTCAGCGGCGCTTTTGACCCTGGGCGGCGTGGGATTCAGTCTGCCCCTTGGCGCATGGGCGACGCAATGGCAAATGCGAAGGCGGCTTTCGGCGCTGATCAGCTTTGCGCTTCTGTTTTTCTTCCTGATCCTGCTTTACTTCTCAAACCCGATCCAACCCAGCTGGGGATTGCCGGGGCCGCGGTAGGTCAGGTACAGGCACTGCTTGCCGTCGGGGAAATCGATCTCGGCGTCGTAGCGCTTCCACACGTTGGAGTTGGTCAGCTGAATTTCAGCCAGGACCGGGCCTTCATACGCGCTCCGAATTTCAAACCGCCCGGAGGCGTAGGCGCGGCATTTGATGAACACCTTCCGGACATCCTTGCAGTCAAAATACTTGAAGCCGATGGTCACGCCGTCGTGAATGTTGGCGATATAGGCGGGGCGCTTGTCGCCGTCGCCGCCCTCCTGGGTCACTTTGGGCAGAGCTGGATTGCCAGAATACAGCTCCAGGTTGTTTTCGTCGTACAGGTGGCAGGCGATATGGGCGGGATATTCGCCCTCGCCCTTCAGCGGGCCGCCGTTCAGGCCGCAGGAGGTGATCTCCGCTTGCTTGATTCTTCCCTGTTCATCAAAAAAAATCGGTTCGGCGCAGCCCTGGCGGCAGAACCAGGAGGCGTTGGTCTGGCGGTGGTAGAAAACGTACCACTGCCCGTTGATTTCCACGATGCTGCCGTGATCGTTGCCGCCGATGGCAGCGGGTTTGTCAGCAGGCTTGTAGGTACCGATGCCCGCGTCCACATTGCTCACGATGGTTCCGCCGTAGGCGAAGGGCCCGCGGGGATTTTTTGACGTGGCGTAGCACAGCTCGTGCATCAGTTCGGAGGAATAAATAAAGTAATAGATGTCTCCCCGCTTGCGAATAGAGGACGCTTCAAAGAACGCGTGGCCCTCAAAGCCTGTTCCCTCGTCGTACATATCACCGGGCACCACATAGACGGGCTCTTCCTCGATGGTCACCATGTCCGGCCCCAGCACGGTGCACATGGCGCCATGACGGGTTTTGTCGCCGTGGCCGGAAAAACCGGTGTAAAGGTAGGTCTTGTCTCCCTCGGTCAGCACGCCGGGGTCAAACTGCGGCTCGTCCCCGGGCCGCTCGCCCAGGCGCACGCCGTTCTTGTCATGCACGTACCCCAGGAACTTGAACCTTCCCGCCGGGGAATCGCACACCGCCACGGACACAAAGCCCACGTGGTCATACACATAGTACAGATAGTAGCGTCCGTCCGGGCCTTTCGTCGCATCCGGCGCGTACAGGCACATGCTGCCGTCCGCGTTGCAGGGGTCGGCGTCCCGGGGAAAGATCACGCCCTCGCACCGCCAGTCGCTCAGGTCGTTCACCGGGGCCGACCAGCCCATATAATCGCCCATGCAGAACACGCAGCCGTTGAAGAAATCGTGTGAACCGTACACATACACCCGGTCGCCGAACACATAGGGCTCGCCGTCGGGAATGTATTCCCAGGAAGGCAGGTAGGGATTGAAGGCTTGCTTTTTCATCGGTTGATTCCATCCTTTCCGGATCGTTTTTGAACGTAGTTTCATTGGCTCTATTGTCGCACAATCAGCCCTTGAAATCAAGCGTCATACGTGGAAAAAGGCGCGGAAAGATCAAAAAACGGCGTCCTTCGCCCCGGAAGCAGGCAAAGGACGCCGTTTGGTTTGATTCATTTTTGCTCAGCACACTTCCTGAGCGCGAAGCTTATAGCCCCTTCTGTACACTGTTTCAATGCAGAAGAAGCCCAGCTTTTTGCGCAGCCGCTGGATATGCACGTCCACCGTGCGGGTCTCCCCCGGGCAGACATAGCCCCAGGCGTCGCGCAGCAATTCCTGCCGGGACACGGGACGGTCAATGTTCTGGGCCAATTCCTGCAAAAGGGAAAATTCCTGGTGCGTCAGTTCGCAAGGTTCTCCATCAACATAAACGACCTGCTGTTCGTCGTCAATCGCCAGCAAAGTGGGGTTTTCATCCTTGGGGAAAATGGAAAGCATTGTACTCATGTGTTCCTCACCTCACCCATATAGACGAATGAGGAATCGGAATTGTTCCAAAAACAAAAAATTATTTTTCGGCGGATAGGAAAAAGAGGATTGAAAAAAGCCTGCTCCGGAGAGAGAAGGCTTTTCAAGTTTGAAGGAGACTTACAGTTCCCGCACCAGTTTACTGCCACGATAGCGGATATACAGCAGGGTGGAGCACATGATCCAGCCCATGGGATAGGCCAGCGCCACGGCCAGGAAGCCCGCCCCCAGCGCCTTGGTGACGAACAGGTAAATCTGGCGGAACACCACGAAGGAGCACAGCATGATCACCGTGGGCATGGTGGCGTCCCCGATGCCGCGCAGGGCGCCGGCGTAAATCTGGTTGAAGCAGATGGCGATGTAGAAGGGCGTCACGATGCGGATGAACCGTTCGCCATAGGCCACCACTTCCTCCACCGGGGAGAAGAAGCCCAGCAGCGGCCGGGCCAGGAAATACACCACCAGGCCCAGGGCGACCGTGGAAGCAATGCTCATCATGATGGCCGTATGCACGCCGTCACGGGCGCGCTTTTTTTGATCCGCGCCCCAGTTCTGGCCCACGAACGTGGTGGAGGACATGCTGATGGCCTGCACCGGAATCAGGGCGAAGGCATCCACCTTGTTATAGATGCCGTAGCCCGCCATGCAGGCGGAACCGAAGTCGTTGATGTAGGATTGCACGAACACGTTGGAAAAGGCAGTTATGGCGCTCTGGATGCTGGAGGGCAGGCCGATGCTGAGGATGCCCTTGAGGGACTGGGAGTCAATGCGCATTTTGCTCCAGCGGATGCCGTAGGCGCTTTCCTCCCGGGTCAGGGTAATCAGGATCAGCAGCGCCGAAATGATCTGGGAGGCGATCGTCGCGTAAGCGACCCCGTCCACGCCCATCTTGAACACCAGCACGAACACCAGATCCAGCACCGTGTTCAGCAGCGCCGAAATCACCAGGAAAATGAGCGGCCGCCTGGAGTCCCCCACCGCCCGCAGGATGCCGCTGCCCATGTTGTAAAAGAGCACGCCCGCGACCCCGGAAAAATAGATGCGCAGGTACAGATCGGCTTCGTCCATCACGTCTTCGGGCGTTTTCATGAATCGCAGCATCGGCGGGATGATCAGCAGACCCACGCCGGTGGCGATCAGGCTGACCAGGAAGGTGATGGCAATGGTGGTGTGCACGGCCTTGCTCAGCCCTTCCCGGTCGTGCGCGCCGTAGCGCTGGGAAATGATGACCGACGCGCCGGTGGCAAGTCCGGCGCAGAAGCCCACGATGGTGTTGATGATCGACCCGGTGGAGCCCACGGCGGCCTGCGCCTCCTGGCCCACGAACTGGCCCACCACCACGGTATCCACCGTATTGTACAATTGCTGAAACAGGAGGCCTACTGCCATGGGAATGGAGAACTGGATCAGGTGTTTCCAGATCGTTCCCTGGGTCATATCAGAATCCGTTCTTGCCATGGCGTCCTCCGTCGAATCATCCGTGAAATTGGAAATTATTTCTTCTATAAATAATATCACCATTCCCTGCGCTCGTCAAGGAATGGCGGCAAAAACAAGTTCAGGCCTTCATCGCCTTGCGCAGCCGCGGCGCAAGGAAAGACGACAGCGCCATCTTGACCGCATCACCCGGCAGGAAAGGCAGCACGCACAAGCCCATGCTCTCCCCCAGGGTGCGTTTCGTTGCGTGCATGAACCAGGCGGTGCCCAGCGCATAACAGGCCAGCGTGCCCAGCGCCAGCAGGGCCAAGCGGCCCCAGAAGGATTCCTGCGCTTTTTTCACCGGCAGCCCCGCCAGCACGGCGTAGGGCAGATAGCCGATGATGTAGCCGCCCGTCGGTCCGGTCAGCGTCGCGAGGCCGCCCTTGAACCCGGCGAACACCGGCACGCCCACCGCACCCAGCAGCACGTACACCGCCACAGCCAGCAGTCCGAACTTCCACCCCAGCAAAAGCCCCGCCATCATGACGCCGAAGGTGGCCAGGCTGATGGGCACCAGGCCGGGCAGGGGAACCTGAATCTGGGCAAACACCACAATCAGCGCCGCAAACAGGGCACAGAATACCATTTGACGAATATTCACATTTTTCATTGTTTATTCATCCTTTCCACCCGCAGGCGCAGGTAGCGCATGAACTCTTCCTCCGTCACCGGCCGGTCGTTCACGATCCACCACCGGAATGCGGAAATCATCCCGCCCACGTAAAACTCCGCCAGGAAAGCAATGGGCGTTCTGCCGGAGGCTTCATCCGCGTCTGGCAGCTTCTTGAGCTTCGCTTTCATTTCGTCCACACAGGTGTTCACATACAGTTCGACGAGGTGTTTGCCGTTGAGGCGCTTGTTCATCAGGCATCTGACCAGCTTTTCGTTTTGCTTCAGGAACCGCATCGTGCTGTTCGCCACCTCAAGAAAAGCGCTGCGCTCATCCTCCGCACTGATCGTGGCCGAGGCAATCGAACGGAATTCATTCTGCTTTTGCAGGATATACCAGTCCGAAAAATCCTGCATATCGCGAAAATGCTGATAAAAGGTTGTTCGCTGAATGCCCGCGCGTTCGCAGATTTGCTTGACCGATATTTCCTCCTCCATCGATTCGCAGAGCAATTCCTCCAACGCTCTGATCAAGCTGCGATAAGTACGCCGCACACGCTGGTCCTGAGCGTTTTTCACTGATCTTGGTGGCTGTTGATTCATTTTTTCTCCCATTCTGCCTGCTCGCCTGTTGACGATTTTCGGCTCTTGTATTATAATTCAATCGAGAGAGAATGTCAATGTTTGAAGTAATTTGAAATATAATTACAGATTTTTGAAAAGAAAAGAGGGGTTTATGTGAAAATTGGCGAATTATGGAACAGATTCAAGAAAAGTTGGATCATTTCCGCCATTGTGACAGGCATCGTAGGATTGGTGCTGCTGCTGTTTCCCGGCAACGCGCTGCTGTCGGTTTGCTACTGCATCGGCGGGCTGACGATTGCGATGGGCGTCATTCGCGTCGTTCGGTATTTCAAGCTGGAACATCTCTATCCCTATTTCTTCCAGAGCGATCTGGTGATCGGTTTGGTGACGGTTGGCCTGGGCGTCTTTATGGTCACCTCTCCCCAAGCGGTCATGTCGCTGCTGCCGAATCTGTTCGGAGCCCTGCTGATTGGCTGCGGCATCGGGAATATCCTGCGCTCCGTTGACGCAAAAAACACGGGCTACACAAAATGGGGCGTGCTGCTGGGCATGGCGATTCTTTCCATTGCAGCGGGCTTTGTGGTGCTGAATAATCCTTTCGGCGCGATCGAAGTCGTTGTCGCGGTGGAGGGCGGGTGCCTGATTTACCAAAGCATTTCGGATTTCCTGATTACCCTCGTCGTCAACAAAAAGGTCAAGGCCATCGGGCAAAACGAAAAAGCTCAACAATAACCCGTCATGATTTCCTCCCCCTGCCGCATATATTCCGGCGGGGGGATGTTTTTATGCGTAAAATGCTGGTGACCCTGACGGCGCTGCTGGCAACGGCAGGATTGGCCCTTGCTCTTTTTCATTTTCCGGCGCGCACGCTCCACGCGCCTGATACGCAGTTGCGCCTGATCCGCGTTTGGGCGGCGGGACAAGAACCAGCGCTGTGGTCCTGGCTGCGAAGGGAAGCAACGCGGTTTGAAAATGAAACCGGTATGCGGGTATATCTTCGCACGGCGCCGATGGATTCAGCCACATCTTTCGAGGGCGCTGTTCCGCCCGATCTGCTGATCTCCATGCGCGGCGGTGAAACCGTAGCCTTGGAGGGATTCGCGCTCTTTTTCCGGGACGACACCGTGCCAAACATCACACCGCGCCCCACCAGCTTCCTTTTCGTTCAGCCGTCGCCAAACCCCACGCCCGCGCTTTTCCCTGAGCCAACGAAAATGGCCCGACGTTTTTCCGCCGTTTTGACGCCCACGCCATTTTTAAACGCCGTTTCAGATGCCATCCTCAGTTCAAATCCGTTGCAGGACCTGATCGACGGCAAAGGCAACGCGGCCATCCTGACCGTCGGCCAAGCCGAACGGCTGCCCTTTCAGGCCGGAATACAGCCTCTCCCTGGGGGAAGCGGGTTCCGTACCATCTGCGCTCGCGCTTCCTCATCGAACGGAGAAACGTTTCTGCGCTATCTCCTGGGGGTATCCTCCCAACGTGCTTTAGCGGAGGTGGGCCTGTTTTCTCCCCTGTTCCGTTTGTACAGCGGGCTGGATCCCTGGCGCGAAGTGATTGAAAATACACTGCATTAAACAGAGACACTTTGTAACAGGCTTGTTCTCAAGGATGAATTTCTAATCAAACAAAAGAGAACGCTGGGGGCTGCGCGCCCCCAGACCTGCGCCAGGGTCCTGAGGACCCTGGACCCACAATAGGCGATTTTGCGCTGTTGGGATAATCAGACAAGCTCCGCCTGGCGCGCTGGGGGAGACGAAAAGTTTGAAGGCTTCTGGCCCAAGAAAGCCCGGGAACATCCGAGGGGGAAAATACATTTTCCCCTACGGATG
>ONRC01000030.1:0-352 GCA_900320085.1 uncultured Eubacteriales bacterium
AATGTGGCCGATCACCCTCTCAGGTCGGCTACTGATCGTTGACTTGGTGGGCCGTTACCTCACCAACTATCTAATCAGACGCGAACTCACCCTATACTGACTTTCGTCTTTCACCTCAGAACCATGCGATCCCGTGGTCCTACGCGGTATTAGCACATCTTTCGATGCGTTATCCCCCTGTATAGGACAGATTATTCACGCGTTACTCACCCGTCCGCCACTCGAATAAATCAAAAGCAAGCTTCCAATCTATCCTCGTTCGACTTGCATGTGTTAAGCACGCCGCCAGCGTTCGTCCTGAGCCAGGATCAAACTCTTGTGTTTAATCCTTCTTGTTACTCTGGGTTTCAAT
>ONRC01000030.1:363-61133 GCA_900320085.1 uncultured Eubacteriales bacterium
AATTAACTGTCGTTTCTCTCAATCTACTCTGTATCGTTTTCAAGATTCCTGCGCTCTCCCCGGTCCCCGCTTCCGCAGGCCCCGTTCCCTGAGCGCTTGGATAGAATAACACACCATCCCCAAATTGTCAACACCTTTTTTGAAGTTTTTTTCCGTTTTCTTGAAGTTTTTTCAATTTGCGAACATTGAGTGACAAAATCAGAACAATTCTTCATGAATATTCCGAACATTAACTGGCTTTAACTCATTTGAATGTTCGGATTTAAGTAAAACCTTTGTCCGCCATTTTCTCTTTCATCTTTGCATTCTTTTGATCGAATCTGTAAAAAACTCCCTTGCCCGGTTTTCACAGAGCAAGGGAGCCGATCTTTTTTCTTATATTATATTTTCAGCACAGCCCGGGCGATGGTGAAATAGATGAACAGAGAGCTCATATCCACCACGGTAGTGATCATGGGGCTGGCCATGAGGGCAGGGTCAAGGCCGAGGCGTTTGGCCAGCATGGGCATGGCACAGCCCAGGGCTTTGGCCAGCACGATGGTACAGAACAGGGCGGCGGCGACCACGAACGCCACCCCCCACTCCGCGCCGTTGATAAACCGGACACGGCAGATGGTGAAAGCGAACAGGACAATGCCGACGATCAGCGCCACGCGGAATTCCTTCCACAGGGCTTTGAAGAAATCCTTCAAGGTGATCTGGCCCAGGGACAGACCGCGGATAATCAGGGTGGAGCTCTGGGAGCCGCAGTTACCGCCGGTATCCATCAGCATGGGGATGCAGGCCGTCAGGATGATGCCCACCGCTGCGTTGGAGCTGAGCACATCCTCATAGTGGGTAATGATCATACCGGTGAAAATGGCGATAACCGCCATCAGCAGCAGCCAGGGAATACGGTTGAGGGCCAGCTTGAAGGGAGAGGTTTTCAGGTACTCGTCATCAGAAGGCGTCAAAGCGGCCATCTTTTCGAAGTCTTCCGTGGTCTCCTCTTCGATGACGTCCATGACGTCGTCGGCGGTGATGATACCGACCAGGCGCTCTTCCTTATCCACGACGGGAATGGCCATCAAGTCGTACCGGCGCACCACGTCGGCGACCTTTTCCTGGTCGTCCGTGGTATAAACGCTGACCACGTTTCGATCCATAATGTCGGACAGCACAGTATCTTCCGACGCCAGGATCATTTTCCGCAGGGCCAGGGTGCCGATCAGGTGATGTGTATTATCAATTATATATAGGGTATAGATGGTTTCCTTATCCAAGCCTTCCTGCCGGATGATGTCCATCGCCCCGCGGACGGTCACGTCGCTGCGGAATTCCAAATACTCGATGGTCATCAACGATCCGGCGGAGTTTTCCGGATACCGCAGGAATTGGTTGATCAGGTTGCGCTTTTCGGGATCAGCGCTTTGCAGCACCCGGCGCACCACGCTGGCCGGCAGTTCCTCCAGGAAGTCCACCGCGTCATCCAGGAACATGTCGTCGATCAGGGTGCGGATTTCCGAATCGCCGATGGATTCGATCAGGGTCTGCTTCTGCTCGGCGGACATGTAGCTGAACACGTCGGCCGAAATGTCCTTAGGCAGGATGCGGAACACCAGCAGCAATTGTTCCTTATTCAGTGTTTCCATGTACTGGGCGATGTCCACTTCGTTGAGCATCATCATCGCCCCGCGCAGTTCCCCATGGCGGCCCGCTTCCAGCAGGCTGTTCAGGCGCTTTTCGATCGCAGCCCATTCCATAGGCCACACCTCCTCTATTTTTCTTTTGAACCCGTAATGCTTGCGGAAAGTGGAAAAAGAGGAAGCAGCTCTTCGCGCAAAGAACGCACGCAAAAAAGCCCTCCGCTTTTCCGTTGCCTCATTTCCGATGGAAGCGGCGCTGCGCTTCCGGTTTACGACGTTCAGCGATGCAAGAGGGTGCGAACCGGATTATGAGTGACGCGCCAACGAGCGCGCCCACCACGATCGCGGCACGCCTTCGCTCACTTGGCATCTCTCGCCGTCGCCCATTGACTGTCACCCCCTATTTGTTTGATTGGTTTCAGTATATGCTTCTTTTTGCGGATTGTCAATTGTTTTATGTTTACTTTTGGTCAAATATGCACGTGGCGCAAAGGCCCGAATCCGTCCAGACATGCAGCGTGGCGGAACCCGAAACGCGGCCCGCCCGGAGGTAAGCAATGGCGCGGCCATCAAGGGTTTTACGGAAGGATTCAGCGTAAGGCGTCAGGTCGTCGGGCTGGCCGTTTTCGATGCCGAGCAGGTGCATGTCCCCAACGATCTGGCAATGGACAGCCTCGTCCAGTGCCGGGCATCCGTTTTCATCCAGCAGAGTGATTTCCACCTGATTCGTGTCCAGACCGTTGGCGCGTAAAGCGGTTGTATCCGGGTGCAGCGCAATGGACGCGGCGGGTTTCGCGGTCGAAAGCGTATCTTCTCCCCCATCGATCACCGCCCGGAGCATACCGGTCTGATAGGGCACCTCCCAGCAGACCCGGCAGCCGTCCGCGTCGGTCAGCACTTTTTTGCCAAGGGATGCGCCGTTCAGGAACAGTTCGACCGCCTTCGCGTTGGTGTAGCAGGACACGATTTTTGTTTGCCCCGGTTCACCCATCCAGCGGAAATGCTCGTTCCATACGCCGTGGCGTTCGCTTTGACCGTCACCCACAGCAATGCGCACGAAGGGTTCTTCCGTCCACAGCGCTTTGCGCTGATAGAACAGGGGCTTTTCATAGCCCGCCAGATTCAGCATGCCCGCCTGGCTGATGCGCACAGGCCAGCCCTTGCATTCGCCCAGGAAATCCACGCCCGTCCACAGGAACTGGGCGGCGATGAAAGCATGGTCGCGCACGGCGAACCAGGCCTTGGGATCGTGGCTGTTTTCGCTGCCCAAAATCACCCGGCCGGGATAGGTCTTGTGGTCGTCCTCATAGAAGTATTCCCGGTAATTATAGCCGATCACGTCCAGCTGGTCGGCGTAGCCGGTGTGGTTGGACAGCTCGGGGAAGGACAAAGCGCTGGTGACGGGCCGGGTGTCGTCCAGGCGATGGACGATTTCCGTCAGCTCTTTGGCCACCGTGGCCAGCCGTCCAGCGTCGGGCTTGCGGGGGTCGTAGAGCCGTTCGGCGGCGGGCTTGTTGGCGTCGTTGTTGCCCAGAGCTTCCTTGAACAGGGGGGTCACGTAGGGATCGTTGGGGTAGTCGATTTCGTTGCCGATGCTCCAAAGCACGATGCTGGGATGATTCCGGTCCCGCAGCACCATGGAGGACAGGTCGCGCTCGTGCCACTCGGGGAAGTCCTCGGCATAGCCGAAGTGCTTGGGCGGATACACGTTGTGGCCCTGCCACCACTTGTTTTTCGTCCCCTCCCATTCGTCGAATGCTTCGTCCATCACCAGGAAGCCCAGCTCGTCGCACAGGTCCAGCAGGTCGGGGTCGGGGGGATTGTGGGCAGTGCGGATGGCATTGCAGCCCGCGTCCCTGAATTTGAGCAGCCTGCGCCTCCACACATTTTTCGGCACCGCCGCGCCGAGGCAGCCCGCGTCGTGATGGACGCAGACACCTTTGATTTTCATGGGTTCGCCGTTCAGGAAGAAGCCCTGGTCAGGGTCGAAGCGGAAGGAACGGATGCCCACGGGGATTTTTTCCCGGTCAGTGACCCGGCCCTGAGCCAGCGTTTCGCCTACCAAGGTATACAGATACGGTTGGTCAGTGCTCCACAGCTTTGCATTGGGAACGGCCAAATCCGCGCTGCCTGCTTCCCCCTGAGTGGAAACGGAAGCCGCTTCTTTTCCCTCAGCGTCCAGCAAACGGAACCTGACCTGCTCCGCGCCGACAGTCTCATAGGCGATACGCAGGCAGGCAGAGGAACTGTCAGTGGAAAGCGTTTTGACGATTATTCCATGCTCCGCAAAGCAGACGGGTTCGCTGACCGTCAGCGTCACATGCCGGTCGATGCCGCTGCCGGTGTACCAGCGGGAATCCGCCACGTCCTCATGCTCCACCCGCACGGCGATCACGTTTTCCCCGGTCTTCACGAAGGGGGAAATGTCGAAGGAGAAGCTGGTGTAGCCGTAGGCGTGACTTCCCAGGTAATTACTGTTGATCCACACCCTGGCGTGTTTGTACACACCCTGGAAGGTCAGCCGCACGCGCTTGCTCACAGCGTTTTCATCCAAAGTAAAGTGCTTGCGATACCAGGCCGTGCCGCCCGGCAAGTAGCCCGTGCCGCTGGCATGGGACGGGTCGAAGGGATGCTCCACCGCCCAGTCGTGGGGCAGCGTGACCTGACGCCACGCCCGGTCGTCATACCCCATGAATCCCGCGTCCACCGCGTCGCCCAGGTGGAAACGCCAGTCCAAGTCCATGTTTATGATCTTGCTCATAGGTTCCTCCAATTAATGGTTGTTACGTTGGGTAAAAGGGAACTTTAAATCACTAAACGGGTTTCCAAAAGCCTTCCCCTCGCAGGGGAAGGTGTCAGGCGCGGAACCAACATGGATCGTGTAATCAAGTTAATTCGCGCCTGACGGATGAGGTGCTCCTTTCCCATACGTGGTTGCATTCCAACGGGTGAGTTCACCTCATCCGAGCCGCGCGAAATCGCTTGACTTCTCTCTCGATCTTGATTCCGCGCGGCCCACCTTCCCCTCCGAGGGGAAGGCTTTTGGATAGTGTATTAAAGTGCCCAACAAATCCTCTCCGAAAATTCCGCCCTCCCCCGCTCATGCGCAGAGTGCGGGCACAAGAGAGGGGATGCCCTCTCCGCTTGTGGTGGCAGGACAAGGCATCCCCTCGGGATGACGGCTGAGTGAATCAGCGCGTCATGGTTCAATTACTTTTTGTAGGTCGCGTCGATCTGGGCCTGGAGTTCAGCGGTGACTTCGTCCACGCCGGCAGCGCGCAGCGCATCCTGGAATTCAGCCACGATCTCTTCGGGGGTCTTGTCGTACTGGCCGTAGCAGATCAGCTTCATGTAGGTGTTGTAGGTTTCGTTGCACTGGTTGATGTAGCTCTGCACCATGCTGTTGTCGAACACGAAGGCTTCGTAGGGATACATCACGGCCACCTTGTCATATTCGTCATACAGGGCGTTGATGGCATCCCAGTTCATGGCGGCGGAGGGGATTTCCAGGTCGTCATTGCGGCCCCACCACCAGTTGGTGGAAATGCTGTCATTATCGGCCACATAGGTATCGGGGGTGTAGCGATAGCCGTTCTCGTCGATGGCATAGGTGCGGCCTTCGATACCATAGTTGAACAGGTCGTAGCATTCCTTGTCGTTGCGCAGCAGGTCATAGACCATCAGCGTGCGCTCGGGGTTCGCGGAAGCGGCGGAAACGGCGGCCACGCCATGGGTCACCAGGTCGCGGGTCACGTAGCCGGCTTCCTTGCCGAAGTAGTAGAAGCCCACGTCAGCGTCTTCGTCATCCTTGTACATGGTGTTGTCCGTGCTGGCATTGGGAGACACGATGCCGGTCCAGGTCTGGGTGTGATGCTGTTCCAGAGCGGTCTTGCCCTGGCGGAACTCAAGGCGGTTGTCAGCGCCGGTGTTGCTCAGCACGTCGGTGGGCCACACGCCGATTTCGTCCCATTCCTTCATCAGCTTGGCATATTCAACCAGCAGGTCAGTTTCTTCGAGGAACTGGCAGTTGATGGTGTAAGGATCGTCCAGATAGCCGCCCCACAGAGCGCCGCTGGCCAGACCATCAATGGCGCGCCACTTCACGAAGGAATCAATATAGCCGTAAGCGGGATAGGCGGTGCCGTCGGTGTCCCACAGGGCCAGCAGCTTGTCGCCGTAGTTTTCCTTGACATACTTCAGATAGGTGGTCAGGTCAGCCCAGGTCTGGCAGCCGTTTTCCAAACCGGCTTCCTTGGCCCAGTCCAGACGATAGCACCAGCCATGGTTGGTCCACTGGGAGAAGTTGTCTTCGGGGATGAAGTAAATGTCGCCATCATAGGTGCACACGTCCCAGTGCTCCTGGGGCACGGTGGCGTAGGTGACGGGAGCGTACTTTTCCAGCATTTCGGGGCTCAGTTCCAGGAAGCCGCCGCGCTTGGCATTGGGCCACGCATCCAGCCAGTCGGTGGAAGAACCGATCAGGTCGATGCCGCCGTCCATGGCCGCGATGCGCAGGTTGTAGTTCGCCAGATAGTCCGTCCAGGAGATCCAGACGATGTTCAGTTCGGCATTGACCTTTTCGGTCAGGATGGCGTTGAGCTGCGCCAGCATTTCGGCATTCGCGCCGGTCTTGGGAGCGTCGCCGGTGGTCATGTAGTTGATCACCACGTGCTTGGAGGTGTCAACGTCGGCCCATTTCTTGGCCCAAACGTCTTCGGCGTTCGCCACGGAAATTTCTTCCGCGAAGGACACCGCTCACAGGCTGAGAACCATCATCGCAGCCAGCAGCAGAGCAAGGATTTTCTTCATGAGTTTGCCTCCTTTTATTATTAGGGCATACGGCCCTTGGGAACAGAGCTCAGAGTTCAGAGCTCAGAGTTCAGAGTTCAGATAATATAGTTCTCTGAATGTGGGAAAAAATATGATCTACTATATAAATCTGTAATCTGTACTCTGATCTCTGTACTCTCGTTTTTCCATTAACCTTTGACCGCGCCGACGGTGATGCCGCCGATGAAGTAGCGCTGCACGAAGGGATAGAGGAAGATGATGGGGCCGGTGGCCATCATGGCGGTAGCCATCTTCAGGGATTCAGAAGGCAGGCTGTCCACGGTGACGTACTGGCTGGCCACAGAGTTTTTAAGGCTCTGGGCCTCGTTGATGATCTTATACAGGCTGTACTGCAGGGGCAGCACGGTTTTGTTTTGCAGGAACAGCGAGGACTGGTACCACTCGTTCCAGTAGCCCAGGGCCAGGAACAGGCCCACGGTGGCCAGGCCGGGCTTTAGCATGGGCAGGATGATGGAGGTGAAGATCTTGAAGTCGCCCGCGCCGTCGATCTTGCCGGACTCGGTCAGCTCGTGGGGGATGGACTTGGCGAAGTTCTTCATCAGGATGATCAGCCAGCTGCTTACCATCAGCGGCAGCAGCACCGCGAAGTAGGAATTGTTCAAGTGGTAGGTCTGGGTCATCAGCAGATAGTAAGGCGCCAGGCCCGCCTGGAACAGGCTGGTAAAGTACACGAAGAAGGAAATACCGTTGCGGAAAGGGAAGTCCTTGCGCTGAAGAGCGTAGCCCGTCATGGCGCAGATGAACAGGCCGATGGTGGTGCCGATGGCCGTCATCACGATGGTCAGGCAGTAGGACTGCCAGATGGACCCGCCCTTTACCACCAGCTCATAGGCCGCAGTGGTGAAATTCCGGGGAAACAGCGTCACGCCATACTGGAGGATATTGTCCTCCGTTTCAAAGGAAGTGCCCAGTATGATCAGGAAGGGCAGGATGCTGGCAATCGCGAATATGGTGATGAAGAAATAACCGATGCCGCGAATCACATAATCGGAGGTCGTCAGCTTGATTTTGCCGGTGCTTTCCACCATGCCGTCTCTATTCTTTGCCATTCTTCCCACCCCCTCAGAACAGTGAATAGTCCGGCTCGATCTTCTTGACGATGGCGTTCACTGTCAGCACCAGGATAAAGCCGATCAGGGACTGATACAGACCCACAGCCGAAGCGGTGGAGAAGTTGAAGTCGGACACCGTGGCGCGGTATACGAACATTTCGATGATGTCCACCTTCTGGTACAGGATGGGATTGCGGCCCACCAGGTTCCAGAACAGGCCGAAGTCGCCCTTCACAATGCCACCCAAGGCGAACAGCAGCAGGATGACGACGGTGGGCTTTAAGGAGGGCAGGATGATATAGCGGATCTTCTGCCAGCCGTTCGCGCCGTCGATCATGGATGCCTCGATGATGGAATCGTCAATGCCCATGATGGCGGCGAAGTAGACCACCGAGTTGTAGCCCGTTTTCTGCCACAGATGCACCAGGATGATGATGAAGGGCCATGGGTCGCCGGTCTTATACAATCGCAGCGGCTCCGCCCCCAGGGATTTGAGGATCACGTTCAGGAAGCCGGTGTCGGAGTTGAGCAGGCTGAACACCAGCAAGCCCACCAGCACCTGGGAGATGAAGTAGGGCAGGAACATCATGGTCTGGCTGACCTTGCGGAAGGACTTTGACTGGATTTCCTTGAGCAGGATAGCCACCGTGACCGCCAGCAGATTATCCAGCAGGATGAACGCCAGGTTGAACAGGATGGTGTTCTGCGTCAGCGTCCACAGCTTGCCGGACTTAGCCACGAAGTCAAAGTTTTTCAGGCCCACGAAGGGGCTGCCGAAGATGCCCTTGCGGTAGTTGTAGTTGACGAACGCCACATAGATGCCCGGCAGCGGCGCGTAGCTGAACGCGATGAAGTAGATGATCGCAGGCACGCACATCAGAATCAGCGTTTTGGAATTGAACAGCTTCTTCGACAGCGCTCCTTTCATCGAGTAAGGCGCCGGTTTTCTCGGATTGATGGTTGTCATGGTCCGCCTCCCAACTGATTTGATTCTTCTCCCGCTTCGCCCGGAGAGGGGCGCAGCCGAAGCGCTGGTGAATGAACTGCATAGTCCGTGAAACGATCTTGAAACCGGTTTCAGATATGAAAAAGAAAAATACGGACGCTTTCCCCTCTTCGTTTTCTTTTTCCACAAGCTGGAATATCATTTGCCGGTTTCCTGTTAGCAGACTCATTATAGCAGAACAAAAAACAGATTGCAAGACTTAAATTATCAATCTGGTGATTTTTTTGCCGTCTTTTTCATTTTTGGGGCTGCGCTGCTTCATTTTGATAGGACGCTTTAATCTACGAGGGATTAGGGAATAGGGATTAGGAAAACGAGAGTGCAGATGATATACCGTGCACTTTAAGATCAACGGACAAACATTTTATCGTTCAACTAACATTGTCATCCCGAGCGAAGCCGAACCAGAGGTGAGGCGCAGTCGAGGGACCTGAGAACTGGATTTCATGTTGCGTGACTGTATATGCTTCTCTCAGGTCCCTCCACTCCGCTGCGCTTCGGTCGGGATGACAGAATAACATTCGCAGTAACTGTTGCATCGTGTTATCATTATCAATCTGTACTCTGCACTCTCCTAATCCCTATTCCCTAATCCCTCGTGTATTAAAGTCCCCTCCGCGCAAGCCTTCATTTCACCCCAAATAAGCGATCAGGGCAAACGCCGCCGCGCCGACAAGGCCCAGCAGCCCGCCCACAAGGCAATGCTTTCCGGCGCGGTAATCCGCTTCATCCCCCGCGATATGATATTTTTCAGGATCAGACGGGTCGTAAAGCACGTCCACGCTGCTGCCGACCTCCAATTTCTCCCCCAGCCGGAAGCCGACAGGATAGTCGCTTTCGTACTCCCTGCCCTCTGCGGTATAACGAATCACAGGATACCAGTAGGTAATCGGAGCCGTGTTTCTCCCTCGCCTCTGCTGCTTCCGTTCGTCCACGACCACGCCGGTGGTTTGGCTCGTTTGTTCCTCATCCCGCCGACGGCTGTACCGCAGGCTGTAAATCCCGGCAATGATAAAGAAAGCGGCCATTCCGCCAAGGATACCGAAAATCAGGAGCGCGCTTTGCATATTGGTCATGTTCTGTCCTCCCTTCTCTATCCCGCGTCAGGAAGAAATCCTGCGGCAGGAGCTTCTTTCCGTGATGAAAACAGGCACCAGCTGATCATTGGGCAAATCTTCGATCGCCCCGGTATACAGCGCCGCGTCCAGCAGCATGGAGGCGAACAGCTGATAGTCATAGCTCACCGAGGTCAGCTCCGGGGAGGTGATGGAGCTGACGAAGGTATCGTCAAAGCCGATCACGGACATATCCTCCGGCACCCGCACACCGCGGCTGTTCAGCTCCCGCAGAATTCCCGCGGACACCATATCGTTCATCCCCAGGATGGCAGTCGGCAGCTTCCCACATTGCAGCAGCTTTTCAATTCCTACCCGTCCGGACGCCGCGTCGTACAGCGGCACATGCACCAGCCATTCCTCCCGGAACGGCAATTGATATGCCTGAATGATTTCACGAAAGCGGGCCAAGCGCTGCTGGGTGCCGTAATACGGAATGCCCGTATAGATGAATCCGATCTCCCTGTGACCCAGGCCGATCAGATACTTCATGGCCAGCTCCATGGACGCCCGGTGGTCAATGGCGATGCCCGGCACCCCCGGCATGGGGCTGCGGGACCCGGCGATGATGCGGGTCGCCTCCCGGGCGGAGGAAAGCAGGCTGATAAACGCGGGGTCGGGCTCCTCCAGGTCAATGCGTCCGCCACACATGATGATGGCGTCGGACTGCAATTCCCGCAGCTTGGTCAGCATGGCGATTTCAAAGGCGGGGGTGGAATGGGTGTTCATCATCAGGGTGGCGTAGCCGCGCTTGAACGCTTCGTTTTCAATGGCAGTAAACACGCTGATATAATAGGGGTTGCCCGAATCCGCCACCACCATGCCGATGAGGCGGGACCGGTTTTCCGTCAGCGCCCTGGCCAGCGCGTTCGGGCGGAATTGGTATTTTTCGATCAGCTCCATCACCCGCTCCCGCTTGCCGGGGCTCACCGCCGTCGCGCCGGTCAGGATGCGGGACACCGTCGCGGGCGAAACCCCGGCTTCCCGAGCGATGTCGTAAATCGTGATATTCTTTTTCATATCGCTTTCCCCTATCGCCAAACGTCAGCAAAACGTTTGCATATTCGGGCTTTCCATTTTTATTGTATCAAATCGCGTCTCATTTGACAAGAACGCGTTTGTCCAATCAGACGCAAAAAAAGAAGTCCCGCTCACGGAACTTCTTTCTCAGAGGCGCCATCCGGATTCGGACCGGAGAGTAAAGGTTTTGCAGACCTTCGCCTTACCACTTGGCTATGGCGCCTTAAAAAATGGAGCGGTAGACGAGGCTCGGACTCGCGACCTCCACCTTGGCAAGGTGGCGCTCTACCAACTGAGCTACTACCGCTTATTAGAAGGTGCCTTGGGGCGGAGTTGAACCACCGACACTGTGATTTTCAGTCACATGCTCTACCAGCTGAGCTACCAAGGCAAATATGGCGACCCGGAAGGGGCTCGAACCCTCGACCTCCAGCGTGACAGGCTGGCATTCTAAACCGACTGAACTACCGGGCCATAATTGTGAGTGGGAACAACAGGGCTCGAACCTGTGACCCTTTGCTTGTAAGGCAAATGCTCTCCCAGCTGAGCTATGCTCCCCCGCTCCTCCGCAACGGTTCCCCGCGCGGCACGTCAGATATAATAACAGATAATCCCGGTTTTGTCAACCTGTTTTCAAAAAAAAATTTAGCAATGGGAAATACAGGAGAAATACAGCCTTTCCCTTGAAAGAGAATGAGAAATGTGGTAAGCTGTTCCCGGATTTTGAAGGAGGATTTTTATGATGCGTATCTTCGCGGCGGCTTACTTTTATTTTCGCTTTACCGGGTTTCGCAGGTAAGGCGTGCTTCCGCATGAAAAGAAACTGAGAAGATTCAGGGCCTTGCGGTGCGTGCCATCGCGGGGCCCTTTTCATTACAATAAAATCACCGTCACACAGAATGACAGGAGGAAAGCGCAATGATTATTCTGCTCAAAAACAAGGCCGATCAAAAACAGGTGGACAACCTGACTGCGTGGCTCAAATCCATGGGCTTCAATATCCACATGTCCGTCGGCGAAAGCCAGACCATCATGGGCCTGATCGGCGACACGTCCCGGGTGGACATCGACGTGATCAAGAGCCTGGAGATCGTGGAGAACGTACAGCGGGTGCAGGAGCCCTACAAGAACGCCAACCGCAAGTTCCACGCCGAGGACACCGTGGTGGACATCGGCGGCAAAGCGAAGATCGGCGGCGGGCATTTCGAGATCATCGCCGGGCCCTGCTCCGTGGAGAACGAGGAGCAGATCGTGTATGTCGCCAAGCGGGTCAAGGCGGCGGGGGCCAAGCTGCTGCGGGGCGGCGCGTTCAAGCCCCGTACATCGCCGTATGCTTTCCAGGGTCTGCATGAGGAGGGCATCCGCCTGCTGCTGCTGGCAAAGCAGGAAACGGGCCTGCCCATCGTGACGGAGATCATGGACGTGAACCATCTGCCGCTGTTTGAGGACGTGGACGTGATTCAGGTGGGCGCACGGAACATGCAGAACTTTGAGCTGCTGAAAGAGCTGGGCCAGATCAGGAAGCCCATCCTCTTAAAGCGCGGCCTGGCCAACACCATCCAGGAGTGGCTCATGAGCGCGGAATACATCATGGCGGGCGGCAACGACCAGGTCATCCTCTGCGAGCGCGGCATCCGCACCTTTGAAACCGCCACCCGCAACACGCTGGATCTGGCCGCCGTGCCCGTGCTGCACAAGCTGACCCACCTGCCCGTCGTCGTGGACCCCAGCCACGCCACCGGCTACGCCCACCTGGTCAAGCCCATGGCCGTGGCCGCCACCGCCGCCGGGGCCGACGGCCTGATGATCGAAGTGCACAACGACCCGCCCCACGCCCTCTCTGACGGCGCCCAGTCCCTGACTCCCGACGCCTTTGACGACGTGGCGAAAACCGTGTTCGCCGTGCGGCCTTTTGCGTGCAGGTAAAGGGAACGAGGGGAGACGTGTACTTTCCTGGAGCCCAGGAAAGTACCAAAGGAGGCAAAAGGGTATACTGGCAAACCGGAATTTGTGGGGATACAAAGATGAAGAAATATGCGATGCCGATCATTATGCTGGTTGTATTTGAAACGATTGCAATCACCTTATGGCTGACAAAGGGCAATCTGTTCTATCTGTTTAATTTCAGCTATATTGGCCTGTCCATCTCGCTGGGCGTCTTCCTGTTTATCAGACAATACAAGCATGCCAGGCGCATTGTTCAACTGCTTGTCGGTCTGTACATGCTTATTTATCTCGGATTGATCTGTAACGAAAACATGCAGATCGAAGGATTCTGGTATTATCTGTTCACAGGAGTATTTGAGGCGGCCACTATCCATTATGCTGTGGCCAAGATATTCGGACCGCTGATTTTCGGACGCGGATGGTGCGGATATGCCTGTTGGACGGCAATGGTGCTGGATTTTCTGCCCTTTAAAGCACCAAAGCAGCCGCGGAGGCAATTGGGGTGGATCAGGTATATCACCTTTGCTGCCTCTCTCATATTTGTTGCAGTATTGTTCCTTGCGCATGTGGGGAACATTGAGAGGATCATGTTCTGGGCATTTATCCTTGGCAACATTCTGTATTATGCGACAGGGATCATCCTTGCATTTGCCTTCCAGGACAATCGGGCTTTCTGCAAATACATCTGTCCGATTACAGTTTTCCTGAAGCCGATGAGTTATTTTTCTCTGATTCGTTTGAAATGCGACAAGGAGAAATGCATCTCTTGTGGGAAATGCAAACGTGTTTGTCCGATGAATGTGGATGTGACTGATAATTCAAGGAAACGTGAAAACGGAACGGAATGTATCTTATGCATGGAGTGCGTAAGAAACTGTCCGAAAGGCGCTTTATGACAACTTCCAATTTATAGAGGCGAGAGGAGGCATCCCGCATGGTGTTCGGTATTGTGGGCCTGGGGCTGATCGGCGGTTCCCTGGCCCGGAGCATCAAGTTTCATTCCAAGCATACGGTGTACGGCTGCGACCTGAAAGAAACGGCGATCTTACAGGCCAAAATGGTGGGGGCTATCGACGGGGAACTGACGGACGAAAACCTGCCGGACTGCGACGTCGTGCTGGTGGCGCTGTATCCCAAGGACGCGGTGGACTGGACGCTGAACCATATTGATGCTTTCAAGCCCGGTTCCCTGGTGATCGACTGCTGCGGAGTGAAGCGCTTCGTGTGCGGCCGACTGTACCCCGCTTTTGCAGGGAAGCAGGCCATATTTATCGGCGGCCATCCCATGGCGGGGCGGGAGCGCAGCGGCTTCACCTACGCCCAGGACGACCTGTTTGAAAACGCCTCCATGATCCTGGCCCCCGCGCCGGGCACGGACATTGAAACCATCCGCCGGGCGAAGGAAATCTTCCTCTCCATCGGCTTTGCCAAGGTGCGCTTCACCACGCCTCAGGAGCATGACGAGATGATCGCCTTCACGTCCCAACTGGCCCACGTGGTTTCCAGCGCCTATGTGAAAACGCCGCTGGCCCCCAAGCACAAGGGCTTTTCCGCCGGAAGCTTCCGGGACATGACCCGCGTCGCCCGGCTCAACGAGGACATGTGGACGGAACTGTTCCTGGAAAACGACGACCTGCTGCTGACCCAGGTGGAAGCGCTGATCAAAAACATGCAGGAGTATTACGACGCCCTCAAAAACCGCGACGAAGAACGCCTGCGCTTCCTGCTCCGGGAGGGAAGGGAAATCAAGGAAGCGCTGGATGAATAGAGAAAACAGAGTGCAGAGTTCAGAGTGCAGATGATATTGTGATTCAATCAGTTGGACCTGATTTTATATATCAAATCTGCGTGGTATTGTTCAGTATCTGAATGATTGAATCAAAGGACAATCCAAAAGCCTTCCCCTTGAGGGGAAGGTGGGCCGCGCGGAATGAAGCTGAGGAAAGACATCAAGTGATTTTGCGCGGCTCGGATGAGGTGATTTGCTGGGTTTCCGCGAAGCCGTATGGTCCTCATCCATCATCACCTCATCAGTCAGGCGCGAATTTGCTTTATCCCGTTTCTCCACCTTGCTTCCGCGCCTGACAGCTTCCCCTCAAGGGGAAGCCTTTTGCAGGTTTCCTTATTCAATGATTTGGGCAATCAAAAGTATAATCTATCTGCGCTCTCCATCAAACCACCGGGGGTATTTCTATGGAAAAAGTAAGAATCGAGGCTTCTGGCAGCTACGACGTGCTGATCGGGCCGGGGCTGATTTCGCGGGCCGGGGAGGAAATCGCCAGGGTGGTGAAGCCCTGCAAGGCGGCCATCATCACCGACGACACCGTGCGGATCCTGTACGGCGAAGCGGTGATGGACAGCCTGGCCGCGGCCGGGTTTGCACCGGAAATTTGGGCCTTCCCCCACGGAGAACAGCACAAAACCATGACCACCCTCAGCGACGCGCTGGAATGGCTGGGGGAGATTCAGCTGTCCCGGTCCGATCTGGTGGTGGCCCTGGGCGGCGGCGTGCCGGGGGATCTGGCGGGCTTCGCCGCGGCGGTGTACAACCGGGGCACCCGCTTCGTCCAGATTCCCACCACGCTGCTGGCCGCCGTGGATTCCTCCGTGGGCGGCAAGACGGCGGTGGATCTGCGGGCGGGCAAGAACATGGCCGGGGCCTTTCACCAGCCCGAAATCGTGATCTGCGATTCCGACGTGATCCGGGCTTTGCCCGCTGAGCTCAAACGGGACGGGCTGGCCGAAATGCTGAAATACGGCGTGCTGTGCGACCCGGAGCTGTTCGCGTCCCTGGGCACCAGCGCCTGGGAAGCCCGAATGGAGCAGATCATCGCCCGGTGCGTCGCCATCAAGCGGGACTATGTGGCGGGGGACGAACGGGACAACGGCAAGCGCCAATTCCTGAACCTGGGCCACACCTTCGGCCACGCGGTGGAGAAGTGCTCGGGCTTCACCCTGACCCACGGCCAGGGCGTAGGCGTGGGTATGGTGATGGCAGCGAAGGCGGCGGGCATCGACCCCACCCCCATCGAGGACGCCTGCCTGGCCTGCGGCCTGCCCATTCGCGTGCCCTACTCCGCGGAACAATTGGCCGCGGCGGCGCTGCACGATAAAAAGCGACGGGGCGGAAAGATTACTTTGGTACTGCCGGAGGCGGTGGGAAAGTGTTATCTTAAAACCATTCCCATTGAGGAATTGCCTGCTTATTTTGCCAAGGGTACAGGAGAAACACCATGAACATGACCGTTTTGCCGGGACGGCTGCAAGGCGCGGTGACCGCCCCGCCCTCCAAATCCCACGTGCATCGGCTGCTGATCGCCGCCGCGCTGTGCAAGGAAGAAACGGCGATTCACTGCCCCGGAGATAATGCGGACATTACTGCCACCGCCCGCTGCCTGGAAAGCTGCGGGGCTAAGATCGAGCGGGAGGGAGAAGGTTTTATCGTTTCCGGCCCGCTGCAAAAACCGTACCAGGCGTTGGACTGCGGCGAAAGCGGCTCCACCCTGCGGTTCCTGCTGCCGCTGTGCGCCGCACTGAACGGAAACGCCACCTTGACCGGTTCCGGCCGATTGCCCAGCCGTCCCAATGAGCCGCTCCTGGACGCCCTGCGGCAGCACGGCGCACAGATCGACGGGGATTTCCTGCCGCAGACGGTGCGCGGAGGGCTGCGGGCGGGGGATTATGCCCTGCCCGGCAATGTCAGCAGCCAGTATTTTACCGGCTTGTTATTCGCCCTGCCGCTGCTGAACGGCGGCAGCACGCTGATCTATACCTCCCCCCTGGAATCCATGCCCTATGTGGACTTGACGTTATCCGTGCTGCGGCAGTTCGGCGTTACGGTGGAACTGATAGAAAACGGCTGGAGCATCCCAGGCAATCAACCGTATCATTCTCCCGGCGCGGTGGAGGCAGAAGGGGATTGGAGCGCCGCCGCCTTCTGGCTGGGAGCCAACGCGTTGGAAAGCAAGGTAGCGGTGAACGGGCTGAATCCCGCCTCCTGCCAGGGGGACAAGGCAATCCTTGATCTGCTCAGGCAAATTGGCGGGGAAATGGACGTGACCGACACCCCCGACCTGATGCCCATTCTGTCCGCCGTAGCCGCCGCTATCCCCGGCCAGACCACCCGCATCACCGGCGCGGCCCGGCTGCGGCTGAAGGAATCCGACCGGCTGGCGGCCATGGCGAACGTTCTGAACGCTTTGGGCGGACAGGTGGAGGAACAGCCGGACGGCTTGATCCTCCACGGAACGCATCTGATGGGCGGTACGGTGGACGGGATGAACGACCATCGTGTGGTGATGAGCGCCGCCATTGCCGCCACATCCTGCGCCGGGCCGGTGACGATCCTTGGGGCGGAAGCGGTGAACAAATCCTATCCCCATTTCTGGAAAGATTTTGCAGCGCTGGGAGGACAAACGCATGTCTGATTTCAGCATCGGTGAAAAGTTCAAGGTGACCCTGTTTGGCCAATCCCACGGCCCGGCCATTGGGTGTGTGATGGAAGGTTTTCCGGCGGGGCAGAAGATCAACTGGGATTTTATCACCGCCTTCATGGCCCGCCGCGCGCCGGGGCAAAACGCCTGGAGCACCCCCCGCAAGGAAGCCGACCAGCCGGAAGTATTATCCGGTTTAAACGCGGACGGCCTGACCTGCGGCGCGCCTCTTACCGCCGTGATTCGCAACAGCAACACCCGTTCCGGGGATTACAATGTGCTGAAAGGTATTCCCCGCCCTGGCCACGCGGATTACACAGCCCGCGTCAAGTATGGCGACGCTTGGGACGGGCGCGGCGGCGGGCAGTTCTCCGCCCGGCTGACCGCCCCGCTGTGCTTTGCCGGGGCCCTGGCAAAGCTGTACTTGGAAGATAAAGGGATTCGCATTGCCGCGCACATCGCCCGCATCGGAAACGTCGAGGACGCCAGGCCCGACACGGTAAACCCGACGCTTCCCTTTTATGAAAACGGCGCTTTCCCCGTGATTTCCCCTGAACAGGGCGAAGCCATGAAGCGGGAAATCGAAGCCGCCCGAAGCCAGGGCGACAGCGTGGGCGGCGCGGTGGAATGCTTTATCACCGGCCTGCCCGCGGGCCTGGGCGGCCCGTACTTCGGCGGGCTGGAAGGGAAGCTGAGCCAGGCGCTGTTCGGCATTCCCGCCGTAAAGGGCCTCCATTTCGGTGATACCCAAACCTACGGCAGCGAAAACAACGATGCTTACTGTATTCAGAATGGCGCTGTCCGTACCCTCACCAACCACTGCGGCGGCATCTTGGGCGGCATTACGAACGGCATGCCGGTATACTTCACAGTCGATTTCAAGCCCACTCCCTCCATCGCCATGCCGCAAAGAAGCGTCCACCTGAAAACAATGCAGGAAACTGAATTGACCGTGCAGGGCCGCCATGACCCCTGCGTGGTCCCCCGGGCGGTGTCCGTGGTAGAAGCGGCGGCGGCGATCATCCTTCTCGACCTGATATTGCAAGGAGCGTAAACCATGGAACTGAATTTGCAGGAAATCCGCGGGAAACTGGATACCATCGACGATCAGATGATCGGCCTGTTCTGCCAGCGCATGAACCTGGTGAAGGACGTGGCGGCCTACAAGCAGGAACACAATCTGCCCATCCTGGACACGGGCCGGGAACGGGATATTATCAACCGCGTGTCCCTCATGGCGGGGGAGGATTTGGAGCATTACGCCAAGCTGATGTATCAAACCCTGTTCAGCGTCAGCCGGGCCTATCAATCAGAAAGATTGCGGGCGGAATCCACTTTGATGCAAGCCCTGGAAGCCGCCGCCGCTCACGCGCAAAAGAAAATGCCCCAGCGGGTGATGGTGGCCTGCCAGGGCACGGAGGGCGCGTATTCCCAGAAAGTAACCGAGCGTATGTTTGACTTCCCCACCATTCTGTATATGAACACCTTCAACGACGTGTTCAACGCAGTGGAGCGGGGCATGTGCCCCTTCGGCGTGCTGCCCATTGAAAACAGCACCGCCGGTTCCGTCACCCAGGTGTACGACCTGATGGAGAAGCACCACTTCCACATCGTCAAGGCCGCCCGCCAGAAGGTGGACCACCGGCTGCT
This sequence comes from uncultured Eubacteriales bacterium, assembly GCA_900320085.1. GTDB lineage: Bacteria > Bacillota > Clostridia > Christensenellales > Aristaeellaceae > RUG563. The sequence goes on from ONRC01000030.1 coordinate 19,063, forward strand.
GGCCAAGCCCGGCACGCGCTTAGAGGACGTGACGGAGGTCGTTTCCCACGAGCAGGCCCTGCGCCAGTGCTCCGCGTTCTTCGCCAGCCATCCCCAGATCAAGGCCACCCCCATGGAGAACACCGCCGTGGCCGCCTCCTTCGCCGCCCGGTCGGACCGAAAGGACATTGCCGCCATCGCCTCCCAGGAGTGCGAGCAGCTCTACGGCCTGGAGACCCTGTCCGACGCGGTCAGCGATTCGGGCAACAACTTCACCCGCTTCATCTGCATCGCCAAGGATCTGACGGTGTACGAGGGGGCCAGCAAGATTTCCCTCATGCTCAGCGCGGCCCACCGGCCGGGGTCGCTGTACCGGCTGCTGTCGTTGATTTCCGTGATGGGCCTGAACCTGACCAAGCTGGAAAGCCGCCCCATCCCCGGCAAGGACTTTGAGTTCCGCTTCTTCTTCGACATCGAGGCGTCCATCCTCGACCCCGCCGTGCGCAGCCTGATCGGGCAGCTCAAGCAGGAAGCCGACCAACTGGTTTTCCTGGGCAACTATGAGGAGCTGCGGTGATGGAGTACGGCTTGATCGGCGAACGCCTGGGCCACAGCTATTCCCCCCAGATTCACCGGGCGTTCGGGGACTATGACTATCAATTGTATCCCATGCCGCTTTCGGACGTGGAAGCGCTTTTGCGGGAAAGGCGGTTCAAGGGCCTGAACGTGACCATCCCCTACAAACGGGCGGTGCTGCCCTTCTGCGACGAATTGTCCCCGGCGGTGCGGGAAATCGGCAGCGCCAACACCCTGGTGGTACGGGACGGAAAGATTTACGCGGACAATACCGACTTGCCCGGGATGCTGTCCATGCTGGACAAGGCGGGCATTGAATTGACCGGAAGGAAGGTCATTATCCTGGGCAGCGGCGGCACGTCGCTGACCGCCCAGGGGGCCTGCCGGGTGCGCCAGGCCCGGGAAACGGTGGTGGTATCAAGGAAAGGCCCCGTCACCTATGAAGATTTATATGCAAATCATACCGATGCGGAGGTCATCATCAACGCGACGCCGGTGGGCATGTATCCAAACAATCTCCTATCGCCCATCGACCTGAGCCGCTTTCCAAAGCTCCAGGGCGTGGCGGACGTGATTTACAACCCCGCGAAAACCAAGCTGCTGATGGACGCGGAGGCGGCGGGCATTCCCCATATCGACGGGCTGTGGATGCTGGCGGCGCAAGCCTGGTATGCGGCGAAGCTGTTTCTGAATACGGATATTCCCGAAGAAAAAATACAGGAAGCCTACCAGTCCGTGCGGCGGGAATGCCTGAACCTGGTGCTCATTGGGATGCCAGGCTGTGGCAAGTCCACCCAGGGAAAGCGCGCCGCGCAAGCGCTGGGCAGAACATTCGTGGATTTGGACGCGGAAATCGTGAAGCGTTTCGGGCCGATCCCCATGATCTTTGAAACGCAGGGGGAAGCCGGTTTCCGAAAGCTCGAAAGTGAAATCGTGAAAGAATTTGGTAAGGAAAGCGGGCTGGTCATCGCCACCGGCGGCGGGGCCATCCTGCGGCCTGAAAATGTGGAGGCTCTGCGGCAGAACGGCGCGCTCTGCTGGCTGCGTCGGCCGGTGGAACAGCTCGCCACGGCAGGGCGTCCCCTATCGACCAACCTTGAAAAGCTGAAAGCCATGGAGCAAACCCGAACGCCGCTGTACCGCGCCTGCGCCGATTATGTCATCGACGTGCAGCCGGACAGGGCAACAACCGCAAACGCTATCGTGGAGGGATTTTATGAAGCTGCTGGTGCTGAACGGGCCCAACCTGAACATGCTGGGCATCCGGGAAAAACATCTGTACGGAACGCAGACCTATGAGGACCTGGTCGCCTATATTCAACAAAAAGCCAGGGAACTGAACGTGGAGGTGGACTTCTTCCAGAGCAACCACGAAGGGGCGCTGGTGGACAAAATCCAGGAAGCCTATGGGAAGGTGGATGGCATCGTCATCAACCCCGCCGCCTACACCCACACCTCCGTGGCCATCCTGGACGCGCTGAAGGCCGTCAGCATTCCCGCCGCCGAGGTGCACCTGACCGACGTGACCAGGCGCGAGCCCTTCCGCCAGATCAGCTACGCGGGCATGGCCTGCCAGGCGCACTTCATCGGCCTGGGCTTTGAGGGCTACGCGAAAGCCCTGGAATGGCATGTGCTTCAGAAATCAAAGTAAAAAACAAGGCCATAGCAAGCAATCTGCTATAGCCTTGATCATGAAAAACCGCTTTACGGCACGGCGGCGCCGATCATACGGGCGAAGTTGTAAAATCCCAGATACCACACGCCGAAGTCGTGTCCGCCCGAACGATATTGCAGCACAAAGTTCCGCTCGTTCAGTTGGTTCGTCAAAGGCAGCAGATTGTCCACGGCGGCTCGGGTGCTGGCCAGGGCGATGCTGTCCTCGGTGCCGCAGATGCTGTAGAAGACGCGGACAGGCAGGTCAGGATGCGCGTTCAGGGCGGCGGCGGTGAGCGGCGCGATATTGGTGGTAGGACAGGCGGAAAATGCGCCGAAGGCGCTGAACACATCCAGGCATCTGCCCAAGCCCAGGTTGATCGTCTGCATCCCGCCCATGGACAGGCCAGCCATGGCGCACCGGCTGCGGTCATGAATATCGACAGCGTAGCGCTCCGCCAACGCGGGCAGCAGGTCGTTCCTCAGTTCCTCGTCAAAGCGGTAAAAGGCGGCGTGGTCTTCGCTCTTCCCGGCGCGGCCGTTGGGCGTGACCACAATAAACGGCTTGATTTCCCCGCCGTCGATCAGGTTGTCCATGATGCGCTTAACCCGGGAATCCTCGCCCGTCATGCCCCATTCGTACTCGCTTCCGCCGATGCCATGGCAAAGGATGAGCAGATCGTAGGTTTGGGAAGTGTCGTAATCATACGGCAGATAGACGAACGCGGCTTTATCATACAGAGCGCCGTCGTGGAACAGGTCATGCGCCTGATAGGTGAACTTTTCGATCGTACCGCCATGGGCGCAGGCCCTGGTGTACCGGGACGGCACGCTGTCCTCATAGACCTCGGCGCGTTCGGCGCGGATGGCCGCTTCGATTTCGGCGGCGGAGGTGAACGCCTGCCAGGAATCAAAGGTGCCGCTTCCCTCAAAGGCGAAGTACAGGTCATGCACGCCGCTGAGTTCGATGTTGTAGCGGTATTCCTTCGTGAACGAACGGAACACCGCGGTTGCGATCGGGTCGCTGTCCATGCTGTCGGCGTATACGCGGATGATCAGCTGATCGTCCGTCGCGGCCTTGAACCGCAGTACAGACATACCGGACGAAAAATCCAGCCCGCTGAACGAAATCCACTGGTCGGTCCGGGAGGCGTCAACCGTGACCAGCGCCGGAACCTCCAGAAACGGGTTGATCGCTTCCGCTTGGGCAAAAGCAAACGGCAGCAGCAGCGCAAGCAGCACCGCAAAACACTTTTTCATCCTGTTTTCCTCCCCATCATAGAATCATTCACCCTGGACCCGTTCAGGATGGCTGAGCGGTGATAATTTTTCCTCCAGGCGGCAAACGGTCATGCCAAGCCGCTCGGCATAATTTACGCACAGGCTGCCCACCTGCTTTTTGGTGACCAGGATGGGAACCCGCGCAAAGGCGGCTTTGGCCAGCATTTCAAGCGACAGCCTGCCGGAGGAAGCCAGGACGGCGCGGTTCAGCGCAAGACCGTTTTGAAGGGCGTTGCCAACGGCCTTTTCTACCGCGTTATGGCGGCCGATGTCCCGGCCCAGCGATGTTTTTTCCCCGTCGCTGAGCAGAATCGCGTGCAGCCCTGCCGCGTGATCCAGGCTCATGACCTGCTCGCAGCAGGCGATGATGTCCGAAGCGGGCAGCGTCAGCGCACTTTTCAGCGGCGGCAGCGCGTCCAGCCGGGCCAGCGCGGGCAACTGCGCCTGGCTGCTCAGTGCGGCCTGTACCTGCCACCAGCCGTTTTCAAAGGAAACGGACTGTACCTTTTCAGGCTCCTCCACCAGCCCGGAGGCCACCATATGGCCCAGCAGCAGCGCTTCGGCGTCGCCGTCGGAGCACAGGAACGGCGTTTGCCGCTGCCCGTTCAGCGTCCAAGCAAGCAAAGATTCCTCCATGATTCCTTTCATGGGCTTCCTCCTGTCCGCATATCCATGCGGCTTCCTTCATGCCGGTATTATAAGCTTTTTTTCCGCCCCTGTAAAGCGGCCGGGCAGGAAATGACCGCGCAACGAATTTGGGGAAGCCCTTGCAATCCGGCCCCAAGTGCAATATAATAAAACATATCAAAGGGGGCCTTCATTTGTTCAACATCGGATTTGCCGAACTGCTGCTGGTGCTCGTCATCGCGTACGTGATCGTGGGGCCCAGGGATCTGCCCAAGGTGGCCAGGTGGCTGGGGCGGATGGTGCGCCGGGCGAAGCAGCTGATCCGGGAGCTCAAGGAAGAAATCGGCTGGAACGAAATGATGGCCGAAACCGCGGACGTGCGCCGGGACATCGACGACGCCATGAAGGACGCCGATATTTCCCAGGAGCTGAAGGACGCCCGGAAGGAACTTACGCAAAACCTGACCGAAGCGGAAAAGGATACCATGAAAAAATAAAGCGCAGTCAAGGAGGACAATATTATGCGGCTTGGAACCACTGAAATCATTCTGATCATCGTGCTGGCGCTGGTGCTGTTCGGCGGCGGCAAGCTGGCGGGCGTGGGCAAGGCCCTGGGCAAGAGCATCAAGGATTTTAAGAATGAAGTCAAGGAAGACAAAGACGACGGCCAGGGCAATCAGCCTGACGATCAGACCAAAGCATGAGCGCGCAGGAAAAATTGAAAGAGCCGGAACAGCAGGGAACGATCCAGGAAAAGCGCTCGTCCCTGCTTTCCCATCTGCTGGCGCTGCGCAAGGTGGTTATCATTTCCGCAATCGCGGTGATCGCCGCCTTTTTTGCGGTCTTTTATTTTGGCATCGACGCGCTGATGAACTGGATCATCGGCCCGATTTCCGCCCGGGGCATTGAAATCATCTACACCGCCATGAGCGAAGCGCTGGTGACCAAGTTCAAGGTGGCGCTGATCGCGGCGGTGATCGTGGCCAGCCCGGTGGTGATCTGGCAGGCGTGGAGCTTTATCAAGCCCGCCCTGTACCCCCAGGAGCAAAAGGCGTTCCGGGTGCTGTTTTTCCTGGCGCTGCTTTTGTTCCTGGTGGGCGTGGCATTCTGCTATTTCGCGGTCTACACCCTGGCGGTGGACTTTTTCCTGATCCAGGGCGACGGCCTGGCCACGCCCATGCTGTCCATTGACAAGTATGTGAACTTCCTGTTCGGGTTCATCGTGCCCTTCGGCGTGGCGTTTCAGCTGCCCGTGTTTCTGTACCTGACCACCCGCATGGGCTGGACGAACTACAAAATGCTGTCCTCCAAGCGCAAGTATGTGCTCCTGGGCATTTTCATCGTGGCCGCCATCCTTACCCCGCCGGACGTGGTGTCCCAGGTGGCCTTGGGCGTGCCGCTGTACGTGCTGTTTGAAATCGGCGTGCAGGTTGCCAGGCTCACCAAGCCCCGGGAGAGGGCATGAAAAGCGAAGCCATCGTTACGCATCAGACCCTGCTGTGAACTTAAAAACCCTTGAAACCGCTGCGTTTCGAGGGCTTTTGTTTCAGCAGAAAACCAATATATTTTTGGGGCTCAATGCAAAACTTTGTGGGGAAACGCGCTTCCAACCAATGAGACAGTTTTTCCCAGAGAAAGGGAAACAGGGAGAAGGCTCTTTCTGGTTTCCCCCGCAAACTTTTGCATAGCGCAATTTTGGGGAAACCGAATATTCTTTTGTAAGATTCCTTCATGATCTGCGTCTAATAAAGTGAAAGGAGGACGTAAACTCAATGCAGCGTGATTCTTTTGATCAGATCTATCAAAGCTATTTCGATTCTGTATACCACTATGCGTTCTCCCTGTCCGGAAATCCGCAGACCGCCGAGGAATTGACCCAGGAAACCTTCTTCAAGGCCATGCGATCCCTGAATCAGTTTCAAGGGAAAAGCAGCCTGAAAAGCTGGCTTTGCGCGATTGCCAAAAATCTGTGGCTGTCAGAGCAGCGAAAGAAAAAGCCCCTGCCGATTGACGACGCGCTGCCGATCCCAGACATGTCCATCGGGCCGGAAGAAGCAATTGTTCGCCAGGATGAAAACATGCGCATCCACAGGCTGCTTCATCGCCTGGACGAGCCCTATCGGGAAGTGTTCACGCTCAGGACACTTGGACAGCTGAGCTTCCGGGATATAGGGGACCTCTTCGGCAAATCGGAAAACTGGGCCTGTGTGGTTTATCACAGAGCCCGCGCAAAGATCAAAGAGAAAATGGAGGGATGAGCATGAAACTGCCCTGCGCCGTTACGCGTGATCTGCTGCCGCTGTACGCGGAAAATATGGTTGAGCCAGAAACAAAAAACCTGATTGAACAGCATCTGACCGAATGCGCCGACTGTCAGAAGAAGTTATCCGAAATCGAAACGCCTGCCGAGCCGGGCATTGAAACGGCAAAGCCCCTCCAGACAATCAAAAAGGAAATTCGGAAGCGCCGCTGGTACGCGGCCATCATGGCCGCGCTGTGTGTTTTTATCGGAGTTTATACCTACTTTTTCCATGCTACGGGCATGAAGTATGTCCCCTGGCAGGACGGCTTGATCGAGGTTGCGCGTGTCGAAACCATCCATCCGGAGGAATACGGCAGCGCTGATGGGGTCGCTCCGGAAAACAATGGAGCAGCCCCTAAGCCAACCGTTGCTCCTGATGCGGCGAAAGATTCCGTGGACGCGCTGATTCTGTATGTAAGCAGCCTCATCAACGGATTCGAGGAGCACACGATCATAGAGGACGATGGCACGACAACAGTTCTCATGCAAGCGGTCAGCGCAAATCAGGGACCCGCTCGTCATGTCTCCCCTTATTACGAGTTTACCTATTATCCTGTTCCCGACCGGCTGATCTATGGCTTTGAACAGCCGCAGAAACTGCTGTGGGGGCCCCCTCTGAATGGAGGAATCGAAGTTCTCCCGCGCCTGGCGCTGGCATATTATCTGCTGATCGCAGCGACATTGGCGGGACTGTTCGGGCTGCTTTGGGTGATTTTCAGAAAATGGAAATCCAGCTGGACTTTGCGTCAACTGTTCTTCGCGCCGGTTTCCTATGCCGTGTCGCATCTTCTTTTGAAAGGCATCAAAACGGCCAGCTTTTTTATGGAACATGATCTTCTCGGCATTCTGCTGATCGCGTTGGCATTTTATGCGCTGCTTTCCATTTCCTGGCAGATGCTCCTTAAACAAAGAAAAGAAGCGTAACGCCCAAACGCCCACGAGACTCATCACCGCGTGGGCGTTCGTGTTTCATAACCTTATGCCGCTGTTCGCCTGTCTCTTTCAGCATCCGTATCTTTTCCGCCTGGCTAACCGGCCCACTGCGACTGGCGCTCAGAACTTGGAACTTTTTCCCTGCCGTTCTTCCAAAATAAGTCTGTTAGAATAAACTAACAGGTAAATTTTCCTACCATAATATACTTTTATTTTTCAAAAGCTCTTTTCAGATACATAAAAATATGCTATACTGAACTTAGTTCAAACAAGCTCCGAGTTTGGGATGACCCCCGCGGCCGTCCAAACCGATGAGTGTTCCCGGCGACGGGGGCGCTTGCCTTTTGCGAAGGAGCCCGTCGAACCGCTGAACGGACGTGCGCAGAATTGCGCGTGCCCTGTTTGCTGTGCTCGGCGGGTCCTTTGTTTGCCTCCGGAGGGAAAGACCCCCTTCGGAAGTCTTTCAAGAATTAGGAGGAGATCGATCATGACTGAAACGAAGGATCGGAAAAGCTTCCTGGACAAGGACTATACCCGCCGCCAATTCCTGAAGCTGTCGGGCAAAAGCCTTGTCGGGCTGGCATTTTCCACTTCCCTGCTCAGCGTGCTGGGCGTGAGCGAAAAGGCGATTGCGGAAGATAAGGTGCGCGTGTGGGCGTTCCCCCAGGGATTGCTTGTGGTGGATGCCGACCGGTGCGTGGGCTGCCAGCGCTGCGAAATCAACTGCACGCTCACCAATGACGGCTGCTGCTCCAGCTACATCTCCCGCGTGAAGGTGACCCGCAACCTGTACTCCAGCCGCAACGGCCAGGGCCTGTACACCGAAGATAACTGGACCTACTTCCCGGACACCTGCCGCCAGTGCGAAAAGCCCGCCTGCGGCGAAGCCTGCCCCATGGGCGCGATCTACTCCGACGACCTGGGCATCCGCCGGGTGGACACCGATAAGTGCATCGGCTGTGGCGCGTGCACCCAGGCCTGCCCCTGGCATATGCCCACCGTGAACCCCGTCACCCATAAATCCTCCAAGTGCATCATGTGCGGCGCCTGTGCCGAGGGCTGCCCCTCCGGCGCGCTTTCCATCGTTCCCTGGGACCGCATCGTGTCCGTTTCCCAGGCGATGTGATGAACGCTTTCTCAACTGATATTTGATAACAGGAGGGACTATATTATGTCTGTGAAAAACGGCATCAACGGCTGGGCGGGTACGATCGTTCGCGTGAACCTGACCACCGGCGCGATTACCAAGGAAGACACCCTGCCCAAGTATAAGCCCTATATCGGCGGCATGGGCATCGGCTATAAAGTGATCTGGGACGAAGTGCCCATGAATACCGATCCCCTGGGCCCGGACGCCAAGTGCGTGTTCGGCGTCGGCCCCCTGACCGCCTCCGGCGTGCCCTGCTCCGGCCGCATGAATATCACCCTGCTGTCCTGCTGGAGCAAGGGCTATTCCATCGTGGACGCCCACATGGGCGGTCATATCGCCCACGCCTTCAAGTATGCGGGTTATGACGCCATGATCCTGGAAGGCCAGAGCGACAAGCCCGTGTACATCAAGATCGAAGACGAAAAGGTCACCATCGAGGACGCTTCCCACGTTTGGGGCAAGGGCACCTTTGAAACCAACGCCACCCTGGCCAAGGAAAACGGCCCGGAATTCGACGTGGCCTCCATCGGCCTGGCCGGTGAAAACCTGGTGCCCATGAGCAACATCGTCACTTCCTTCGGCAACAGCGGCGGCGCTGGCATCGGCGCGCTGCTGGGCAGCAAGAAGGTCAAGGCCGTGGTGGTGCGCGGCACCGGCGCGGTCAAGATCGCCGAGCCCCTGAAGGTGCGGCTGCTGTCCAACTACATGATCAAGGACCTGGTGGGCGGCAACAACAACCACACCGTTCCTTGCCATGCCCAGAGCTGGTCCGAATACGTGGCCACCAACAACCGCTGGCAGGGCGCTCCCGGCATCACCTGGGACAAAGCCTCCAAGGGCCCCATCGACATGGGCGAGCAGCCCAGCGGCCAGATCAACGTGGCGGCCCTGCGCTGCAACAAGGGCGTGTTCGACTTTGGCGAGATCGCCGAAAAGTACACCGTCAAGCAGGGCGGCTGCTCCTCCTGCCCCGTGCGCTGCTATACCGAGTACGACATGGACCCCCTGGCGGAATACGACCTGCCCACCCACGTCTCCAACACATGCATGCCCATCATCAAGATGCTGGAGTGGTATCCCAACCACAAGGACGCGGAAGGCAATTCCGTGGCTTCCACCCACGACTTCGTGGATGAAAAGGACGTCAAGATGATCCTGGGCGGCGCCGGTTCCCGCGCGGCCGACGAATACGGCGTGTGGTGCAACTACGGCAACCTCTACGAAGACTTCAACATGGCCTACACCACCGGCGTTCTCAAGGACGTCTGCGACCGCCTCTATCCCGGCGAATGGGACGAGATCCCGTGGGATCTGATGGAATCCGGTGATCCCCGCTGGCTGTGGGAAGTGTACAAGCGCATTGCCTCCGGCAAGGGCATCTTCGGCGACATCGGCCTGGGCACCTACCGGCTCTACGAAAAGTGGGGCATGGACGATCCCGAAAAGAACGTGGCTCACGTCAGCTTCTACGATTTCGTGAACGGCAAGAACTTCAACATCGGCCACAACGGCTATCCCCGCCACCACGGCCCCGAAAACTGCTGGCAGGCCGGCACGCTGTACTCCATGATGTACAACCGTGACTGCATGATCCACCACCTGATCAACTTCTGCTCCTCCGGCGCGCCTTACAACGAAATCACCAAGCCCGTGCTGGAGCACTTCTTCGGCGAAGGCTGCACCGACGCCCAGAAGAAATACACCCCCATCAACGAAAACAAGATCAAGCTGGCCAAGTGGGCCTTTATCGGCAAGCAGTGGCATGACAGCGCCACCCTGTGCAACTGGATGTACCCCATGACCATCGCCACCAGCAAGAAGCGCAACTACATCGGCGACCTGGACCTGGACGCCAAGTACATGAGCGCCGTCACCGGCGAGGAATACACCCGCGAGGATCAGGAGCGGGATTCCGAGCGCATCAGCCAGCTGCTCCGCGTCATGACCGCCGTCAGCTTCAAGCTGAACCTGGGCAGCACCAACCTGCGCAAGGATCACGACAAGGTCAGCGAATGGGTCTTTGATAAGGAGCCCGACTTCAAGCCCTTCGAGGAAGGCACCGTGAAGCTGGACCGCGAGGACTGGGAAAAGAGCCTGGATATGTGGTACGAGGCCATGGGCTGGAACAAGGAAACCGGTATCCCCACCCGCGAAACCCTGGAAAAGTTCGACCTCAAGGACTGCGCGGATAAGCTGGAAGAACTGGGCCTGATCTGATAGGATGCTATAACTTCTCACGCTCCCGCGCGTTTCGCGTGGGAGCTTTCTTAAAAGATGCTTAAATCACAACGGAGCGAGGGCCTATGCGGCCCTCGTACACCTGCACCAGGAGATTTCATCTCCTGGACCTCAGCAGCGGATATTGATTGAATAGGAAAATGAAGTTGGTTCCCGCTGAAGCGTGGAGGAACGCGGAAGCCTGGCTTTGTGTCGTTGTGCTTCTGGCCCGGCGGCGGAGCCGCCAACCCGGATGCAACGCATCCGGGGAAAGCCAGGGAATCATCCGCAGGGGAAAATGAATTTTCCCCCTCGGATGTTCCCGGGCTTTCTTGGGCCAGAAGCCCTCAAACTTTTCGTAACCACAGCGCAACAGGCGGAACTTGTTCGCCTATCTCAACTACGTTTTTTCGCCAGTTGCGGGTCCAGGGTCCTCAGAACCCTGGTTGGGGTCTGGGGCGAACAGCCCCAGCGTTTCCCTTAGTGATTTATAGCGTCTATTTACTCCCAAAGGAGGTAAAACAAATGGCCTTATTTGGACGGCGCAAGCCGGGCTTCTCCAAAGAAGTGGTGCAGAAGCCCAGCGAAATCCCCGGGGAATTCAGCGACGCGCTGGACCCGGCGGTGAACAAGGAACTGGACAACCCCAAACTGGAAAAGCGTGAAATGCAGGAAGCGGCGGAAAAGGTGATCGCGGGCGAAACCGCGGAAAAAAAGCCCGACGTATTCGACTACCTGCAATCCCTGCCGGACGTGGAGGACCCCTTCCAGCCCTCCGAGCCGGAATCCGAGCTGCCCCCGGAGCCGGTGAAAACCAAGGCGCAGCTGCTGGCGGATTTCATCCGCGCCCGCTGCAAGTCCGCGCTGATCACCCCGAAAGCCCTGATCGCCAAGGACGAAGAAAACGTGGATGCGCTGCTGGAAGAGCTCTTTGCGGACGAAACCTGCAAGGATATCCGCTTCGTGAAGGGCCACAAGGATACCTACTATTATTCCGACGAGCTGATGGCCAACAACTACGCCAAGATCGCCATGCTCACCCTGGAAAAGGACGACGCCCGCACGGTGGCGGAGATGGTGCGCTTCAACTGCAAGGCGTTCCCCACCCCCACGCCCCTCTACTATTTCGCCCGCCAGCCCTTCTTCCTGAGCAATGAAACCATGGACGCGCTCATCGCACAGATGAAAAGCGACCCGGAATACCAGGATATCCGGGAAGTCATCGCGGACGTGAACGGTGAAAAATACCTCTATTCCATTGACCTCATGAGCGAAAAATACGCCCGGGCCCTGGCCAACGGCGCAGAATCCCGAGAGGCGGACGAATAAAAAAACAGCGGCTTGCGTCATGCAAGCCGTTCAGAGTGTCGAAAAAGAACTTTTCGACACTCTGCGAATGGAAGGGCGGTAAACCGTCCTTCCATTCGAAACATCAATTTGCTGTAAAATGGCATTTCAAGCATCAAAAGATGCTTGAAACACACATTTTACGGTCGCAAATTGATAAAGGAAGGTCGCAAATTGATAAAGGAAGCAACATTCTGTTGCATGCCCATGGCCTTCCGGCCCGCCCTTCGCTGAAAACCAGCCCAAGGGCAGGTTTTCCTGGCGCTACGGGCCCCGGCGACGTACACGCCGCCGCCTGCGGATTGCAATCGAAGGACTGCGGCCCTTCGATGCATCCCGGGGACTTTGTCGGCAGTCCGAGCGGCTTGCGTCATGCAAGCCGTTGTTTTTTAGCTTTCTTAATCTCCCTGTTGTATTGGTTTGCGGGACAGCAGTATCGTCCACAATCCCGGCAGCATGGACAGCAATACGGCAGCGGCGGTCAGCAGCCCATAAAACACAGAATGCAGCCATTCCGGGGCCTTTTCGGTGAGATACAGCGGCAGCAGCGCTTCCGACAGCGCATCGTACTGCCGCCAGGCCAGCAGCCCCACCAGCAGCGGAAGCAGCACGATAAGCAGCCCGCCCACCAGCTTGCCGAAGATAGAACCTCCGCGGCGCGGCCGGTCATACATTTCTTCTTCTTCATCATAGTCCTCATCTTCCCGCCGAACCGAAGCCTGCTGATAAGCAGCCCTGACAGCCGCAGCGGCGCGCGCGTCCGGAACCGAAGAAGGCGCGGCGTCATTTTGCTGCGCCGGGCCCTGTGCCGCAGAAGCCGAGACGGACGCGGCCGTGCGCACCTGCGGCGCGGAACCGAAACGGCGCACGGGCCGAGGTGTGCCACAGGCCTCGCAGGTGGCTGAGGTATCTTTATTTTCCGAATGGCAGTGCTGACAAACCCACATTTTTTCTTCCTTCTTTCAAAAGGCATATACCTGTATAATATTCGTTGATTCGCACTGTTTTTCCTGCATTCGGCAAAAATTTCCTGACAGGAAATGAAAAAAGGAGGAAGCGAAGCCGCTTCCTCCCTCCTGTTTCCCGCCAAATCACTTCACGTTCAATACCACTTCCGCCTCGTCGATCCATTGGTTCAGCAGGTTTTCCTGTGCAGCGTCACGCAGGGCAGAAAGCATCTCCCGCCCCAGTGTCTCCTGCGCGCCTTGAATAACGGCAGAGGCGGCGGTGATTTCTTCGCTGTAATACAGGACATGATACCCATCGCTCAGCCGAATGGGGGCGCTGGCGTCGCCCGGGCTTTCCAGCGCCAGCGCGGCGGCAGTCCATTCCTCATCGGACGCAGGCGCGCCGCTGAACACGGCGTAGCCGACGGCGGGCATGGCGTCGTCCCGCATTGCCAAATCAGCGGCTTCATCAAAGGTAATCTGCCGCGTTCTGATTCTATTGCCCAAATCGGCGGCTTTGTCCTTCGCCCGCTGCTCGATGGTCAGCAGCAGCTTACGGTCACTGTTGAGCTGAGAAACCTGCTTGGCGAGGAAGTTCCTGTCCTTTTGCAGCTTTTCCATTTCGCTTTTGCTCAGGTTCTGGCCGTCAATCTTCGCGTTGACCGCATCCAGCTCTTTCTGGAACCGCTCCAGCTCAGGCAGGATCTTATCCAATTCGGATATATCCACCGGCACGATCAGCTGCTTGACGAATCGGCTGCCTTCCGGTAAGACGGGGGAAGCGATCCGCCCTTCCTCCAGCATCCGGGCATACGCGGCCGGATCGGAGGCAAGCACGGCGTCCTCGTCCGTCTGCCGCTGCCGCAGCGCAGCAGAAAAGTCTGCTTCGCTCACCGCGACATTTTTCAGCGCTTCTTCCCACAGCTTGCTTTCCATGTCCGCGTCTTCCGCATCGAGACCCATGGCCTCCGCGTGCTCCTGAAGCACCTGCTTCTTCGTCATTTCCTCCGCGGTCAGCTGCCTCAGCTCCTCCTGGCTGGCGGCAGGGTTCCGGCTGAACGCTTCCGCATAGACGGCTTCAAAGGCTTCTTTGCCAAACGCGGTTCCGTTGACGATCAGCGCGGCGGTCCGATCGTGGTTCAGGTCGATCTGATACAGGGTCTGGCTGTCATTGAGCTGCTTCGCGGCTTCATACGCCTTGGCTTCCTGGGATTTGGTAAGGTAATAACTAATGGTCATTACTTCCTGCCCGTCAATCAGCACCGAGGCAGGCACTGAATACGTGGTCCCGTCCTCCGGGTCAGCGGGGATGCTTTCCCGGAAAGCCCGCAGAATCGGGCTGACCAGTTCGTCCAATTTCTCCGCCGCCACAGCTCCATCTTCGCCTTTCAATGCTTCCAGCCGTTTTTGCAGCGCTTCCGGCTGGGCGGACTGTACGTCCAGTTCCTCCTGCAAGCGGGCGTTTTTTTGCGTTTCCGCGTCCAGACTGCCGCGCAGCGCGGCGGCTTCAGCGGTCAAGGCCTGGTTCTTTTCCTCCAGGGCAGCAATGCTGTTTGACGCATCATCCTTTTCCTTTTTCTGGGCGGAGGCTGCCGCGGCAAGCTGTTCCTGGGCTTGAGCCAATTCATCCCGGGCTGCGTTCAGCTGTGCGGTCAGCGAAGCCCCGGCTGCGTTCAGCTGTTCTTTTTCCTGGTCGCCGGCAGCAAGCGCTTTCTGAGCCTGATCCAGCTGTTTCCGTGTTTCATTCAGGTCAGCCGCCTGCGCCGTAAATATCTTCTCCTGCTCCTCAGCGGATGCTTTGGAATTGTTCAGCTGAAATTCCAGAGAAGCAATGGTTTTTTCCAGATTTTCTTTTTCCTGAACAGCGGTTTTCAATGCTGCCCGGTTCTGGATGAGCTGCTCATTCAGGGCGGCGACAGACTGTTCGAGCGTTTCCTTTTCCTTGCTTACGCTGTCAAGCTGAGCCTTGGCCTCGTTCAATTGTTCATTCAGAAGGGCAGCCTGCGCCGTGGATTGCTGCGCGTCGCTGATCAAAGCGGCCTCCGCGGAGGATAGCTGCTGATTGAGGGCGGCAACGGCTTTGTCCTGTTCTTCCTTCTCCTTCCGCGCCGCTTCCAGCTGCGTCTGGGCGTTGGTCAGCTTTTCGTTCAGGGAGGCGATCTGGGCCACGGACTGCTTTGCGTCCTTGTCGGCGGCGGCCTTTGCGGCGGTCAGCTGTCCGTTCAGGTCGCTGATGGTCTGGGTCAGGTTTTCCACCTTTTGATTCGTGGCCGCAAGATCCTCCTGGGCCTTTTTCAATTGTTCGCTGAGGGCGGCCACTTGGGCGGCGGACTGCTCGGCGTCCTTGGTGGCGATGGTTTTCGCGGCCTCCAGTTCTTCCTGAAGCGCTTGGATCTGCCCGTTCAGCGCTTGTTCTTTCCCTTCGGCGGCGGTCAACTGTTCTTTCAGCGCGGCGGCGCTTTGGCTCAGCTTTTCGTTTTCCTGCTGGGCGGTCTGTAAATCCGCATGGGCTTTTGCCAGCGCGTCGGAAACCGATTTCTGTTCCGCTGCGGACCGGGAGCTGGCCGTGTCGAGATCGGATTGCAGCTTGGCGATCTGGGCGTTCAAGCTTTCGGTCTGCTTCTTCTGGGCGTCCAATTCGGCCGATGCAGCATCATACCGGGCCTGCCAGTCCTGCGTTTCCTTCGCGGCTTGCTCCGTTTTTTCAGTCAGGGCCTGCATCTGGGTTTGCAGCGCGTCGCGTTCGCCTGCGGTTTGGTCCAGCGTCCGCTGCATGTCCCCGATCTGACGCTGATAAGCGCTGGATTGATTTTCCAGCTCCGTGGATTTTTCGTTTGCCAGGGTTTTGGTTTCCTCCAGCGCATTGGATACGCTGCTCAGGTTCGCTTCCAATTCGGTCAGCGCCTTCTGATTGCTCTTATTCGCGTTATAGCTTTGCAGCAGCATCACGCCGGCAATCACCACCATCAAGCCCAAAGCCACAATCAACGACCAAATAAGCTTGTCGTTTTTTTTCATGTACCCTTTCTCCTTTTTCACTGTCCGTCATAGCCACAGGCGCAATCAATTCAGCCTTCAAATATATTATACCGAAAAAATGGTAAAAACTCAACCATAATATCACAGAATATCCTGAGGATTCCTTCCCGTCGGC
The DNA here is from genome assembly GCA_900320085.1 of uncultured Eubacteriales bacterium. Lineage (GTDB taxonomy): Bacteria > Bacillota > Clostridia > Christensenellales > Aristaeellaceae > RUG563. The sequence continues at coordinate 35,229 of ONRC01000030.1, forward strand.
TGTGCTTTCATTTATCGGCCGCGCCTTTTCCTCCTGACGGGCCAAACCACTTGCATCATAAAGCAGCTTTTGGTATACTGTAGAAGAGAGGAGTTTACACAATATGAAGAAAAAACAGCAAGTACTGCTGTCCGTGATGGGGTGGACCCATGACGACGATGAGCCCGGCGATTCCGTCCGGCTGCTGACCACCGGCACCATGACCGGCGGAAAGGATTTATGGCGCATCGACTATACGGAAACCCAGCCGGACAACGAAAGCAGCGACGTGACGCTGACGCTGGACAAGGGCGTGGTGACCATGCAGCGCACAGGCGCCTTCGCCACCAGCATGGTATTCGACCAGGGGCACCGCTTTGAAGGCAACTACTCTACGCCCTATGGTGACCTGGCGATGGGTGTGTACGCCACACATGTAAAGTATCAGGTGGAGGACGGGCCGATCGGCGAAGTGAACCTGACCTACCAATTGGATTTGCAGGGCCAGTTCGCCGCCATGCACGAGCTGCGCATCCGCTTCTGCCCGGCAGGCAAGCAATGAACCCGCTGACCTTCTGGCGGGAGGAGCTTCGCCACCTGATCCCCCGGGGCTTTGTGCGACGGGATCAGGGAGACGGACTGTTGATCAGCGATTATCCGCGCCGGGGCGGGACCGAGGAAATCACGGCGGCGCTTGCTGCCGCGGACTTTACGGTACGGCTGGAAAACGGGCTGGCCTATGTGGATGGAAGCCTGCAAAAATACCGGGCCCTGGCGGCGGCGCTGACGCTTGAAGCGCCCCGGATGACAGACGAAAATCTTTTTCTCTACGCATTGGGCGACCGTCTGCTGCGGTATGGCGGCGAAGTGACGGAGGAAAACCTGCCGCTCCTGCGCCTGACGCTGAAAACCATGGACGGCGGCGATATAAACGCCTTGACGCGGCTGCTGTCTCCCGCCTGCGCGGAAGCGCAAAGGAAGCAGATCGGCCTGCCGAAAGCGGCGGGCCTGCTGATTTTTCAAGCACTTTGGGAATGGGAAAGGAGCGATTCACCGTGCTGATCACCTATCACGGACACTCGGAATTTTACCTGGAAGGAGCCAACGGCTTCACCCTGCTCACTGACCCCTACGACGCCCACGTGGGCTATCCCATGGGGGAATACCGCGCCGACGCGGTAACCGTCTCCCACGGCCACGGCGACCATAATTATACCGCCAAGGCCACCGGCACACCCGCCATCATCGACCAGGCCGGAGAATGGTATCCTGCGCCTGAGGTGAAAATCACCGCCATTCCCTCCGTGCATGACGACGCAGGCGGAACGAAGCGGGGAAGCAACCTGATCATGAAGATCGAAATGGAGGGCCTGACCCTGGTGCACCTGGGGGACCAGGGCGCGCCGCTGACCGCCGAACAAATCAAGACCATCGGTCAGGCGGACATCCTGATGATCCCCATCGGCGGGTTCTACACCATCGACGCCAAGACCGCCTATGATGCTGTCCAGGCGGTCAAGCCCCGCATGGTGATCCCCATGCACTACAAAACCGCGGTGAACGCCGAATGGCCCATCACGGATGAAAAGCCGTTCCTGCGCCTGATGGGAGCCGAGGGCGTCTCCCCCATGCCGCTCCTGCGCGTCACCAAGCAGGACCTGAGCGAGCAGCCCGCCCTGGCGCTGATGCAGGCCAGAACATAAGCGCAACTGCCCGTTGCTTGTATTCCCTGTATCTCTGTATTACAATACTCCCAGAAGACAGACACAGGGAGGCGCTTGTATGAACGAACAGAATGTATTTTACCGGCTCAGAACCAAAGACGGCCTTTCCCAGGACGAGGTGGCGGAAAAGGTGTTTGTCACCCGCCAGGCGGTGTCCCGCTGGGAAAACGGCGAAACCGTGCCGAACACGGAAACCTTGAAGCTGCTGTCCCGGCTCTTCAACGTGTCCATCAACACGCTGCTGGGTTCGCCGCATCCGCTGATCTGCCAGTGCTGCGGCATGCCCATGGACGACAGCATCATTGGCAAGGACAAGGACGGCACGCCCAATGAGCATTACTGCCAGTGGTGCTACGCCGACGGGACGTACACCTACAGCAACATGGACGACCTGATCGACATGTGCGTGCGCAACATGGTCAATGAGAACTTCACCGAGGAGCAGGCCCGGGCGTATTTGAAACAAACTCTGCCCAAGCTGGACTATTGGAAACGGTATGAGGAGCTCAGCGACGACGGGCAGTTTGAAGAGTTCAAACAGCAATTGATCGAAGAAATCAACGCGCTGCACATCGAGGGCATGCCGAAGGTGGAAAAGCTGAACGCGCTGGTGGGGCGGTTCGTCAATCTGGAATACCCCCTGCCCAGCGGCATGAACGCCAAATTCCTCAATGATCAAACCACCTATCTGGGCACCCAGCTGGAATCAGAATTTGGCGGCGACCGCTGCTTCGGCGTGCTGGCCAATATGGATTTCATCCTGATCAGCACCTATGAGAAGGATGGCGTGAATCCCGAGCTTGTCCTTTATAAAAAGCGCTGAATTTACTTGGTTAACCGAAGAACGGGAAAAGGGAACGCAGGGGCACAAAACCCTCGGCGTTCCCTTTTTTTATCAGACTGACTATTATTCGCTCTGCGCCGGTTCAGTGATGATCTCCGTGCCGGCGTCAACGGATAATTCAACTTTATCCAGTACGAAACGAATGCTGCTGGTTTCAGCGTCTTCTTTTTTCTGCCCCTCCTGATAAGCGCGGCACAGTTCGGGATTGCCGCTGATGTTAAGGGTTTTCAGCGGGTTTCTGGAAACGATCAGCGTTTTCAGCTTCGCGTTCATGACCAGATCCAATTCCGTCAGGTCATTGCCGCCGCAGTCCAGGTAGATCAGGCCGGGAAAGAATTCAATGCCCGTCAGGTCTCGGATGCCCAGGTTGCGGCAAATGATAATCCAAACGGAGGAAGCATCATCAGCAGTCATTGTTTTGTCCATGTCTTTGTCAAATTGCGACAGGATGTACTGGCGGAAAACCGGATCGGGAAAGTGCGCTTCGTCTATGGCGATCTTTGGGGCCAGCTTGGAAACGCGGTTGACCCGGAGCACAGCGCCGCACAAAACGCATTCCTGCTGACGAAGGCCATCTTCCTCCATTGTCGGCTGTCTGCGGATTCTCCATTGCGGGTCGTGTCCGTCAGGGTTCACGCCGCCTTCGTTTTCCAGCTTTTCCTCGCCGCAGATTGTGCAGGTATACCGGTATTTTGCGGGCGCTTTGCAGGTGGCGTCGCTGACCTTGATTCCTTCATCTGTCCAGATATGTGTATGCGGAGGAACAGCCGTTTCCTGCGGCGTGGAAGCAGGCGCTTTGGTTGGCTGCTGGGTGGGGGCTGCCGTTTCCGTTGGGCGCGGCTCGGCGGTTGGAGTTTGGGCTGCCGGAGTCGGGCTTGCCGTTCTTGCCGGGGTAGGCGCGGGAATGGCAGTCGCTTGCGGAGCGGCGGTTTCCGTCGGCTTGGCTTCGCTGCCGAGGGCGGGAATGGGCCGCGTTTCCAAGTGCTCCATGTTTTCAGTGCAGTACCGCACTTCTACGCCCGGTTCCGTTTCGGTAGCAGGATCCTGCACCATCCAGTCGGTCCAGTCGTGGGCGGAAGGGATGGGACTGCCTTCATAGTCGTTCTTGGTCGTGCCGCAGCCGGGGCATGTATATTCCCACCATTCGCCGTGTGTGCAGGTGGCGGCGCGGATGAGCTTTGTTTTCTCCCAGGTATGGCCCCCGGCCTGCTGATGCTGGAAGCTCAGGCTGTCGATGACCGCGTCCTCCCGATGCCCCTGCTTGCAGACCCTGTGCTTCAGCCCGGTGGTATTGGCTGTGGGTTCCTCATCCACGATCCACTCGCCCCACTCGTGTTCGGCAAAGCCGCCGACATACTCCTCCTTCTTTCCGCCGCAGGTCAGGCAGGTGTATTCATACAGGGCGGGATTGCCGCAGGTGGCGTCGCTGATTTTAACGGGTTCGCCCCAGGTGTGTTCCGTTTCATTTTCACCGCTCAGGGCGGGAATGGTACGCTGGGCAGACAGATGGCACAGCCTGCATTCCGCTTCCTCCATGCCATCGGAGGTGGCCGTGGCCGGATACACCACGGCCCAGGGGCCGTAATCATGCCCCATGGGATCTATGCTGCCTTCCTCCTGTTCCATTGTTTCATTGCAGATTTCGCATGTATATTGATATTTCGCTTTGCTCTGGCAGGTCGCGGCCTGAATTAAGGTTTTGCCGCCCCATTGATGCTCGTGCTGGGCTTGATAAGGGATTTCCCGGGTTTCAACATGATCGCTGATGACTGAGCAGCGCCGATACTCCAAGCCCGGCATGAAAGCCGTAGGGTAGCGTTCCACATACCAATTGCCCCAGCGATGAGCGTTTGGATCGGGGCTGCCCTCAAACCGATAGTCCGCCTTGCCGCATTCGGTGCAGATGTATTCATAATAATCCCCTGCGATGCACGAAGCGGGTTCCATCAGCCTGGATTTTTTCCAGGTGTGTTCCTTGTGCTGGCCCAGGGCAGGGATTGCTTCGGTGATTCGGTGTCCGTGGGAGCAGGCCCGTTCTCTCAAGCCTTCCGTGTCGGCTGTGGGCTCCCGATGCACAACCCAGGGCCCCCAGTCGTGATCTCCTAACTCGCCCTTCCATTCCTGCTTTTTGGCTCCGCAGGTGGAACAAGTATATTCATAGGTGGCCTGCTCTATACAGGTAGCCGCCTTGACCATGACAGGCGCGCCCCAGGTATGCTCCGTTTCGGTCTGGCTGCTCAGCTTGGGAATGGTGCGTGAGAAGGGGGAATGGCAGTCGGCGCACACGGCCACTTCCACGCCTTCGGAGTCCTCCGTGGCCGGAGTGGCCACTTCCCAGGGACCCAGGTTATGGTAAGGGAGGGGCTTTCCCTCTGTAGTTTGTACCCGCATACCGCAATCCGCGCAGGTGTATACGTAGGTGTTTGGCCACAGGCAATTGGCTTCCTTCACCAAGGTTTTATTTCCCCACGCGTGTCCGTCATTTTGCGGGTCGTTCGCGTATGCGCTTGCGCACAGGCACAGGAAAACCGCTGTCAGCAGCAGCCCCGCGGATACTCTGATTGGATTCAAAAAACGCCGCATCTGTTGATCCTCCTTTGCTTTCATATCTCAAATTCATTTTCTACAGTATAAGATAAAATCCTGTATATGTCAAGTATATATATCATTATGTTAATGCAATATCACTTGAATCATTTTACCATTCTGTCTTGGGAGGTGACAGTATGATTGCTGACCGGATCAAGGCTTTACGGGAAGCTAACGGCAACTCACAGGCAGAATTGGCAAGAAAGCTCGGCGTAACAAGATCAAGCGTGAATGCGTGGGAGCTGGGAATCTCCGTTCCTTCCACGCAGTGTATTGTTGAATTATCCGCTTTATTTGATGTGTCCACAGATTACCTGCTGAAAGCGGATCAAACGGCCACGATAGGCGTTCAGGGGTTATCGGAAGACGATATTCATGTTGTCTACACATTGATTCATCATCTGCGGAGTAAAAATAAGCAAAGTCAATGATAAGCGCGAAAGCCAAATTCAGGGGCAGGAAAGTTTTTCCTGTCCCTGAATTGGTTCTGTTATTTCAAAATATCCTTCAACGCGTTATCCAGCCAATCGCCCTCGAACAGCTCGATCAGGCCCGCGTCGCAGGCGGCGGTCAGCTTGGGGTTGATGGGCAGCTTGCCCAGCACGGGCACGCCGAAGCGCTGGGCGGTTTCGTCGGCGTGGCTTTCGCCGAACACGGACACGTGCTTCCCGCAGTCCGGGCAGACCACGTAGCTCATATTTTCCACGATGCCCTTGACGGGAATCTGCATCATGTCGGCCATGTTCATGGCCTTTTCCACGATCATGCCCACCAGCTCCTGAGGCGTGGTGACCACCACCGCGCCGTTCACCGGCACGGACTGGAACACGGTCAGCGGCACGTCGCCGGTTCCCGGAGGCATGTCGATGAACATGATGTCAATATCGCCCCAGAGCACATCCGTCCAGAACTGCTTGACGGTGCCCGCGATGACGGGGCCGCGCCACACCACCGGTGCGGTTTCGTCGTCCAGCAGCAGGTTCAGGCTCATCAGCTTGATGCCCGTTTTGCTTTCCACGGGCAGGATGCCTTCCTCGTTGCCCATGGCGTTCTGCTTGATGCCGAAGGCCTTGGGGATGGAGGGGCCGGTGATGTCGGCGTCCAGGATGGCGGTTTTGAGGCCCGCCCGCTGGGCCAGCACGGCCAGCAGCGCCGTCACCATGGATTTGCCCACGCCGCCCTTGCCGCTCATCACGGCGATGACCTTTTTGATGTTCGTTCCCGCATGGGGCTTTTCCAACAGACTTTGCTGATCCCGGCTGGGGCAGTTGGCCCCGCAGGAGGAGCAGTCATGGGTGCATTCGCTCATTGTTCTATCTCCCTTGATTTTATTTGAAGGTCAGTTTGCCATTAAGACGGCAGCTGAATCCCCGCTTCCTTGGCGCATTCCACCAGCTTGTCCAGGGCCTCCACGATTTCGTCGGGCTGATGCTCGCTGATGACGCAGAAGCGCAGGCGCGCCTTGTTTTTCGGCACAGCGGGATACACGGCGGGGGGCACGATGACGCCCTTCTTGCGCAGGCGGTTGCTCAGCTCCCACGCGTCCTCGTCCCTGCCCACCAGGATAGGCAGAATGGCGGTTTCCCCGGCCAGGCAGGTGTTCAGGTTCCGCTTGTGGGCTTCCTCGTAGAAGCACTTGATGTTGCGGTGCAGGCGCTGCACGATGGTGTGATCCTTTTGCAGCAGGCGGATAGCCTCCAGGCTGGCCGCGGCCAGCGCCGGGGAAATGCCCACGGAGAACACGAAGCCGGGCAGGTTATAGCGCATGTAGTCGATGATGGCATGGCTGCCCGCCAGATATCCGCCGCATGTGCCCAGGCCCTTGGAGAGCGTGCCGTACTTGATGTCGATATCGTCCGGGGCCAGGCCAAAGTATTCGTCCACGCCGCCGCCGGTTTCGCCGATGACGCAGGCGGAGTGGGCCTCGTCCACCATCAGGAAGCAGCCGTACTTCTTTTTCAGCTTCACGATTTCCGGCACAGGGGCGATGTCGCCGTCCATGGAATACGCGCCTTCGATCACGATCAGCACCTTGGCGAACTTGTGGCGCAGGTTGCGCAGGATGCTTTCCAGCGCCGCCACGTCGTTGTGGGGGAAGGGCTTGGCGGTGGCCTGGCTCAGGCGGCAGCCCTGCTCGATGGAGTTGTGGGCGATGGCGTCGTAGACGATCAGGTCGCCCTTACCGCAGAAGTTGCCCACGCAGGTCACGTTGGTGGAGTGGCCGCCCACCAGCACCAGGGAGGTTTCGGTGTGCTTCCATTCCGCGATGGCGGCTTCCAGCTCTTTGTGCAAGGTCTTTTCGCCCGCCAGCAGACGGCTGCCGGAGGCGGAGGTGCCGTACTTGTCAATAGCGGCTTTGGCAGCGGCTTTCACTTCCTCCCGGCCGCTCATGCCCACGTAGTTGTAGGAGCCAAAGTCCAGCATCCACTGATTATCCACGAAGCTCTTGTCCAGCAGGGGGGAATCGTGGGCCACGAAGTAGGGGTTCTCCTGCCCATCGCCCATGAGGGACTGATAGCGCTTTTCAAACGCTTTGTATTCCGGGGAATCCTCGAACCGGGTGATGGGCGTGACCGGCTCCTGATTCTCCGGGTTCGCGCTCTCATAGGCCACGTCGCCGCGCACCTTCGCGTACAGCAGGGCGGACAGATCGTTCACCGTGGTGCACTTGCCGTATTCCTCGGTAGGGATCATCACGTTGAACTGCTCTTCGATTTTGAGGCTCATGCCCAGCACCTGCAGGCTGTCGCCGCCCAGCTCGTCGATAAAGTGGGCGTCGTCCTTGATTTGCTCCAGCGGCACGTCCAGGGTTTCGGCGTAGACCGCCCGCACCTTCTGCTTGATTTCCTCCAGCTGCAAATCAGAGGGGGTATTTTCTTCCTGGACGATGGGTTTATTTTCCTCAGCGGCCACCTCGTCGCGGCGGTTGAAGTCGATCTCCCGGTAGGCCAGCTTCTTTTCCTCGATCTGCTTTTTGAGGGCCAGGCGCTTGACCTTGATGCCTCCGGCGGTCTGGAATTTTTCGCTGGTTACCAGCACCCGGTTCACGCGCTTCAAGGCGGGCAGAGTGCTGTTGATGCGCCGCACCTGCGCCATGAGGGAGGCGATATAATCGTCGTCCTTATAATGCTGGCCCAGATTCAGCACCAGCGTAATGTCCTCGTAGTCCACCACGCCCTTTTTCTTGCCGGGCAGGTGGGGCAGGTGGGACAGGAAACCCTTGTCTTCCTTCTCGTCCTTTTTGCCCGTGGCCTTCACGCCCAGCACGCAGAACTGCTCCACGCCCTCCAGCGCGCCGAAGGCGTCCTCGATTTCGTCGGGGTACACGTTCTCGCCGGATTCGTTGATGATCACGTCCTTGGCCCGGCCTTCCACGTACATGCGGCTGCCCTTTTCCAAACGCACGATGTCGCCGGTGCGGAACCAGCCCTCGTCGTCCAGAAGGGGCGGCAGCAGCTTGCCGTCCACCAGGCGGCCCGTGTGGATGGTGTCGCCGCGGATGTACATTTCGCCCTGGTTGGATTTTTCGCCGTCGCTCTGCACCCGGTATTCCGCGCTTCTCAGAGGCCGTCCCACGGAGCCGGACGTGCGGGTGATCACGTTCATATTGGTTTCCACCGAGGTGATGCCCGTTTCCGTCATGCCAAAGCCGGACACGGTAAAGTACCCCAAGGCGCTCAGTGTGCGCATATGCTCCTTGGGCGTATGGCTGCCGCCCAGGATGATGCACCTGACGTCGGAGCCCAGCATTTGATCCGTCACGGATTTGAACAGCACGTTCCGGGCGAAGTCCAGCCCGAAGCCGGGGGCGATGGACTGGAGCGCCAGGGAAATGCCCCGCAGGGTCTTAAAGCCCGCGCGTTTCAGTTTGCTCTCCTTGGCCACCCGTTTATTCAGCGCCACGCTCAGATTGTTCGCCAGCAGCGGCACGGCCATCAAATGGGTAATCTTGAAGTGCTGGGCGGTTTTCTGGATGCACTGGGGGCTGCGGTCGTGAAGATAGACCGTTTCGTACCCCAGGAAATGAATCCACTGCAGGCACACCATGAACCCGAAAATATGGTGGTAGGGCAGGAACGCCAGCTGCCGCCGGGGCTCGTCGCAGATGATGCGCTGGTTGGCGTGGTAGAGCATTTCGGCGTTGAGCACCTGGCTGCACACGGCTTTTTCGTTGTACACAAACACTCGGCTGGTATCCGTGGTGCCGGAGGTGCACAGCGCCACCATGGTGCCGAACTCGGGCTTGAAGCCCTTTTGCTCCTTTGCCATGGACAATTGCTGGATGGTGAACTGGGCGGTGTTCCCCGGCAGATTCCGGGGGCTTTTGCCGATCAGCGCAATGGCCCCGGCCTGGCCCAGGATGTAGGCGGTCATGTCGTCCGTCAGGGTAAAGTCCATCAGCACGGCGTTGTAGCCCGCCGCCATCACGCCCCAGAACAAATAAAACCATTCGGGGCACGTGTCCGCCTGGATGCCGATGAATTTGCCCTTGTTTTTTTCGCCCAGCACCGACCGCAGCAGCGCCGCCACGGCGAAGGACTTCGCCTTGTATTCCGCGAAGGTGACGGACTTTTCCGCGTCCTTCTCCAGCCACCGCGCCGCGACCTTGCTGCCGTCGCCGCAAATCAGCTCAAACAGGTTTTGCAGCGTCATCTTCTCCCGCAATTTTTCGCTGCGGGCGAGCACTTCACTCATGTTGTTTCCTCTTTCTGATGTGGTAACGTTACGAGGCAGGGGGCTTCTTCAGCCCCCTGTACCCCTGAACCAGGAGATTTCATCTCCTGGACCTCAATAGCAGATCATGCTTGAACCGAGAAATCAGCTTGGTTCCCGATGAAGATTGGAGGAACGCGGAAGATTATCTTGGTGCCGTGATGCTTCTGGCCCGGCGGCGAAGCCGCCAGCCCGGATGCTTTGCATCCGGTGAAAGCCAGGGAATCATCCGTAGGGGAAAGTTCGCTTTCCCCTACGGATGTTCCCGGGCTTTCTTGGGCCAGAAGCCCTCAAACTTTTCGTAACCCCAGCGCACCAAGCGGAACTTGTCTGCTTATTCCAACAGCGCAAAATCGCCTATTGCGGGTCCAGGGTCCTCAGGACCCTGGCGCAGGTCTGGGGGCGCGCAGCCCCCAGCGTTTCCTTATTTCCCATAATACGGCCCGATAATTTTTTCAAACCATCGGTTGGGCAGCAGGTCATGCAGCACCACAGCCAAATGCTGATCGGGCTTGGCGACGCGCAGCCGCCGGGGCAAATGCTTGCGTTTCAGGGCTTTAGCGATTTTTTCGCCCAGCCTGTCCGGGTCGCTGCCGTTGGCTTCGTCATGGGCGATCTGGGCGGTGCCGGTATCAAAGGCTTTCCGGTAAGGCGAAGCATCGGTCATGCCCTGGGAATGCCTGCGGTATGCGCTGCTGCCGCTGCGGTGGTCGCCCGGCTCCACCAGCATGATTTCGATGCCGAAGGGCTTGACCTCATAGCTCAGGCATTCGGAGTAGCCCTCGATGGCGTGTTTGCTGGCGGTGTAAGCCCCCTCGAAGGGGATGCCCAGCAGGCCGTTGATGGAGGAAAAGTTCACGATGCGGCCCTTGCCTTTTTCCCGCATGTAGGGCAGCACTTTGGAAATCATGGCCGCCTGGCTGAAAAAGTTGGTTTCCATCACCTGGCGCAGTTCATCCAGCGTGTAGCTTTCGCACGCGCCTAATATCAGCATCCCGGCGCAGTTGACCAGAATATCCGGCGGGCTATAGGCCTTGAGCGCTTCCTCCGCGAAGGCGTCGATGCTTTCCCGGCTGGTCACGTCCAGGGGCAGGCAATGGCAGCCGTCCACGGTTTTCCCTTTCCCGAAGGAGCGTGCCCCGGCCACGACGGTAAAACCGTTCCGCGCCAGCGCCTGGGCCGTATGCAGTCCCAAGCCGCTGGAAGCGCCCGTGATCCATACCACCTGCGCCATGGCCGCCCCTCCTTTCGTTCACCGGCACGGAAGATTCTGGTGAACTTATTCATTATACGCTATTTTGTATTGGATTGCAAACCCATTCCGCCCTGAAAACAAGATAAAAGCAGTTTATTTCCCGTTCATTTCATCCACGATGGCGGCGGGCTTCACGCTCATCTCCGCCCACGCGGGGGAAAAGCCACAGGCGACGGCGTTCCGGGCGGAACGGATGTTGGACCAGGCGCAGCAGTAAAAGGGCGCTTTGTCCCGTTCCAGGATCTCCAGCGCCAGCCGGCTGGTCAGCGCCTTGGCGACGCCCTGCCTGCGGTAGGCGGGCAGCACGTCAATGCCGATCTGCCACATGTCCGCGCCATCCGCCGAACAGCCCGCCAGGCCGATCAGCCTGCCCTGATCGTATGCCCCCACGCCCAGCACGTCCAGCTCCTTGCGCTTCTCGCACATGGCATTGCTCCATTCGGGCAGGTACAGCGGGGCAAAATCCTTTTGCTCCAAGACCTTCGTTTCGTATCCGCAGGGCAGGGCTTTCAGCCTGTCCACGTCGGGCAGGAAATATTCCGCCATGAAGCAGACCTTCAGTCCGAATGGATTCAGGCGCTCCTGGAGCCAGTGGAGGTTGGGCGTTTCAAAGCAGTGATACCAGGTATAGCGATTCAGGTATTCCTGTATGAGGGCCTTGTATTCTTCCTGCACCGCCGCCACGATGTTGCTGCCGTAGGTGACAAAATTGCAGGGCAGCGGGGCCTGATAATATTTCTTCGCCTTCGGTCCCGGCCCTGCGGGACAGATCACGTTTTCCGCCCGCAGGAAATCCTCCGGCTGGCAGCTGCAGTCCCAGGCCGACTGCCGCAGCGCGATGTCCCGAATCTCCCGGTTCGTCAGCACATCCATCCCTCCCGTCCTGTTTCCAGCCTATTTTATCATACTCCGGCGGGGATGACCATATCAGAAACATCGGCTTTTCGGGCATTTTGTGCGAAAATCAAAAATCCCCCGGATGGGGGACGATTTATCGCAGCGGGAACCGCGCTTCGTGGGTCCTGCCATCGGAGGCGAGGGTCACCCATCCGTCGTCGGATTTGACGCCGTCCAGGGTGACGAACAGGGAATCCGGGTCGGCGGTGAAATGATAATTGGCCGTGCCGAAGCGGTAGATGAGTGTAAAAGAATCCTGGTTTTCAATGCGGACGGGATGCAGCCGCGCTTTCTCTCCCCGCTTTTCAAAGCCCAGCAGCTCGGTCACGATCACCCAGTACAGCCATGCGGCGCTGCCGGTGTACCAGCTCCAGCCGCCCCGTCCGGGATGCTGCCCGGCGTACACGTCGCCGCAGAGGACGTAGGGCTCGGCTCGGTAAATCAGCGTTTTTTCCTGTGTGTCCGTGTGGCTTTCCGGTAGAACAGCGCGGGCGATTTCCCAGGCCAGTTCCGTTTCCCCCACCCGGCACAGAGCCAGGATGAGCCAGGGCACGGCGTGGGTATACTGCCCGCCGTTTTCCCGCACGCCCGGCAGGTACGCGCCGATGTAGCCCGCGTTTTCCTCCGGTATGAAGGGCGGGTCCAGCAGCTTCACGATGCCCGCCTCCCGGTCATACAGTTTTTCCACCGCCGCCGCCAGCGCCGCCCGGGCGTGATGCCGCGGGGCGCCGCCCAGCACGGCGAAGCACTGGCTGATGAGATCAATGCGCGGCGGGTGCGTGTCCGGGCCGGCCAAGGGAGTTCCATCGCTGTACCACGCGCGAAGATACCATTGCCCCGTCCAGGCGCTTTCCGCGCTGTCCAGGATGCGGCGGCGCAACGCCTGGTATTTTTCCTTGATTTCGGAAGGACAGTATGGGGCAAATTCTTTCAGCACCAGCGCGAAGAAAAACGCCAGCCACACGCTTTCCCCACCCACCCGGTTCATGCCGTCGTTCCAGTCGCCGCTGCCCATACGGGGCAGGCCGTGCTCGCCCAGTGTCACGGAATCAATCGCCCGCAGGCAGTGGGCTAGCAGCGGTTCCGTCCAGGGCGTGACGGCGGGCTCCTCGTAGCGGTCGGTTTCATCTTCCGTCAGGGGCAGGGATTGCAGATAGGCCGCCGGCTCCTCCAGAATTTCTTCATCCCCGGTCACCTCCATGTATTTCGCCGTCAGGTATGGCAAAAACAGCCTGTCGTCGCTGACGCGGGTGCGCACGCCGCGAATCGGCGGGTGCCACCAGTGCTGCACGTCGCCCACCGCATACTGGTGGGCTGCGCACAGGAGGATGTGTTCCCGCACGAATTCCGGCTCTGTATACAGCAGCGCCAGGCAGTCCTGCAATTGATCGCGGAAGCCGATGGCCCCGCCCGCCTGATACGGGCCGACCCGGCCCATCAGCCGGGACGCGCGCACCTGATACGGTAGCCATCGGTTTACCATCCGGCCCAGCGCTTCGTCGAAGGAAAACAGCAGCAGGCGGCTCAGCTTATCGCTCCAGAATCCGCGCACCGCCCGGGCAGCGTCGGAGGCACTTTCCGAAAGCAGCGCGGCAAAGTCGGCTTTCGCGCTTTCTGCGCCGGAGGATACGCCCAGGCCCATCGTCAAACGCTTGGGCTCCCGGGGAGACAGCGTGATGTCCGCGCGGAACAGGGCCACGCTGCCCACGCCCTGAGCGGTTGAAAGCAGCGCAGGAGGCACATCGCTTCCCGTCATCCCGAAGCAGGCAGCGGCGGACAGCGCCTGGCACTTCGCCCCTTCCATCGCTGCCCAAATCGTTCCGGAAAAATCGCCGCTGGACGCGATTGCCAGTTCACCTTCCGCCCAGCAGCGCGTGGTTTCGGGATGTTCGCCCAAGGCAAAGCGCACGACCCACCAGCAGGTGACGCGCTGCTCCTGGTCGCTTCGCAGGGTCACGGCGCGGATGCCCAGAGGCTTTTCCAGATGGGAAAAAACGGCGGTTTGGCACAGCGCATGCCCGGCCAGGGCATGATACACCGCAAGGCCCGGCTCGTACACCGCCGCGCCGCGGGTCAGGGGCCAGACGCGGCCTTCCTCGTCCGTCAGATAGATTTCCTCGCTGGGTACGCCCCGGTACACGTCGGGCACCGCGCGGGTGATGCGTCCCAGGCGGCTGTTGCCCGCGAAGGAGGTCAGAATGCCCGCTTCACACACCACCATACCGAAGTTTTTTCCGCACAATAATTGGTGCCAGGGCACCGGCGCGGGTTTTGTTACACAGTACGCCCCATCCCGGGTATAGCCGCCGAAACCGTTCTCATGGCTGAGTATTTCAGGCGGTATGGGGTCTGGGATAGACAGCGCCTTTTCTTCCGTTTCGGGCAATGGCGTCCGCAAAGCGCCAAGCTGCTGCCGCAGGCTTTGCCCGCCCCGCAGGGTGAGGGCGGCCAGGCTTTCCAGGGCCAGCGCTTCCGTTTCCGTGCCGGAAAGCAGATGCACCCCGCCGGGCTGGCCCAGCATATCCCGGTCGGGGCTGACCTGGACGCAGTGCAGCACCCGATCATGGCAGGGCCGCTGATACTCCGTTTCCTCCGGGCAGAAGAAAATCAGGTCAGTTGCGACGCCTTGCAGCCGCATCCAGGCGTTGGCCCGGAGCGCGTGGCGGATCAGCGCCTGCCCGGTGCTTTCATCCACTCGCACCAGCAGCACAGGCAGCGTTCCCGACACGCCGAAACGCCACAGCGCGTCCCGCGCGGCGGGCGGAAATACCTGCTGATGGGGCTGGCCGGTAAAGACCAAAGCCCCCAGCATTTGCTGGTACAGCCCCAATGCGCTGCCCTCCATCCGCAGCAGCCGCGCGGTCATGGCGGCCTGAGTGGAGGCCAGGGAAAAGGCCGCTTTCACACGGCTGAGGGAAACCGGTGTTTGATCCAATTGTTCCCTGGTTTCCCCAAACGCGGTCACGAAATACACCGTGCTTTTCCTGTGAGCGGGCACCCGCAGGCTGACGGTGAGGGACAGGCAGGGGGTGATCACATCCCCGGTTTCGCAGGCTGTTTCTTCCGTTAATTGGGCAGGCTTTGCGTAGCTGCCAAGGCGCCCCAGGAACAAGCTTCGGCTGCCCTGCCGCCGGGTCACCAAGCCGTCGCCAATGGCGATATGACCGATCAAAGGCATCACGTCGTTTTCATTCCGCGGCAGGCGTTCCGACAGGAGGCCGTGTTCGCCCCAGGGCGACACGCGCACAGACAGGTCGCGGAAATTGGGATGGGCCGCGTCGTCGGCCTGTCGGCCCTGGGCGATTTCCAGGAAGGACACCGCCTGCACCCGCCGCTCCTCGGGAGCGGGGTTTTCGATGGTCAGCGCCGCCACCGCCGCGCCGGTCAGGGGTTCCACGCAGCAGGAAAGGGTGATTTGCAAGCCCTCCCAAACAACCTGATACCGTGCCGCGCCGCCTCCAAACACCGCGTTTCCCTGGGCGGTGGGGCGGATGAAGCGGCCGCTGCTTTCGTCCAGCAGATAGAACTGCGGCCCGGTCTGGGCTCCGGCTTCGGGATCGAAGCGGGTGGCCTGCATTCCCCGATGCGCAAGATACCCCTGCCCATAAGCGTTCAGCACCCAGGTGGTGCCGCTGCCATACAGAGCGTTGGCGTCCGCCGGCAGGCCGGGCCGGGCGGCGCGGCGGATGGAATGAAAAGACGCTTTGTCCTCGCGCGGCGCGGGGTATTCCTTTCTCCGGGGCGCTTGGGTGGGCGCGCGTTCCAGCAGCAGGTCGCTTTGGGCTTTGGCTTCCGGCGGGGTCATAAAGGCCCGCACCAGCACGTTGTCCCGCAGGGCGTTGCACAGGGAGCACAGGATCATCCCCTGATGGTGGGCCATGTGGCTTTTCACGATCTGCGGCGCGGGGCCGATGCGCTGGGGTGTGTAGTCCACCGCTTCGAACAGGCCATGTTCGTCCGCCCAGCCAAGCTTTTGCATCCGTTCCAGGTTTTCCGCCGCCGCCCGGGGGAAGAAGGGCAGGGCCAGCATGGAAGCATACGGCGCGATGACCGGGCCCGCCGTTTCCGGGCTGCGGGCCAGAGCGGGCAAACCGAAGGCGCGGTACTGGTAATTCAGTTCGGGGTCAAAGGCGGCGTACCCGCTTTCGCTTATGCCGAAGGGCCGGTCAGGGTGGTCGCTCATCTGCGCGCGGATGGCGTTCAGGGCGCTTTCTCCCAGCAGCGTGCCGGGGGTCAGCGGCAGCAGGAGATTGGGCATCAGGTATTCAAACATCGTGCCGCCCCAGCTCAGCAGCGTCGGCCCGCCGCCTGCTCTCGTGACGGCCCGGTTCAGCCGCAGCCAGTGCTTCCGTTTGATCTGTCCCGTCATGATCGCCAGATAGGAGGTCAGGCGGGCTTCGCTGGCCAGGGTGTCGTAGTGCGCGGCGGTGGGGCGGTTTTCCTCCGCCTCCCAGCCGATGTAAAACAGCTCGGCTTTCCCGTCGTACAGCGCGCGGAAATCCGCCAGCCGGGCCAGCGTGTCCAGCCGGGCGGGCAGGTCAGCGTCCTTTTCCGACAACTCATTCAGATGATTTCTGCAGATTTGGGCGCAGCAAAGCAGACAGGCGGCCAGGTTGCCGCTGTCCACCGTGGACACGAACCGGGGCGGCAGGGGCTCCCCAGTGGTGAGATCGTACCAGTTATAGAAATGCCCCTGCCAGGTGTCCAGTTTTTCCAGGGTTTGCAGCGTTTCGTTCAAACGCCTGGCCATGTTGGCGGTGGTGATGAAGTTCAGTTCCCGCGCGGCACAGCAGGACAAAAGATAAAAGCCAATGTTCGTGGGCGACGTGCGCAGGGCCGGGCCCTTGTCCGGGTCGGTCTGCACATTGTCGGGGGGCAGGAACAGGGTGCTTTCGGTCACGGTGTCCTCGAAAAAGCGCCAGGTGGCCCGGGCGGTATCGCGCGCGTTTTCCTTCTGGGCGCTGGTCATGGGCCGCTGACGGTTGGCATGCGCGTCAAAAAACCGCGTCAGCAGCGGTGCGACAATCCAGCCCACGCCCACGATCACGCCCGCGGTGAACCCGCCGGGCAGCATCGCCAGCGCCAGCATCCCCGCCCCCGCCGCCAGCTGGAAAAGCTGGCAGGAAAGGGGCAGGCCGTTTTCCTCCTCAGTTTGCGCCGCCGTGACCCAGGAAAGCAGGTTCCGGTGGCTGACAAATTGCCGCCACAAGGCGCGGCAGGCGGCGTCCAGGGTGGTCTGGGCCTTGCCGGGCAGGATCAGCAGCCGCTGTCCCATGCCGCGAAGCGGCCAGGGCAGGGCCAGCAAAAACAAACCGGGCAGGTTCAGCCCGGCGGCCAGCAGCAGAGACGCCGTCTGCGCCACGGCCAGCAGCGACCGGCGCAGGTTGTCCCAAATCTTGTGGCGGGACAGCAGCGGCAGCCGCCCATCCATCAGGAAGGAAAGCAGCTGCCAGTCGCCCCGGGTCCAGCGGTGCAGGCGCTTGCGCCAGCCGGAAAGCGTCGCGGGGTGGGAATCGTACAGCGCAATGTCATCGGCCAAAGCGCTGCCCGCCGTTTCACCCTCGATCAGGTCGTGGCTCAGCAGCCGCCCGGTGGGCAGCCGTCCTGTCAGCGCTTTCAGCCAGGGCTCCGGGGCATAAATGCCCTTGCCCACAAAGGAGCCTTTGCCGAACACATCCTGATACACATCCTGGACAGACAGATGGTAGGGGTCGGCCCCGCCCGCACCGCCCAGCAGCTTTTGCGTCCGGGTGCGCACGGCGTCGGCGCTGACCTCCATGCGGGGCTGAACGACATTCACCCGGCCCTTTTGCAGGGGATGCAGCATGGCGCCGACCAGCTTGTACGCCGCCCCGGCGGGCAGGAAGGTGTCCGCGTCCAGGGTGATGACATACGCATAGCGGCCGTGGAGCGCTGACCCGTCCATGGACATATACAGAAACGTGTCCCGGCACTCCCCCTCCGCGATCAGCTTGTTCAGCACTTCCAGGGCCCCGCGCTTGCGCTCCCGGCCCGTGTACTGCCGCTGGCCCATGTCCCATTTCCTGGCGCGGTGCAGGTACAGAAAGCCGCCGCCCTGCTGCCGATTCAGGGCCTCAATGCTCAGGCGGGCGGCCAGCAGGATGTCGTCGTCCTCCTGGGTGGTTTCCTCCGCGCTGTCCGCAAAGTCCCCCAGCAGCATAAAGTCCAGGTAAGGGTCAGGGTTCGCCGCCCGCAGCACCGCCAGATGCCGCGCCATGCGCATGGCCTGCTTCCGCCCGGTCAGCAGGCAGGGCACCACCACCAGGGTGCGGGTGTCCTCGGTCAGCTTTTGCAGGGCCATGCGGGGCAGCATCCGGGCGGGGAAGTGTTTACGCAGGATAGAAAAATAAATCAAACGGACAATTTCAGAAACGCAAAGAACAATGAACAGCCAGGTATACCAGGGCATTTTGAACCAAACCGCAGCGCCCAGCGACAGCGCGGCGGCGGCATACAGCGGCAGCAGGAACAATCCTTGGCGGTGCCTTCGGGCAAACCCGGAGGATTTTTTCCCCAGCGAAAGGCTGATGAGGTCGGGCCGTTCGGTCAGGTAATAGCCCGCTTCTCCCTCTAAGCCTTCCTTGTTTTTTGCCAGCTCCACCGCCGTTTTCGCAATTTCTCCCTCAGGTACATGAAAGCGTTTGGCAGCACGGCAGGCGCAGGCGCGGTAATAAGCCCGGCTGTCCGCGTCCATGCGGCGGTAGGTGGGGTCGCTTCGCAGGGCGGCGGCAACGGGGCTGAGGCGCTCGGCGACGCTGTCAAAGGGCAGGCGGTCTATTTGGCGCAGCCGGGCGATGATTCGTCCGGCCTTCAGACCGTCCTGTTCCCATTGACTTTGGGCGGTTCGCAGCGCGTCCGACGTTTTCATGCCGGACTGATGCAGCAACTCATCCGCCCGGCGCAGGGCCTCCGCATCCTCCTGCTCATCCAGCCGAAGCAGCACCCGCCCCAGCAAGGCAGGGTCATGAGGCAGGTGTGTTTTCTGACCTTTTATGAAAGCAGCGGCCCATGCCTGGGATTGATGATATAAATCAGGCTCCTGGATACAGGTATCCAATAAGCCAGTCAATTCCCCCAATAAAGCGCAGGTCAAAGCCTGGGGCAGCAGGTCGATTTCCGCCTGGGTCATGGCTTCTTCCCCTATCTCATTTCGGAAAACGCGCACCAACTCGCCCGCTGTCAGTTCTTCCCCTTGAGCCGCTTTCCGCGCGATCAGCAGCAGCCGGGGCGTACCGGATACGGCAGGCAGCTTCGGAGAAAACCGCAGGCTCCGTTTCAGCGCGTCCACGGCGTCCAGCAGCAGCCGCGCGTGATCCTCCACCCATTGGCCCGCGGGGGACACATCCTCCCGGGGAATACGGCTGACCGCCTGCGCCGCCCGGCGGATCTGCTTCTCAATCCCCCGGGGAGAACGCAAACAGGCAAATCCTGTGGCCGCTGAATAATCCTTGGCTTTCTGCTGCATGAAACGCCTCCAACACAATCATCATCACCGCGTGTGTACGGTTTATGCTATTTTGCGCCGGAAACAATTGGTTTATGCGCACAGAAAAAGCCCCGCGGAAAGCAGGGCAGAGGATGGGTGATGAGGAATAGGACACTTTAAATCACAAAGGGAAACGCTGGGGCTGTTCGCCCCAGACCCCAACCAGGGTCCTGAGGACCCTGGACCCGCAACTGGCGAAATGACGCAGCTGGGATAAGCAGACAAGTTACGCCTGCCGCGCTGGGGTTACGAAAGTTTGAGGGCTTCTGGCCCAAGAAAGCCCGGGACAAGAAAGCCCGGGAAAATCCGCCGGGGAAAGTAAAACTTTCCCCGGCGGATTATTCCATGGCTTTCCCCGGATGCAAAGCATCCGGGTTGGCGGCTTCGCTGCCGGGCCAGAAGCACCATGGCACCAAGCCAATCTTCCGCGTTCCTTCCCGTATCAGCGGGAACCAAGCTGACTCACCAGTTCAAGCTATTTCCGCTATTGAGGTCCAGGAGGGCCGAAGCGCCCGGACAATGATCCAGTGGATCATTGTCAGCGTAAGCCGGGCGGCAGCCCCGTTAGAAATCTCCTGGTGCAGGTGCACGAGGGACGAACCGCCGATGACCGCCTGTGGCGGAATTCTCATCGGCGGTGAGTTCAGCCGAAACGAGCAATCTCTCCTGTGGAGAGTTGCCTTTCATACTGCCTCAAATATCCAGCAGATCGCTGTATACCTTCAAAGCGCCGTCGGTGTCGTGAGCCAGAACGCGCTTGGCGAGAACTTTGCCCAGCTGCACGCCTTCCTGGTCGAAGCTGTTCAGGTTCCACACAAAGCCCTGGAACATGACTTTGTTTTCAAAGTGGGCCAGCAGCGCGCCCAGAGCCTCGGGGGTCAGCTGGTCGCCGATGATAATGGAGGAAGGACGGCCGCCCGCGAAGCTCTTGTTGGGGTTCTCGTCCTGCTTGCCGCAGGCGAAGGCCATGATCTGGGCCGCCACGTTGGCACACAGCTTCTGCTGGCTGGTGCTGCCCTGAATGTTCACGTCCATGCCCGCCTGATTCTTACGGAAGCCAACGAACTGCAGGGGCACGATGTCGGTGCCCTGGTGGAGCAGCTGATAGAAGGAGTGCTGGCCGTTGGTGCCGGGCTCGCCGAAGATGACCGGGCCGGTGACGTAATGGACGGGCTCGCCAAAGCGGTTGACGGACTTACCGTTGCTTTCCATATCCAGCTGCTGCAGGTGAGCAGGGAAGCGGGAAAGGGCCTGGGAATAGGGCAGCACGGCGGTGGCGGGATAGCCCTGCACGTTGCGCTCATACACGCCGATCAGCGCGTCCAGCATGGCGGGGTTTTTGAGCAGGTCGGGATTTGTCGCCAGCTTGTCTTCCTCCGCCGCGCCGTTTAAGAACCGGGCGAAGATGTCCGGGCCAAAGGCCAGGGACAGCACCGCGCCGCCCACGCAGGAGGTGGAGGAATAGCGGCCGCCGATGTAGTCGTCCATGAAGAAGGCGGCCAGATAATCGCTGCTCTTGGCCAGGGGCGAGGTTTCGCTGGTGACGGCCACCATGTGCTTGGCGGGGTCGAGGCCGGCGTTTCTGAGGGCGTCCTTGACGAAGGATTCATTGGTCAGCGTTTCCAGGGTGGTGCCGGACTTGGATACCAGCACGAACAGGGAGTGGGCCACGTCGATATCCTTCAGGATGCTGGCCGCGTCGTCGGGGTCCACGTTGCTGATGAAGCGGGCCTGCAATTTAAAGCAGCCGTTCTGCTTGGCCCAGTTTTCCAAAGCAAGGTACATGGCGCGGGGGCCCAGGTCGCTGCCGCCGATGCCGATCTGCACCACGGTGGTGAACTTTTCGCCCGCGGCGTTGGCGATTTCGCCCGCGTGCACTTTCTTGGCAAATTCGGCCACCTTCTGCTGCTGGGCTACATAGAATTCCCGCTTGTTCACGCCGTCGGCCATCACGTTTTCACCCAGCTGGCCGCGGGTGAGTTGGTGCAGCACCAAGCGCTTTTCACCGGTGTTGATGACTTCGCCGTTGTAGAGCGCGGCGTATTTTTCGGTGAGCTGCATTTCCTCGGCCAGGTCCTTGAGCGCAGCCAGCACGTCCCCGTCCACCTGCTTGGCGGCGTAGTTGTACGTGAGGCCGCCCGCCATGGGCACGCTGTATTCCTTCACGCGCTTGGCTCCGCTTTCGCCGCTCATGGCGTCCTGCAAACAGACGTGGTTTTTCAGCCCCTGCAGCTTTTTATACGCGGCGGTGGTATCAAGATTTTTCCAGGCAATCATGGCAATCTTCCTTTCTTAAATCGAATCAACGATGGGATGCGTTTGGTTTCAGTTCCATTATACATGAATTTGCCGCGCTTGCAAGAGCGAAATACCAAAAAAGCACCGCTGAAACGTTTGTCGGCCCTTGAAACATCGTTTGGCAGATGATATAATGAGCATTGTATTTCCTGGTCGATTTTTGGAGAATAAATACTGTTTTATAAAGGAGCTTGGTTTTTATGAACCGTGTGCTTGTAACCGGCGGTGCGGGGTTTCTGGGCAGTCATGTCTGCGCTGAACTTATGAAATCACCTGACAATGCTGTGACCG
The DNA here is from genome assembly GCA_900320085.1 of uncultured Eubacteriales bacterium. Taxonomy (GTDB): domain Bacteria; phylum Bacillota; class Clostridia; order Christensenellales; family Aristaeellaceae; genus RUG563. The sequence goes on from ONRC01000030.1 coordinate 57,326, forward strand.
CGCTGGACGACCTGTCCACGGGGAAAATAGAAAACGTCGCTTCCCTGCTGCCTTCGGACCGGTTTGAATTCATCCAATGGGACGTGCGGCAGCCCTTCGACCGGCCCGTCGATCAGATTTTTCACGCTGCCTGCCCGGCCAGCCCGAAAGCGTATCAGCTATCCCCTACCTCCACCACGAAAACCTGCGTGCTGGGCATGCTGAACATGCTGGAGCTGGCGAAGAAATATAACGCGAAAATCCTGCAATTCTCCACCAGCGAAGTGTATGGGAATCCGCTCCTTCATCCGCAGAAGGAGACGTACTTCGGCAACGTGAATCCCATCGGCGTCCGCTCCTGCTATGACGAGGGCAAGCGGTGCGCCGAATCGCTGTGCTTTGATTACGCGCGGGAGTTTGGCGTGAAGGTAAAGATCGTCCGCATTTTCAACACCTACGGCCCCCGCATGGATGTGGCGGACGGGCGTGTAGTATCTAATTTTATCGTGCAGGCATTACGAGGAGAGTCCATCACCGTCCACGGCGACGGCAGCCAGACCCGCAGCTTTTGCTATGTGGATGATCTGGTGTCCGGCATCCTGCGGATGATGAACGATACAGAAGATTGTTTTCATGGGCCGGTGAACCTGGGAAATCCCCAGGAAATCACGGTGATGGATCTGGCCCAAAAAGTATTGGAGATGACCGGTTCCTCCTCTCGGCTGCAATACTTGCCGCTGCCCGGCGACGACCCCGTTCAGCGCAGGCCGGATATTTCTTTGGCCTGGGAAAAGCTGCATTGGAAACCCCGGGTTTCGCTGGACGAAGGGCTGGAAAAGACGATTCAGTATTTTCGGGAGATCGCCGCGCCATGACTGTTGTTCAGCCCAATAAGCATTTCGCCTATCGCTTCATCAAACGAACTGCCGACATTGTGATCAGCTTGTCCGGTCTGGTTATCCTTTCGCCGCTGTTCATTGTGATTGCGGTCATGGTTGCATTAGAGCATGAAGGCGGTGTGATTTTCCGTCAGGAAAGAGCGGGATGGAAGAACCGACCGTTCATCATGTACAAATTCCGCACGATGGTGAAAAACGCCGCCGCGCTGCGGGATGAAATGGAGCGGTTCAACGAGTTGGACGGCCCGGCCTTCAAAATGAAAAATGATCCGCGAGTTACAAAAGCAGGGCGATTCCTGCGCCGCACCAGCCTGGACGAGCTGCCGCAGCTGTACAACGTTTTGAAGGGCGATATGTCGCTGGTGGGGCCAAGACCGCTGCCCACCTATGAATCGGAAAAATGCACGGCCGAGCAGCTTCAAAGGCTGTTGGTGAAGCCCGGCATCACCTGCTATTGGCAGGCTTGCGGACGAAACGACGTGTCCTTTGATGAATGGATGGAGATGGATTTGCGGTATATCAAGGAACAAAGCATCCGCACGGATATGAATATCTTGCTGCAAACGGTGAAAGCGGTGATTTCCGGAAGGGGCGCGTATTGACATGGGGCGGAAGAAAATCCTGATAGCGGCATCCTCCGGCGGACACCTGGAAGAAGCGCTGGCGCTGCGGAAATTAAAGGAATACTATGATACCGTGCTCATCACCGAAAAAACAGACTATAAGGTGAACTGTTGGCAGGATACCGTTTATCTCATGCCCCAGGTGAACCGGAAGGAACTGAAAAGCCTGATCCGGTATGTGGGCTGCTTTTTCAGAACTTTTCAGATTTTGCGCAGGGAAAAGCCCGACGTGATCCTGTCCACCGGGGCGATGGTGGCGTATCCCGCGCTGCTGCTGGGCAAGTGGATGGGCAAGAAAATCATCTTCATCGAGTGCATGTTCAACGTGGACGCGCCGACGCTGACGGGAAAGCTGGCCTACAAATTCGCCGATCTGTTCATCGTGCAGTGGGAGGAAATGCTGAAAGTTTATCCGAAAGCCGTGCTGGGAGGGCGTGTGTTTTGATTTTCGTGATCGTGGGGTCCCAGAAGTTTCCCTTTGACCGGCTGATCCGGGAGGTGGACCGGCTGAAAGAAACGGGCGTGATTGCCGATGAAGTGGTCGCCCAGATCGGCGCGTCAGGCTATGAACCCCAGCATTTGAAGTGGCAGCGGTTCATGGACAAGAGCGACTTTGACGCGGCGATTGCCGCCTGCGATCTGCTGATCACCCACGCGGGCGAGGGCTCCATCATGACGGGGCTGCTGAAAGGAAAGAAGGTCATCGCCGTGCCGCGGTACGAAAAATACGGCGAGCACGTGAGCGACCATCAGCTGGAAATCGCCCGGGCGCTGGAAAAGCAGCGCTGCATCGTGAACGTGGAGGACATTGGGCAGCTGGAAAGCACTGTGCGGAATATTGACCAAACAGAACTGAAACCCTACCGGTCCGGCAACGACAGCATCATCCACTTGCTGCGGGAGTTTATCGGAGATTGAGCCATGAAGGTGTTCTGGTACTGCGAAAAATGGCAGCCCGGCGGGATTCAGCGGGTGCAGGTGAACCTGCTGCCGTATTTTGATGCAAAAGAAATGCAGTTTGATCTGGCGTTCAGCGAGGACGATACCGCGCTGTTCGATGATAAAATCCGGGAAGCGGAGGCCAGAAAATTACTGACGCTGAGCAAGCGTTACGACAGCCCCGGGAGGCGAACCGTAGCAAATTTCTTTGCTTTGCGCCGCATCCTGCGGGACGGACATTACGACGCGGCACACTTCAACGCCTGCCATGGGGTGGAATTGATCTATCTGTTCTGGGCGTGGATGTACCGCGTGCCGGTGCGCATCGTCCACGCCCGGAACAACAATATCGGCGCGGGCGGCAAAACAAGGCCGGTGAAGGTGCTGGCCCATCGGATATGCAAGCGTCTCTTCGGCTGGATGGCGACGGTTTGGCTGGCCAATTCAGACCTGTCGGCTGAATGGCTGTTCCGCAAAGCAGATAGCCGCAGGGGCCGGGTGCGCATCCTGAAAAACGGCATTGACGCGAAAGCATTCGCCTTTGATCCTATCGAAAGGGAGCAAACACGAAAAGCGCTTGGACTGGAAAACGCCTTTGTGGTCGGTCACGTGGGGCAGTTCAGTTATCAGAAAAACCATGCATTTTTACTGGATGTGTTCGTGGAAATCGCGAAGCGGGAGCCGAACGCCCGCCTGCTGCTGGTGGGCGAAGGAGATGGAAAAGCGACGGTTCTGAAACAGGCGCAAAGGTTGAATGTTTCTGACAAAGTGATTTTCTACGGGGCGGCGGAGAATGTGCCGCCCCTGCTCTGGGCGATGGACGCTTTCGTGTTCCCCTCCCACTTCGAGGGCTGCGGCAACGCGCTGCTGGAAGCCCAGGCGGCGGGGCTTCCCTGCTTGGCTTCAAAGGACGTGATTCCCGAAAGCGTCGCCGTAACCCCACTGCTGCATTGGCTCCCACTGTCCGATGGCCCGGGAACCTGGGCCGAAGCGATCCTTGCAAATCGGGACAATGCTCCGCGTCGGCCTCACGAAAATGAAATCATCCAGGCAGGCTATGATCTTTCGGCAATGGCGGACAGGCTGAAAAAGATATACCATGGGGTCAGGGAGTCAGAAATATCAAGGACACTTTAAATCACTAAGGGAAACTCTGGGGCTATTCGCCCCAGACCCCAACCAGGGTCCTGAGGACCCTGGACCCGTACTTGGCGAAATAACGTAGTTGGGAAAAGCAGACAAGCTCCGCATGCCGCGCTGGGAGTACGAAAAGTTTGAGGGCTTCTGGCCCAAGAAAGCCTGGGAACATCCGAGAGGGAAAATTCATTTTCCCCCTCGGATGATTCCCTGGCTTTCCCCGGATGCAAA
>ONRC01000061.1 GCA_900320085.1 uncultured Eubacteriales bacterium
GGCACAGCGAAAGCTGCAGCCCATCATTGATGAGGTATGGAACCACCGTCAGCCGGAGGATTACACTGGGTACAACCTCAAGCGGGGTGAATTCCTGCGTAAGTGGAATCACAGTCGGTATTATCAGCATGCTTCTGTTGAGCAAATGATGGATGATGAAATCGACGTGCTCGATACGCAGACGGCGTTTGACCGGAAGGTGCTGTCAGTACAGCTGGTGCAGCAATTTGAAGCGACGCTGTCGAAGAAGGATAAAACGATTTTGGATCTGCGGATGAAAGGACGGACACTGCAGGAAATCGCCGACATTGTGGATTATGAAACGCCCAGCGCCGTGAGCAAACGCATCGACCGGATCGCGGGACAGTATGAAGCGTTTATCAATCCTCTGCCCGAAGGCGCGGAGCGAGCTAAGCCGGAGAAAAAGCGCCTCTAAAACTTTTTCAAAAAATTTTTGTATCCAGGAAAAAAGCGGCCATTCTCAAGCCAATGAGTATTGGAGGGAGAAATGATCTCTCTCCCGCAACCACAGCCATCGGTTCTGCCGGTGGCTTTTTTGCGTGCAGAAAAACGCCGCTGGATAGTGGCAGCAGGAAGGAGGTGAAGAACCGTATGAGTACCCAGATGGAAAAGCTGTTGGCTGCTCAGGAGAAAACCCAGGAGAAGCTGCGCCGGGCTCAGGAGGAAGAGAAGCAGCTCAGGAAGCGGATCGCGGAACTGAAGCGGAACGAGCGCACCCATCGGCTGTGCACCAGAGGTGGCTACGTGGAAAAGCTGCTTGCTGAGCTTGGCGCGCCGGAGCTTTCGGACGAGGAAGTGCTCAATCATTTGCAGTACGCCCTGAACACGCCCTATGCGAAAACGCACCTGGCAAACCTGATGGAAGCCAAGCGAAAGGCCGCTGCCGAGGCTGAGGGAACCGAAGCCGGGAGTTTGGCTGACTAAGAACCCCGGAGTTTACGGAGGGCGCAATTATATGAACTTCGTTCATTCATTGCGGTCTCCGACGGCTCCTGCGGAGGGCTCGATGGAGAGAGGCCATGTCCATGGCTTCTCTCCATCAGCAGGGGCGGCCCCCTGCGCCGATTGCATCGGCTACCCCCGTAGTCACGGAACAGGAACGACGAAACGAACAGGAGGTGAGGCACAAATTCCGTGTCCCCATTTTAACATTACGATCATCGCCCGAGGCAAGATGAAGGGCAACTCCGTGGTCGGAGCCGCCGCCTACCAATCGGGCAATAAGATTTATTCCGAATACGAGCATGAATGGAAATCCGGCGATCATCTGGAGCGAATCATCCACAAGGAAATCCTGCTTCCGCCCAACGCCCCGGAGAAATACCGGGACCGCGCGACGCTCTGGAACGCGGTGGATGCTTCCGAGACGAAAACCACGGCCCAAACCGCCCGGCGTATCATCATGGCGCTGCCCAAAGAACTGACTCAGGAACAGAACATCGAACTGATCCGCAATTACTGCCAAACGTCCTTCGTGGATCGCGGCATGATTGCGGATTTTGCTGTCCATGACGACGAGGAGGGAAACCCTCACGCCCATGTACTGTTGACCATGCGATCTATCAACGAACGTGGAGAGTGGAATCCGAAAACCCGGACGGAGTTTATCCTGGACAAAAACGGCGAGCGCATCCAAACGGCCAACGGAAAATTCAAGCGCCGCTGCGTTAGCTGGGACGGATGGAATGACCGGGGCAACTGCGAAATCTGGCGGCATGAATGGGAGGTCATGCAGAATACAGCCTTGGAAAAGGCAGGACGGGAGGAACGCATTGATATGCGATCCTTTGAGCGGCAGGGAATCGAGCTGGCTCCCACTGTCCACTTGGGCCCTGCCGCTTCTGCCTTGGAGAAGAAAGGCATCCACACGGAGCTTGGCGATCACAACCGGATTGTGAAAGCAGTCAACGCCCTGCTTATCGCAATCAAGAACAAACTGAAAGCGCTGCTGGAATGGTTGGCAGAACTGACCGAAGTCATCAACGATCAACAGAAGCTGACAAGTCCCGGTGATTATCCGTTGCTGGAAGTGCTCATGGCTTACTATGACCTACGGGAAAAAGAGCGTCGGGACTGGAAATATCCTGCTCGGAATAAGGCAGGCATCAACGATCTGAAAGAGAAGGCGGCAGTCCTGTGCTTTATGAAAGATCATGACATCTATTCCATCAAGGATTTTGCCCGGCTGCTGAATGCCACCAGCGGAAAAGTCCGAGAATTGGAATCGGATAAAAAGGCAAAGGAGAAACGCATCCGGGACATCGACGCCATCCTGGATGCGGTCAAGACGCTGAAAGAACTGAATCCGATCCGGGAAAAATACAACGGAATTCATTTCGCAAAATCAAAGGAAAAGTATCGGCAGGAACATGCCGATGAACTGGCCCGGATCGACAAAGCCATTAAGCTGCTGCACAAGCTGAACGTCACGCTGCCTATCAACAGCAAAACGCTAAGCGCGGAATCCGCACAGCTTCGCGCAGAAGTGGAAGCCATGCTGCCGGAGCTGGAAAGTGTAAAGGCAGAACTGGACGAGCAGATGAAGATTCGTTCCCATGTTCGGAAGGTGCTGCCGGAAGCGCTGACATTTACCAATCAGAGCGGGCAAAAACGCTTTGAAGATGTTTCTGAGGATGTGCAGAACCAGCAGGAGCTTCGGGAACTGCTGGATCATACCGCAGAAACGACAATCCGGCGCAGTGAAGAATTGGAGCAGCAGAATACAGCGCATATACAGCCGCAAACGCAAGAGCAACAGACTGAAAAGCAAAAGAAAAAACAAGAGAGAGGAGGCAGATGAGTATGAACCAGATTGAAAACCAGATTCAGCGTAGCATCCGACAGCTGGCACAGAAGGAATGCGCCAACTATGACAACGGTAGCTGCCTGCCTGAGGATCGGCCCTGCCATGTAATTAACCCCGCCTACAGAACCATCCATGATGGCGCTGTGAACTGTGATTATTTCCTTCGGGCAGTCCTGCCCTTGCAGCCAGAACTGAACACCACTGTTTGGCATGAGCTGCTCCGGGAGGAAGATCAGGCGGGTGAAGGCTGGAAGGAATGTGCCCGCTGCCACAAACCCTTCATCCCCGGCAGCAACCGCCAGCGCTATTGTGCCGACTGCGGTACAGCAGCCAAACAAGCCCGAAGCCGGGAGAAGCAGCGCCGCTATCGTGAACGGCAGAAACAGGCTGTGTAGCGTTACCCTTTAGAACGAAAAAAGTCCAGGAAAATCAACGCTTCCCGGACACCCCATCGGGGCAGGACGACCTAATGATCGTCTTGCTCCTTTATTTCAGAGAAAACGGTAATATTAGAGGTATGAACTGAATGAAAGAACAAACAGAGAAGATCTATAGAATGGAAGATGTATTTGACAGTTACAACTTTGATGAAGACGTCCTTGGTTTTGACCAAGATAACGAACAAGAACCCACCCTGGAAAACATCTCCTTTTATGCTATAGAGGAGGATGGCTGCCTGTATCACTATTGCGGAAAAACCAGGATCAAAGTCCATGAGCATTTTGCAGATCGCGGGAAAAGCGTCAGTGATCTGATCGAAAACGTGATCCTGCATACCGCAAAAAAGACCGCGTAACCAAAAGAAAGAATTGATGAAAACCCACGCTTATGATACAATGATCGTGTATTGTAAGCGTGGGTTGTTTCAAACAGAAGGAGGTTTTTCGACATGAAACAACCATACAATACCGCCCTCTATATGAGGCTCAGCCGTGATGACGAAAACTATGGCGACAGTGTAAGCATTGAAACCCAGCGTCTTGTCCTGAATACCTATGCTCGTGATCAAGGATTCTTCGTTGTGGATGAATACGTGGACGACGGCTGGTCCGGCACGAACTTTGAACGCCCCGGTTTTCAGCGGATGCTGAATGATATTGAGGCAGGCAAAGTCAACTGTGTCCTGGTGAAAGACCTTTCCCGATTCGGACGTGAACACGTCGCGATGGATTACTACCTGGAATTCTACTTCCCGGAAAAACAAATCCGCTTCATCGCTATCACGGATAATGAGGATACGGAAAAGGGCCTTTCTGATTTCGTCCCGTTCAAGAACCTGTTCAACGAGTTCTGGGCCAAGGACACCAGCCGCAAAGTCAAAGCCGCTATCCATGCCAAGCACGCTGCCGGGGAGTGTACCGCTACCAAGCCGCCCTTTGGGTATATCAAAGACCCGGAACACAAAAATCATATCATCGTGGATGAGGAAACAAGATGGATCATCGAGAAGATATTTGATATGGCGGCGCATGGCGCGGGTACGAAGCGAATTGCCCAGGCATTGGCAAAAGAGAAGATTCCGACGCCCGGCTATACGGCCTATCAGCGATTTGGCCTATACGCCAACATCTATCGGGATGCTCCGCCGGAGAAAGCCTTTGCGTGGTCGATCTCCGTGGTCAGCGACATTTTGAAGGATGAAACCTACATCGGCAACAGCATCCACAACAAGCAAAGCACTGTCTCCTACAAGAACAAAAAACGGCTGAAAAAACCGTCTGATGACTGGTTCCGGGTGGAAAGCACCCATGAGCCCATCATCGATGCGGATATATTCTGGCAGGTGCAGGAGCAGATCGGGAACAGGCGCAGGGCCATGAAGGACGCTGAACCGCAAATCTTCGCAGGTCTGCTGAAATGCGCTGATTGCGGAAGAGCCATGGCAATTTCATCCATTACAGCGCACGCTGTCTATCGCTACTACAACTGCAGCAAATACCGCAGGTACAGCCGGATCACAGGCGCGTGCTCCTCCCATTCCATCCGTTACGACGTGCTGTATCAACATATCCTCTCCCGTATCCAGTATTGGATTGAACGAGCCCGTGCGGACGAGCAGGAACTGTTGCAAAAATTGCTCAGCACCACGGATCAGGAAAGGCAAGCGGTGCTCAAAAAGCAGGCTGCCGAACTGAAAAAGGCGGAAAAACGAAAAGAGGATGTTGACCGCCGCTTCGCCAAGGTGTACGAGGATTGGGCTGATCAGCGCATCACGGAATACAACTTTAAAATGCTTTCTCAGAAGTATCAGGCAGAACAGCAGGAAATCGAGGAGAAGATCAGCCAGCTCCAGGTATCCATAGAGAAAGAACACCAGAACGTCGAGGACGCGGAGAAGTGGATCAAGCTGGTCAGGCAGTACGAGTATCCCACCGAACTGACCGCTGAACTGCTGAACACGCTGATTGAAAAAATCCTGATCCATGAGCCGGTGAAACTTGCTTCCGGCTACAGAGATCAGGAAATTGAGATTTTTTACCGTTTCGTCGGTAAGTTGGACTAAGATCACATTTTTATCGCTAAGTAAGGGGTACGGGGGCTGAATAAGCCCCCTGCTTCGTCTTTGCTTTTCACCCTTCACAACATAGCTGTTAAGAATATAAAAGAAGAATGGAATAATAGCCTCACTTCGCGGCGGGGATTTCCCCTGCTTTGGTGAGGGCGATCTTGGTGATGACCGGGCCGATCAATTCAAACACCAGCACACCGGCCAAAACAATCGTGTTCACCTGGGCGGCCAGGGTGGGGAAGCGGGCGGACACCAGCGCGGCCATACCGATGGCAACACCGGCCTGGGGCAGCAGGGTCAGGCCCAGGTAATGGCGGATGTGCTTATCTGCTTTCACGCAGACAGCGCCCAGATACGTGCCGCCCCACTTGCCGATGCAGCGCAGCAGCAGGTAGGCGACGCCGATCAGGCCCACGCTGGGCAGCACGGACAGATCCAGGTCCGCGCCGGAAAGCACGAAGAACAGCAGGAACAGCGGCGGGGTGAAGCGGTTGCACTGCTCGATCAGCACTTCCCGCTGCTGGCTCAGGTTCACCATCATCGCGCCGATCATCATGCACACCAGCAGGGAGGACAGGTTCAGGATGTCGCACAGGCCCACACCCGCCAGCACCAGCGCGATGGACAGGGCCAGCTTGTTGCCCCGGCTGGCGAAGAACCGCGCGCCGAAGGCCAGCAGCCAGCCCAGCGCCGCGCCGAGGGCGAAGCTGCCCACGATCTCGATGAGGGGTGTCAGCAGCATGCTGGATATAGTGACTTCCCCGCCCAGCATCCCCTGAGCGACGGCGGCGGAAATGCTGAACACCATCAGGCCCAGGGCGTCGTCCATGGCGACCACGGGCAGCAGCATCTGGGTCACGGGGCCGTCGGCCTTGTACTGCCGCACCACCATCAGCGTGGCGGCGGGAGCAGTAGCCAGGGCGATGGCGCCCAGCAGCAGGGCCAGGGGCACGTCCACGCCGAACAGGATCAGACCCACGTCCACGCTCACAGCGGTCGTCATTCCTTGGAAGAAGGTGATGGTCAACGGCGCTTTGCCGATCTTTTTCAGGTAGCTCAGCTTGAATTCCCCGCCGATGGAATAGGCGATGAAGCCCAGGGCGGCTTCGGAAATGATGCCCATAGACTCCGCCTGCTCGCGGGAGATGATGCCCGCCACGCAGGGGCCGATGATCAGGCCCGCCACGAGGAAGGCGGTCACGTTGGGAAGTTTGACAAGTTTCGCGGCGCGGCTCATGATCAGGCCGGCCATCATCGTAATGCCGACAAGCAGCAAGGTGTTCATTTCTTCTTTTCCAGCCCTTCCACCATAGTGAGCGGCATGGCGAACATGATGCCGCTGTCGGGCACGTCCAGTCCGCCCGTCACCTGATTGACGATCCTGCGCGCCTTGTCCACCTGTTCGTCCGGCAGCACCATGAAGATGGTTTTGCTGCTGCGGTGCTCGGGCTCCATGATGGCGCGCAGACCGTAGAAGATGGGCATTTCATCCTCGGTGTGCAGAATGCGGGCCATGCCCCGGCTGTCCAGCACGGTGGCTCCCCGCAATCCCTGATCGGAAAATTCCTGCAATAAGTGCTCCAGATGCTCCGTCCGGTTCAGCACGAATACGAATACCTGCATGTTTCCTCTTCCTTTCATGCGTTTTGCGCCTTCGCGCAAGTCCTTATTGTATGCCTGTTGGGGCAGAAATGCAAGGGATTGAACGGAATTTGTCAGAAAAATATGAAAAACGCGGTTCTGCTACAAACCGCGTTTGAAGATATTTTCGTAATCCTGTAATTCATGATACATCGCCATGACATACGCCGTATCATCTTCGACCCGGTAAAGCCACAGATACCGATGCTTTGCAAAATGAATTTTCCGGATTTCCCTTTTTCGTAAATCCGGGTCAGCGCAATAAGGGATGCTGCCTGCCACATACGTCAATGATTCTTCTGTATCCGCGGCGTCATCCAACAGATTGGACGCGGCCTGCGGATTTTTCAAATCCAAAACGAGATAGCGGACAAAGGCGTCCAATTGTTCCTTTGCCCGCTCAGTCATTTCTACATTATAAACCATAGGTCGTCCTCAATTCCTGGATCGCGTCGGATGCCTTGATGGTTTTTCCCTGCTTGATTTGCACAGCAGAAGCGTCTACGTCGTCCAGAATCTGCTGTTTGCTGACAGGCGCGAAAGAGGACGCTTTCCCGTCAAAAAGCTTCTTCGTCATTTCAAAGATGACCTGAACATCCGCCTCGGGCATGATCCGGAGCATGGAAATAGTAGATTCAAGCGTACTCATGTTTCCCGCCTCCTTCATGTCCTTATTGTACCGCATTCCGCTTGGATTTGCAAGCCGTATTCCAGGGCTGAATTAGGGGTGATACAGCTTCGCGGTCTGGTACTGCGGGTCGCAGGTGAGGTTGATCTTGAGGCGGCGGAAGATGTTTTCATCCACGGAAGAAAGGATGACGGTGGAGTGGGCCTCGCAGCCCTCCAGCTTTTTGAGCTGGGCCATGGCCAGCGCGGCGTTCGGATCGGTGGCGGCGCAGATGGACAGGGCCACCAGGATTTCATCGGAATGCAGGCGGGGGTTGTGGTTCCCCAGGTACTGGCATTTCAGGGTCTGGATGGGCTCGATGACGGAGGGGGAAATCAGGTGCAGGCTCTTTTCGATGCCGCCCAGGGCTTTCACCGCGTTCATCACCGCGGCCGCGGAGGGGCCCAGCAGGTCGCTGGTCTTACCGGTAATGATCTGGCCGTCGGGCAGTTGAATGGCCAGGGCAGGCGCACCGGTGGCTTCCGCCCGTGCCCTTGCCGCGCCGATCACGGGTCGGTCGTCGTCGGTCAGGTGCATGGATTGCAGCAGCGCCTGCAGCTTTTCCACTTCATGTGGCTCGGCGTGGCCGGTGCGCAGGCCGCAGCAGGCGGTGTAATAGCGCCGGATGATCTCCTGGCAGGCGGCGTCGCGGCAGGCCTGATCGTCGATGATGCAGTTGCCCACCATGTTCACGCCCATGTCCGTGGGGGATTTGTAGGGGGATTCGCCGTAAATATATTCAAACAGCGCGTTGAGGACGGGGAAGATCTCGATGTCCCGGTTGTAATTGACGGTCGTTTCGCCGTAGGCTTCCAGGTGGAAGGGGTCGATCATGTTCACGTCGTTCAGATCGGCGGTGGCGGCTTCGTAGGCCAGGTTCACCGGATGCTTGAGCGGCAGGTTCCAGATAGGGAAGGTTTCAAACTTGGCATAGCCCGCGTTGATGCCCCGGGCGTGCTCCTGGTAGAGCTGGCTCAGGCAGGTGGCCATTTTGCCGCTGCCGGGGCCGGGGGCCGTCACCAGCACCAGCGGGCGGCTGGTTTCGATATATTCGTTGCGGCCAAAGCCGTCCTCGCTCACGATCAGCTTCACGTTATAGGGGTAGCCCTCGATGGGATAATGGCGGTAGACCCGAATGCCTAGTTCTTCCAGCCGCGCCTTGAAGTTGACTGCGGCGTGCTGATCCTGCCAGCGGGTAATGACCACGCTGCCCACGTACAATCCAATGTTGCGGAAGGAATCGATCAGCCGCAGCACGTCCGCGTCGTAGGTGATGCCCAGGTCGCCGCGCAGCTTGTTTTTCTCGATGTCGTCGGCGTTGATGACGATCACCAACTCCGCCTGATCCTTGAGGTTCAGCAGCATACTCATTTTGCTGTCCGGCCGGAAGCCCGGCAGCACGCGGGAAGCGTGGTTGTCGTCAAACAGCTTGCCGCCCAGCTCCAGATACAGCTTGCCGCCGAACTGGCCGATCCGCTCCCGGATATGCTCGGACTGCATGGCGGTATATTTGTCATGGTCAAAACCGATGCGCATCTTTCGTTCCCTCCCCTTCAGGCCGATTGTAACGCTCAAAAGAACTCAACCCGAAAAGTATATCACGATTAAACAAAGGAAACAAGCGATGAAACGGTTTCTTTTTTGTATGTTCGATGCAGGTTTTACATGATATGGAAAAGCGCGTTTTGCGGTGAACAGCCGCAAAGCGCGCGGGGAGTTATGCCTGTTCCGCCACGCAGAACCAACTGATTTCCAGGGTACGGTCAGCGGTGAAGGCTTCGTTGTTGTCAGCGATGGCGAAGATGCGGAAGCCGCTTTTCAGCTTGTTTTCATAGCCGGTGAACACGCGATAGCGTCCGTCGCCGGTCTTGACGGTCAGCAGGACGGTATAATCCGTGTCGCGGAAGGGCGTGGGGAACACCACATCCGCCGTCGCGGTTCGTGTATCGTCGGCTGTGAAGGTCACTGTTACCAGGCCGCACTGCATGGCCTGCAGGCGCGAGAAGACACGGCGCACAGTGGCCAGCGGCGCGTTGAAGGAACTGAGCGCATCCACTTCGATCACGCCCGCGTAGCCCGTTCCGGCAAAGCGCGTGTTTTCCAGGCGCAGCAGGGCGTTTGTGGTATCAAAGCCTGTAAAATCGGTGTCCACCGCGGTTTGCAGCGCCAGGGTGTCAAAGCCCAGATCAATCTGACCGATGACGATTGTGGTCGAGGTGGCGTTGGACAGGCGCAGCGCGGACACCTTGTCGGAGCTTGCGCCCGCCTCCGATTTCAGGATATTGCCCTTCGCCCGGATGGTGGGAAAGTTCGTCGGTGCGAAGGACAGCATCGGCTGGGAAACGCCGTTTACCTTCGCCGCCCAGGCGTGGTAGGCGATGAACCACACATAGGATGTGTTCGGCTTGTCGTAAAGCCGGATGGTGTTGTCCTCGGCGATCAGCGTGCCGGAGAACATGATGGCGAAGTCCGCGCGGAAGGTAAAAACGCTGTTGTCGTACAGCGCGCCCTCCGCCCGCTTCCAGAACGCGCAGTGCTTCACCGCCACGGTGCCGTCGCCGTAGCCGATGCTGACCACCGCGGGATAGCCGAAAAACTTGCAGTTTTCAATCAGGTTGCTGCCGTACACGCCATAGTGGAAATCCGCCCGGTTGCAGGCGCAGCTGCGGTAGGTCACATCGGTGCACCAGTGGGTGGCCGCCGCGCCCCATTCCTTGCTGAAATGCAGCCGGTCGAACAGCACCTGATAACAGCTGTACACGTCGAACAGGTATTCCGTCACCGTGCTGCTGCCGCTGGGCAGGTTGGCCACGTTGTTGCCCACGATGTTTTCAAAGGCGATGTTGAAGCCGTACCTGGCGGTGAACAGGCCGTTGCGCCAGACCATGCCGGTGATGTTTTCGGTGTGGATGGCGGTGTCGCACACGGTCACGTTGCTGCGCTGAATCAGAATTTCGGCAGGATATCCCGTATCCTTCACCAGAATCCTGCCCAGCCGCAGGCGGATGGGCAGCGTCAGCTTGTCCACCCGCACACACTCCCGCACCGTCGGCATATCCAGAAACAGATCGACGGGCTGAACAGCGCCGTAATCGTTGGTCAGGAAGGTCTGTCTGTGGTAGTAGGTGCCGGGGTTTCCCTGGCGCGGGCCGAGGCTCAGACCGCTGGTGACGGACAGCACGCTGTTGGGATACTGGGCGAACACCGTTTCAGCGTTGTCATGGGTCACACTGGAAACATTCACTGTTTCGGGATCGCCGCCGATTTTCAGGATCACCTGTCCGGCGTTCTGCCCGTCCATCAGCAGCGTGCAGCCGCTGAAATCCACGTCTGTGTCGATCACGGGGCAGGTGGTTTCGGCAGCGGATTTCAGGTACATCGTGCCGCCGTGGCAGATCAGCGGCACGCCGAAGCGCTTGGCCAGCAGCGCGGCCAGCCGCACGGGCACGGTGTCGTCGGATATGCCGTCGCATTTCGCGCCGAACATTTGCGGCGTTACGCACCGATGCACCAGCGCCACCGCCTCCACCCGCGCCACGTAGGCTTCCCAGTCCTCCGCAGTGCCGCCGAAGCCGTTTTCACAGGCCAGGGCATAGCTGCTTTCCGCATTCAGGTGCACGTCCTCCAGCAGCAGGGCATGCCCCTCCGTCGTCACATGCTTGAGTCCCGCATAGGTGGCCGCATACAGCAGATAGGCCGACATGTCCTTCGCGTCCGCCAGCGCGACGCTGGTATTGGCCCACAGATCCTCCATTTGGACGGCTGCGTGCAAAGCGTCCTGAATGGCGGTGGGGTACTTGTGCTCCACCTGTTCGCTGATGGGCGGCAGGTCGCCGATGTCGAGATAAAACAGCTCGCTGTTCCAGGTCAGGGTATCCTCCCCCAGAATCTCCACCCAGGCGCGGATGCGGCCCGGCTGTTCCGTCAGCGTGGAGGGCACCAGGGCCAGTCCGTCCCGGATCTGCAAAATCTCCGGGGTGCCGTCAGGAAGCAGCAGCATCAGCTGCGCGCTTTGCCGGTCGCTGATCTGGGGCAGAAAAAAGCGCAGGGTCTGGGTGTCCCTGTCTGTTTCCTGACCGATGGAGCAGCTGCGCGGCGCGGGCTGGCGGCCGGAAAATCTGAAAGTAATCATTGCGTTTCCTCCTTTCGTTTTACCGGCACTGTACCGCAAGCCATCCGGAAAAAAGAGTCCCCCAAACGGTTAGGAGAATGGAAAATTTAGAGTGGAGAGTTAAGCGTTTAGAGTGCAGATAGATATGGTCAATCAAACCCGGATTTCAAAATTCATCAACGATCTGGCTCTGCACTTTATACTTTTTTCACTCTTAACTCTAAACTCTCCAATCTTAACTCTCAGCACTCCACTCTTTCTTCACCCCCTGCCTCTGCCTGTCATACCCTGAACCAGGAGGGGTGATGGGCATGGGCTTGTGGGTGGCGGATGGGGAAAAGGGATTGATGCTGCTGGATCAAAACGGCTGGCGCCGTGTCGGCCCGCCGGGAGAAGCGTTATGCCAAACAGGCGGCAGACTCTGGTGCGCAGGCACGGAACGATGTTATTGCTATGCGGAAAGAACGGGGGATTGTCTCTGCGATACGGCGCTGCCCACAGGCGTGTGCGCGCTGGCGGCATTAAGAAACCGGGTTTACGCCCTTTCTTCCGATGCCGACAGCATAACGGCCTTCACCGCAGACACCGGGGAAATCATCGGCTGTACCCCGGCGGGGGTGTATCCGCGGGACATCTGCGCCTATCCCGGCGGCAGGCTGCTGCTGGCAGCGGGCGGCGCGTCGGGGGAAATGCTGCTCTTTGATACGGATCTCAACAAACTGAAAACCTACCGTCTCCCCGGCACGGTGTGCGGCGTCTGCTTCCTGGCGCGGGGAATGGCGGCGCTGTGCGCGGTGGAGCGCGGGGAAACGCTGGCCGCCCGGCTGTATGCCGTCAGCTTTCGGGGCGTGACGGATGAAATCTTCTCTTCGCCGCTCATCCCCAACTTCCTCTGCGGCCTGCCGGACGGCGGCTGCGTGATGGGCTGCTGCGGGGAAATCGTGTGTTTCCGCGTAAATAAAAAGGCTGCCCATCGGCAACCTTTTTCCTGCCCTTTGCGGCTGCGCGCCGCGCGGGACTGTATTCTTCTGTGTGAAGCCGGGGACGGGGTGTTTTTACTTCCCTCCCGGCGCAGGGTCTATACCGGGCCAAACGCCCTGGACGCCCTGCTCGTGTAAGCCATGGTCAATCGTGAGGAAACGGGGTGAATAGAGGGAACCGGGTCAGTAGAGCCGGGGCTTCCGCTCGCGGGCGTACATGATTTCGGTTTTGTATCCGCTGCGGATAATGAACTGATAAGCGTCGTCCTTTTGCCCCGTGGGGCGCATCACCTTGTACCGCCGCAGACGGTAGCACTGACTCTCCTGCAAAACCGGCAGATCATCCGCAATCACCTGCGCCAGCGCCCAGGTGCGGCGCGCGTTCAGGGGCCGGTGGCCCCACTCGGAAAGCACATAGGCCCCGATTTCGCCCGGCGGACAGACGGAGAAAAACACGATTCTCGTTCTTTCGATCTGCACCCGGTCGATGTCGTACTTGCGCGCTTCCAGCACCAGGGGATAAACCTCATAATACAGCATGCTGTGACGCATGCGCTCTTTATCCATTTCCTCATGCTGACGGCGGCTGCGATCAAACCACAGTATCAGCAGCATGCCCAATGCGGCCGCGCACAGAAACAGCGTCCACCCGCTCATCCGCATGATCTCCTTTCCGCAAGCTCAGGAGTATTGTATCATCGGCCTTTTCCAAATGCAACACGATTTCAGGATTGTTGGCAATTTGTAATAGTTTCGATACCTTCCCTTCATCCCTGCGGCCATGGCGTAAAAAAGCGTGACGGAATTGTGATGACATTATTGCGCCTTTTCCGACATTTTTCGCCTGCCGGAAAAGAAAAGACCCGGCGGACCGGGTCTGTGTATTCTCAAAGCACTTTCTGTGGCGTCCATTCCAGATAGTCGCCGGAAACGAGGCTGTAGCGGATGCCGTTTTTCACGCCCAGGATGCTGTCATGAAAGCGGGACTGGCCGTGGCAGTGGGCGTAAATCACCTGCTGCGCGCCGTATTCCTCCGCCATGCGGGTGAAGGCGCTGTCCCGTTCCAGGATGTTGGTGGGCGGATAGTGCAGGAACATGATGAACTTTGTATAGCCATCCCGCTTCGCCGCCTCAAAGGACACCCGCAGCCGCTCCGCCTCCCGCTCCACCAGCTTTTCCGCCCGGGCCGCTTCCTCCTCGTCCCAGCCCACCACGCGCCTTTTCCGGTCCAGGTAGAAGGGACCCTCGAAGGTAAAGCCCTTCGTGCCCACCAGCGCGTAATCCTGATAGGCCGCATAGTTATTTTGCAGAAAGAACAGGCTCCCCGCGAACCGCTCGTTCAGCGCGGCGGTCTTTTTCGCGTCCCAGAACATGTCGTGGTTGCCCCGCAGCAGAATCTTCCGCCCCGGCAGGGCCAGGATGTATGCAAAGTCCTGCTCGCACTCCCCCATGTTCCGCCCCCAGCTATGGTCGCCCGCCAGCAGCAGCGTGTCCTCCGGGCCGATCATGCGGCGGCAGTTGTTCAGGAACCGTTCCTCGTGGTTTTTCCACACCGGCGCGGTCAGCTGGCCGTGGGCTTTCAGCTCGGACTGGAAATGCAGGTGCAAGTCACCGATAGAAAACAGGCTCATAGATTCTTCCCCATGAATATTCACCAGTATATATGCGAAAATTAATAATGTAAAGAAAACCGCATATCAGTAAAAAGATTAGAATTCTGAGATTAGAGTTTCAATAAAAGACTGAACCTGTGGTATAACTGGATCTGATAAAGCAGCACCAATAGGAACAGCTATTTCTATGCGGAATAAGTAACCATATGGTAAACCGATTAACACCACTTGTTGGGGATCATCATCTATTCCCAATACATAAAACTCAGTATCTTCACATTGAATTGAAGAAAGAGGTTCTGAACCCTGGGAGTGAATCAGTGCTAAAGCCGTCGGTTTACTAAAAGTCTTATTGAATGCTATTCTTTGGGCACTGTGAAATCTTTTCTGTAAATGTCGGTCTTCCGTGATACGACCAGGATTGGATGGGGCTGAACGGCAGGTTCTGCCGTTCAGCTCTTGAT
>ONRC01000040.1 GCA_900320085.1 uncultured Eubacteriales bacterium
GGCCCAAGAAAGCCCGGGAACATCCGAGGGGGAAAATACATTTTCCCCTACGGATGATTCCCTGGCTTTCCCCGGATGCAAAGCATCCGGGTTGGCGGCTTAGCCGCCGGGCCAGAAGCACAACAGCACCAAGCCAGACTTCCGCGTTCCTCCAAGCATCTGCGGGAACCAAGTTGATTTTGCCAAATCAAGCTGCTTCCGCTATTGAGGTCCAGGAGATGAAATCTCCTGGTGCAGGTGCACGAGGGCTGCACAGGCCCTCGCCTCGTATCTCCTCTTTACAACATGACTGCTAAGTACATAGAAGATGAATTGGATGAAGGCACAAAGGAGGGGTTTTAATGAAGAAAAAAATGATCTGCCTGCTGGTCGTCTGCCTGATGATTTCGTCCATACCCACGGCGCTGGCGGACAGGTTTTCGGAATACGGCTGGGATGCGGACACGACGGGATACCTGGCGGTGGTGGCGAACCCGAAGCTGGGGGACCGGCTGAACCTGCGAGAAAAGCCGGATACGGACGCCAAATCCCTGGGCCGCTTTTACAGCGGGACGCCGGTGTATGTCGTGAGTCGAAACACGGAGAGGGACAGCGACGGCCGGGAATGGGCGCGGGTGGATATGATCGCTGCCTTTGACGGCGGAGCGGAGCTGACGGGCTGGATGCTGAAGGACTACCTGATGCCCATGAACGTGAATTTTGAAGCCCCGCAGCTGTTTTATAAGGCGTACGCCCGCAAAAGCACCAACCTGCTTTCTGAGCCCCGGAACGGCGCGGAGGTGGTGGGCCAGGCGGGAAGCAACGAGTTGTATGTGCTGGGCGATATAGGCGACGACTGGCGGCTGGTGGCGAACAGCGACAGGGTGGTGGGCTATATCCGCGCGGCGCGTATTCAGCATTCCTGGATGGAAGTGAAGGACGCTTACCTGTTCCCGGCGGATGGCGGCGGGTACGTGCCGATTTATGAGGATCAGGAACTGACGAAGGTTCGGGCAAAAATGTATCCCGGCGCGTCGGTCAGGGTCATCGACTGCTCCAAAACCAAGGGCTGGGCCACGGTGGAGAGCTTCGGCGTGCCGTCTGACATGAAGAATGAATGGGTATGGCAGGCGGATATCAGCGGCTATGCGCGGCTGGAGGATGTGACTGTGTTCATCCAGCCCTGGCAGGCAAAGGTGAACCTGCGCACGGGCAAGGCGAAAACGGATTTAAAGCTGGACGACGCCACGATTCCTGCAGGCGCTTCCGTGACCGTGGTGGGGGAGATGAAGGACAAATACCAGATCCTCTATGGCGACGCGGCCAGCGGCTGGCATGTGACGGCCATGGCGCCCGCTTCCCAGATCACGCTGACCGCGTTCTCAGCCAACGTTCGCGGTCCTG
Organism: uncultured Eubacteriales bacterium; assembly: GCA_900320085.1. Lineage (GTDB taxonomy): Bacteria > Bacillota > Clostridia > Christensenellales > Aristaeellaceae > RUG563. The sequence continues at coordinate 1,384 of ONRC01000040.1, forward strand.
CGGCTCAGGGCTTTGCCCTGCTGCCGAAAAACGACATTGACCCGGACAATGAGATCGACACCCTTGTTTCAACCGTCTCTTTCCCTGGGGACACCTGGCAGGAGGGCGAAACATACACTGACCGCCGCCTGGCGGAAATTATCGGGGAAGTGGAACGGAACGGCGTTTCCTATTGGCAGCTGCGCAACCAGGACTGTGGCAATTTCTATTATGAAAAAGACAAGTGCGAAGCGCTGCTGTACGCCGACATGGACAATGCCCGGGGCATCGTCCGGAACGTGAACGGCACCTGGACGGCGACCAAGGCCGAACAGGGGCTGTGGTACTATGCCCTGCAAGCCGGTCAGGAAGGGCTGCTGACGCTGAAAAAGCCCGACGGCACGGTGGTGGAATATGAAGTTTATGAGGAAATGCCAAAGGAAACCACCTATGCTTTCTTTTTGCAGGAAGGCGAACAGGTGACCGTGCAGGGAGAAGGGGAGCTTCACCCCTTGGTGAAAGGCCGTGAGCCGATGCTGCTGCCCCAGTATCCCGGAGATTATGAGGAAAATGAAACGATCTTCGAGGGCTCGGGCCGCTTTTACTGCGACATGCAGATTCCGAATGTGGTCAATTACTTTACCCTCATGATCCGTCCCCTGCCCGGCAGCGCAAACAGCTACGCGGCGGTGTCCAATCTGTTCGGCGACGCGGACAGCACGGAGCTGATCAACTTCTTTCCCGTGCCGGAGGGCGGCTGGGAGCACGAGGGCACGGTCTGTGAGAACGATTTCGCTTGGCAGGAATACGATTGCAGCGTGTTCCCCGGCATGTTCCTGGAGGTGCACAACTGCACGGTGTCGGTATTTTTCGGGAACGGCTGAGAAAAATGTAATTGTTATTTTTTCCCTGCCGAAAAAATTATGACATTTTTACAAAATTGTTTCGGGCAGATGAAAAAGACTGTACTTGCGCCCCTTGATTATGTTATAATAAGGGGCGCGTTTTTCGTGTACCAAAAAACGGGACGGAGAAAAGAACGAAAGGCGCGAAGAAGGAAGAAAAAGCATGAAGCAACCGTTGATATTGGCGTCCGCGTCGCCCCGGCGGCGGGAACTGATGGCATATACCGGACTGCCGTTTGAGGTGATCTGCGCCGACGCGGAGGAAATCAAGACGGGCGAACCGGACGCGCTGGTGATGGAAAACGCCCGGCGCAAGGCCCGGGCCGTGGCGAAGCAGCATCCGGGAAGGATGGTGCTGGCGGCGGATACAATCGTGTACCAGGATGGGCGTGTGCTGGGGAAGCCCAGGGACGAGCAGGACGCACGGGAGATGCTGCGGCATTTATCCGGGAATACGCATACGGTATATACCGGGGTGTGCGTGATCGGCGAGGATGGCAGCGAAAATGTGAACGTGGACGCTTCCCAAGTGGCGTTCGTATCCCTCAGTGAAGAAGCGATTGACTGGTACATTGCTACAGGAGAACCCATGGACAAGGCGGGGGCTTACGCCGTACAGGGCCGGGCAGGCATGTTCGTACGCAGTATCGAGGGCAGCTATTCCAACGTCATCGGCCTGCCCATGGCGCTGGTGCGGGAGATCCTGAAAGCGGCGGGAGCGGATATTCCGTAAGGTATAACATCGTTTATTATGAGGCCAGAGATACATTTCATCCCTTATGACTTTCTCGGAAGGGGGTCCGGGGGAAACCGCTCTTTGGTCTCCAAAGAGCGGTTTCCCCCGGAAAATACAAATACAGAAATGGACGGATGATGATAGATGGCCATTGTCGCGCCTGATATTGGAATTGACCTGGGAACGGCGAACACACAGATCTACGTGAAGAAGAAGGGCATCGTGATCAACGAACCATCGCTGCTGGTGGCGGATCGGGAAGGCCGCCACACGGTGCGCGCCATTGGCGAAGAAGCGCGGGTGATGCTGGGACGCACGTCGGCGGATGTAACGGCGGTGTGGCCGCTGTCGGATGGCATGATCCGGGATTTTGATATGACCCAGGCCATGCTGCAGTTTTTTGTGCGCAAGGCCATTGGCGTGTCCAGGCTGGTGAAGCCCCGGGCGATCATGACGATTCCCTGCCGCGTGTCGCCCATTGAGCGTCGGGCGGTGCGCAAAGCGGCGGTGTACGCCGGCATCCGCGAAAACCAGCTGCACCTGGTGGAAAAGCCGTTCGCCTCCGCGGTCGGTTCCGGGCTGCCGGTGTTTGAGCCGGTGGGCTCCATGGTGGTGGATATTGGCGGCGGCACCACGGAGGCCGCGGTGATCAGCCTGGGCGGCATCGTGGTTTCCCGCTCTATCCGTATGGGCGGGGTGAAGATGGATGAAGCCATCATCGCCTATGTGAAACGGGAATTTAATATGCTCATCGGCGAGAGGACCGCCGAGGATGTGAAGATGGCGCTGGGCTCGGCCCTGCCGATGAAGGAGGAGCGCCGGGTGCTGGTGCGCGGGCGGGACATGATCACCAATCTGCCCCAGACCGCAGAAATTTCCTCCACCCAGGTATACGAAGCGCTCAGCGCGCCTTGCGAGGCCATTCTGGCCGCCATCCAGCACGTGCTGGAGCGCACGCCGCCGGAGTTGGCCGGGGACGTGCTCAAGTCCGGCATCCACCTGACGGGCGGCGGGGCGCAGCTGTTTGCCCTGGATCAGTATATCGCGTCCGAACTGGACATGCCCGTGCTGCTGGCCCGCGACCCAATGAGCTGCGCGGTGATCGGCGCGGGGCATCTGGCGGATCAGTTCGAGCTGCTGCACCGCATCGGCAAATCCAGCTTCCTGCGGGAAGAGGGAGAAGAATGATTTTCAAAACGTGAGCAGGAGTTTATATTGGCATGGCAAGAAATCGGAACCATGAATTTTCCGAAGGCAGCGGCTTGAATCCCATGGATTTGGGAAACTATGCCAACGACGCGGAGGAGCGCCGCCCGATCTGGGCGCGGCGAAGCGAGGGGGAAGATATGTCCTCCTGGAAGCGGCCTGCTCCTGAAGCGGAACGCGGCGGCGCTGGGGAGGACATTCCACTGCCGGAAGCGCCGAAGGAGCTTCCCGAAGCGCCTGCGCCGGATGAACCGCTGACACAGGAGCGTCAGGAAAGCGAACCGGAAACGGCGGAAGCGCCAAAGAACCCTCAGCCCGAGGAAACAGCGGATACGAACATAAAACCGGAGAATGTGCGGGAGAGCGTCGTGCAGACGCGGGCCGAAAAAGACCCGGAGGACGAGCCGCGCGAGGCGATCCGGGTGGAAAGCGGCGCGCTGAACCGCAGGAATACGCCCGCCGCCGCGGGAAACCCCACTGAAGCCGCCGAAAAAAAGGACGGTAAAACCGGGAAGAACGCCAAGAAAGCCCCGAAAAAAGGGAAAAAAGGCAAGAAAAGTAAAAAGAAAAAGACACCGGAGGAGGAGCGTCAGAGCTTTTTTCGGATGATGATGATCATCCTGATCTGCGGCGGTCTGTTCCTGATGGCGGCGGTAATGGTGGTGTCCAATTTTGTCAAGCTGCCCATCCTGGCCGTGCCGCAGAAGATCGTGACCGCTGTGGTGTCGCCCATCCAGTCCTTCTTTTCCACGGTCACGGGCAACGTGGCGGATTACCTGCGGATGCTGAAAATCCGCGGGAACATTGAATATGAATACGAGCAGCTCCGCGCCAAGCTGGACGACTACGCCACCGACGTGGCGATGATGGAGGAGCTGCGGCGCGAAATCGAGGAGCTCAACAACCAGCTCTATGAGCAGCAGCAGCCCAGCCACGCGGCCATGGACCCCATCGCGGCTACAGTGATCGGCACGGTGGGCAACAACTACTTTTCCACCCTGACCCTGAACGTGGGCAGCGAGAACGGCGTGGCGGACTACATGGCCGTGGTGTCAGCGGGCGGTCTGGTGGGCGTGACGTACAATGTGAAGCCCCATCAGTGCGACGTGCGCTGCATCATCGACAGCGACTGCACTGTGGCCGGGCTCGTCCAGTCCAGCCGCGACCAGGGCAGCGTGAAGGGCACCCTGGGCACCAACGGCGAACCTATGTGCCGTATGTATTATCTGCCCGACAATTCCCTGCCCCGCCCCGGCGACGTGGTGGTCACCTCCGGCGTGGGCCTGGAGTTCCCCAAGGGCATCCCCATCGGGTACATCCGGGAAAGCACCCGCGGCATGGAGGAAAACAAATCCTACGTGGTGCTGGAGCCAGTGGTGGATTTCCAGCATCTGGAATACGTGACGGTATACCGCTACCGGCCCTCCTACGCTGAAAACGCGCAGGAGCGCGTGACCACCTCCCAGAATATCCGGCTGGAGCCGCTGGTCACGGCCCGGCCCGTACCCTCCTTCCAGATGGAAGGGCTGAGCGACTTCATGTATGCGGGCACAAGCGCGCCGGGCAGCGCCACCGCGGCGCCCGAAACCAACGCCACGCCTTCGCCCACACCCCGGATGACGGCCACGCCCGATCCGCACGCCACCGCGCTGCCGCCCAATCTGGAATACGTGGCGCCCAACGCGTTTGGCGAAACGCCTACGCCCACGCCGCGGCCCACGTTTACCCCCACGCCGACTCCGGTGCCTACCCCGGACCCCGGCGCGATGACAGTGGAGGATGACGAGTGAAGCCTTTGAAACGGGCGCTGAAGGTGCTGCTGCTGACGGTGGCGGCATACCTGGTGCAGGTGTGCGTGATGCGGTATTTTACGGTGCGAAGCGTGGTGGGCAGCGTGATTTTTGCCGTTCTGGCTGTCATCGTGGTCACCTGCGGCAAGAAATACGCCTTCTGCGCCTCCTGCATCATCGGCATGATGATGGAATGTATGCTGTCCAATTCCAACGTGCCCTCGCTGTACGTGATCGCCTATCCCGCCATTACCATGCTTTGCGCCCAGACGTTCGCCGATATGACCGACCGGCAGCTGGAGCAGCGCAGGCTGGCCTACGAGCGGCGGCAGGTGCGCATCAGCCAGGGACAGGGCAGGAAGCACTGGTGGTATTCCTTTATGCTGCGATACCGGGACGCCGATTTGCCCCCGGTGATTCGCATTCCCCTGTGCGCGGGGGAGATGGATTTTTTCCTTAACCTGGTTTTGATCGCTTATATGTACCTGATCGGCGAAGAAGTGACGCTGATCCATGTGTATCGCCTGGCGGGCTCCATTTTGTATACGATGGGGCTGGCGGCGGCGCTGATGCTGCCGTGCCGCAAGCTGCTGGGCATGTATCCCCGCGCGAAGCGGGTGCAGGGAGGTGAAGGAGCGTGAGTGACGAATTTCGCAAAAGCCGCAGGGATCGCGGCAAGGACGCCAAGCTGAATGTCCGGTTTATCGTATTCCTGACCGGGGTGGCGGCCATGTTCGGCGTGCTGTTTTTCGGCCTGTTCCGATTGCAGATTGAAAACGGCGAGCAGTATGCCCAGGCCACATCCAACCAGAGTATCAAGAAAATCGCTGTAAAGGGCAGCCGCGGCATGATTACCGACGTGAACTCCGTCGTGCTGGCCAAGAGCGAAAAAGCCTATAACGTGACGTTCTATCGGGAAAACGAAGACTGGGACTATCCTACCAAGCAATTGCTGGAAGCGATCCAGATCGTGGAAAAATACGGCGGCACAGTGTCCGTCACCTCGCCCCTCATCCGCAATGAGGAGACCAAAGCGTGGGAGTTCAATTTCGGCTCCGGCATTTCGGACACGGCCTGGGAAACCCGCCGCAATTACTTTTATTCCAACAACTATATGGGCAGCCGGAAGCCCAGCCCCGAGGAGAGCTTTAACACCCTGCGCAGGCGCTTCGGCTTTACCGCGCTGTGCGACGGCACCTACCTGCTGGCCCTGGACGCAAACGGCAACTCCGTCGTCATGGAAACGGACGACCTGATCGTGCCCGGCTCCAAGGAACCGGGCAATCCCGGCACCCTGGATCTGGCCCGCATCGACCTGGACCGGGTGGCCGAATACACCCGGGTGAGCGAGGAGGACGTGCTCAAGGTCATCGCCATCAATGCCACTATGCAGGACAACGCGTTCCTGTCCCTGCCCGTACCCTTCGCCGAGGACGTGAGCTATGAGACGGTCAGCGAAATCGAGGGCCGCAGCATGTCCATGCCCTGGGTGGGCGTCACCATGGGCGACAAGCGCGTGTACCCCAACGGCTCCCTGGCCGCCACGGTCATCGGCTATACCGGCAAAATTCAGGACGCCGAGTATTATTTCAACGAGCTCAAGCCCGCGGGCTACGCCATGAACGACTACATCGGCCAGGCGGGTATCGAGAACAGCATGGAAAACTGGCTTACCGCCAACATCACCGACCGTCAGGGCGCGCGCGTCGTGGAGGTGGACCCCCAGGGCAAGGTGACGCGCGAGCTGGATTACATCCCGCCCCAGGACGGCAACACCGTCAAGCTCACCATCAACGCCCAGTACCAGGCCGCGGCGGAGCGCTTTATCCGCGACAACGTGAACTCCTCCCGGGATATTCAGGAACAACGGATGCGCGAATCCAGCTGGCTGGAAACCTATAAGGACAAGATCGCTGTCCGCGACTGGGAGGAATTCCCCATCCGCCTGGCCACCACCGGCGTGCTGATCGTGATGGATGTGCACAACGGCAACATCCTGGCTCTGGCCCAGTATCCCAATTACGACCTGAACGCCATGGCCCGGGGCGGCGACGCCGCCCTGGAAATCGTGCAGGACGAGCGGGGCCTGCTGATGAACTACGCCATCCAGACCCGCGCCGAGCCCGGCTCCATTTTCAAAATGTGCACCGGCCTGGCGGGGCTGACCAACAAGGTCATCACCCCCGAAACCCTCATCAGCGACGGCGGCGGCTTTGACCGCTACACCAAGGTGAAGGCCGACATGCCCCGCTGCTGGACCAACCACCCTGAGGATCACCACGATCTGAACATCGCGGGCGGGCTGACCAAATCCTGCAACTTCTTCTTCTACACCGTAGCTTCCCGCCTCTTTGACAACTATCCGGGGCAGGAGCTTTTGTACAAGTACGCCGCCCAGATGGGCCTGACCAGCAAGACCGGCATCGACCTGCCCGGTGAGCTGCGCCCCATTGTGGGCAACCAGACCAATCTGTACGACCCCACCGTCAGCCTGGAGGAGCAGATGACCTCCACGCCCATCCTGGTGGCCGCGTCACTGAAAAAGCACATCAACAACTACGCCGCCAGCTACGGCATCAGCTACGATGAAGCCCGCCTGAACAAGTGCATCAAGAAGCTGATGGATATGGCCATCAACACCGCTCAGGACCAGTGGGTTTCCGCCGCCCGCCCCATCTTTATGACCGAGCTGGGCATGACCCGCACGATGGTGATGCAGCAGGCCCTGATGGGCGACATGTGGAACTATCTGAACACCATTAAATGGGGCGGCGGCCAGGAAATTCAGATGGGCGTGGGCCAGTCCATCACGCTGCTGACGCCCATCTCCGTGGTGCGCTACGCCGGCGCACTGAGCAATTCGCTCACAGTCTGGAACCCGAATATCGTGGATTCCATCATTTCTCCCGAGGGTGAAATCCTGTCCCAGCGCCACGCCACTGTGTTCAATACCCTGGAAAGCGCCCGGGAATATCTGCCCTACATTCTGGACGGACTAAAGGGCGTGGTGGACGAAGCCGGTACCGCTGTGCGCCGTTTCCGCAACTGGAAATACAACGCAGAAGAGGTCATGGTCGGAAAGACCGGAACCTCCCAGATGACGATCGGCAAGGTGCGTATCGACCTAGAAAACAATGGCTGGTTCATTTCCCTCTGCCCCAAGGACGACCCGGAAATCGCCGTCGTTTCCTTTGTCCCCAACGGTTTCTCCGGCAGCTACACGGTTGACGCGAACCGTGACTTCATTGGCTACTACCTGGATGAAAAGGCCAAGAAGGATGTCACGATCGCCCTGCCCGGCGGGAACCAGCTGGCGCCGTGATTTTTCAGAGAACAGAGTTCAGAGTACAGAGCTCAGATAGATTGGCAGGCCAATTGTATGAATCGACAAAAAGTACCAGTTGTATCAACTGCACTCTGCACTCTGCACTCTGTACTCTGAACTCTCCTTTCATTTTTTCTGTATGAGTGAGGTGAGCAAAGTGGGCCGCATCTATTCGATCATGTCCGGCAAAGGCGGCGTGGGGAAGAGCACGCTGTCCTCGTCGCTGGCGGTATATTACGCCCGGATGGGAAAACAGGTAACGCTGCTGGACGGCGACATCGGTCAGCGCTGCGCCGACCTGATGCTGAACGTGCAGGATCGGGTGGTGTATGACCTGGGAGACGTGGCGGACAAGAACTGCGAATTGAAGGAAGCGCTGCTGCCCCACCCCGCGCTGCCGAACCTGACATTGCTGGCCGCGCCGCAGATGATGACTCCCTCGGACGTGAAACGCAAAGCCATGGATAGAATCATTACCGACCTGGCGGAAGCCTCGGACATCCTGCTGCTGGACGCACCGGCAGGCATTGGAAAGGGGCTGAAAAACCTGCTGGGCGAAACGGCGGAGCCCGTGATCATCGCCACCCCGGACGATGTGTGCATCCGGGACGCAGAGCGCCTGGCCGCTCTGCTGTCGCAGCGGGAAGAGCCGCGGCCTTCACTGGTGCTCAACCGTGTGCGGCCTATGTGGGTGCGGCGCGGGCTCATCGCTCCGCCTGATCAAATCGCGTTGGCCCTGGATATGCCGCTGATGGGCGTAATTCCCGAAAGCCCAAAGATTTACAAGGCGCTTTTGCGCCATGAAACGGCGCTGGACTGCGGCGACAAAAAGGTGGCCAGCGCCATTGAAGTGATCGCCGCCCGGCTGCTGGGAGCGGACGCGCCTCTGCCTGAATACGCACCCAGCGCCATGCTGCGCTTCTTTAACCGTGGAGGTGAAGCCTGATATGATGATGGAAACCCGGGGCACCCGGGAGGGCCGGTTCGACTGGCCGCTGGTGATTGCCGTGTACGGCCTGAGCATTTTCGGCCTGCTGTGCATCGCCATGGCGCGTTATGTGCCGTCCCAGAGCGAGGGGCTGCCGCTGCTCAATAAAATTCTGAACAACCGCTCCAGCATGTGGCAGTCCATCTTTATCCTGGTGTCGCCCATTATCGTGGGCGTGATCGTGGCCATTCCCACGGAATTCATCAAAGCCCGCGTTCGGCTGGTGTATTACGGCGTGCTGGCGCTGCTGCTGGTAACGCTGGTGCTGGGCCAGGTGAGCAACGGCCTGAGGGGCTGGCTGAGGTCAGACATTCTGGGCCGTTCCATTCAGGTCAGCGAGTTTTCCAAGCTGTCCATCCTGCTGATGCTGGCGAGGCAGCTGGCCCGGTCGGAAAAGCCTATGAGCAAATTCAAGGACTTCATGAGCATCATGATCATCGTGGGTCTGCCGTCGCTGACGGTGCTGGCCCAGGGCGAAACGGGCACGGTCATCGTGATTGCGTTCATGTTTATGATCATGATTTATTTCGCCGGGGTGGACCTGCGCATCATCATCGCGTTTGCCCTGCTGGCGGTGATCGGCGTAGGCGCGCTGGTGGCCTACGGAATGCTGTCTGAAACCACGGATTACCGTATCCTGCGCCTGCTGGCCTTCCTGGACCCGCAGAAGTATGAACAGTCCGGCGGCTATCAGATCCTCATGTCCCAGAAAGCCATCGGCGCGGGCCAATTGACCGGCCAGGGCACCTTCCTGCCCGGCTCCTGGACCACCCTGGGCTATGTGCCCGAAAGCTCCACGGACGCCATTTTCACTGTGGTGGGGGAGAGCTTCGGCTTTGTGGGCTGCGCCGCCCTGCTGGTGACCTATCTGTTCATTATCCTGCGCATGACTTGGATCGCCCGGTTCACGCGGGACAAGTTCTGCCAGCTGGTCATTATCGGCGTGGTGTCAATGCTTTTGTTCCACGTGTTCCAGAACATCGCCATGTGCATGGGCATCATGCCCATTACCGGTATTCCTTTGCCGTTCCTGAGCTACGGCGGCTCCAACTTTATTTCCAACATCGCCTCGGTCGCGCTCGTGCTCAATATCGCCCGCGGCGGCAATATCGTTGCTGTCAGCACCACCCCCGTCGCCAAGCTGAATTTCTGATTCTTTCCTGCTTTTTTGAACCGCCTGATTCGGAAAAAACAATAGTTCACCCCCTGCGTGTTTCTTGCAAGGACCGGTTTTTGCTTGATTCATGCAGGGATTTTTTCTTCCGCCCGGTAAACCGATGGGAAAGGAAAACTCACTCTCAAGGGTGAATTTCAAATCCAGCAGAGAGGAAACACTGGGGCTGTTCGCCCCAGACCCCAACCAGGGGGATGATCCCCCTGGACCCGCAACTGGCGATATTACGTTGTTGGAATAAGCAGACAAACTCCGCCTGTTACGCTGGGGTGACGGAAAGTTTGAAGGCTTCTGGCCCAAGAAAACCAGGGAACATCCGAGGGGGAAAGTGAACTTTCCCCTACGGATGATTCCCCGGTTTTCCCGGATGCAAAGCATCCGGGTTGGCGGCTTCGTCGCCGGGCCAGAAGCACCACGGTACCAAGCCAAACTTGCGCGTCCCTACAAGTCTCAGCGGGAACCATGCTGATTTATTCAGTCAAGTTATATCCGCTATTGAGGTCCAGGAGATGAAATCTCCTGGTGCAGGTGCACGAGGGCCGCATAGGCCCTCGCTTCGTCTTTAACCTCTGCAGTATGATTGTGAGTGTTTTAGAAGATGAATGTTTTTGGCAGCGATCAGGACAAGGCGGATTCTCTGGCGGTTTTTGTTGCAATCGGGAGCGAATAAAGGTATAATAAAACTGTTGCAGCGAAAAGGAGGTGGCAGCCGTGAACTTGCCGCAGCTATTGGAAAAACTGAAAGCAGACCCGTACTTTATGGAAAACGTGACGGCGTGGCGCACGGTGCCGCCCCGGGCCGCGCGGTATATTCCCTGGCCGGAGGGCATCGACCCCAGGCTGCCCGCCGCGCTGGCAAAGCACGGCGTGCAGCAGCTTTATACCCACCAGGCGGAATGCTTCGCCGCGTCCCAGCAGGGCGTGGATTACGTGGTGGTGACGCCCACCGCCTCCGGCAAAACCCTGTGCTATAACCTGCCCGTGCTGGCCGAAATCTTAAAGAACCCGGATGCCCGGGCGCTGTATCTGTTCCCCACGAAAGCCTTGTCCGCCGATCAGGTGGCGGAGCTGTACGAGCTGATCGAGCTCCTGGACGTGGACATCAAAACCTTCACCTACGACGGTGACACTCCCGCCGCCGCCCGCCGCGCCGTGCGCCAGGCCGGGCACGTGGTGGTCACCAATCCCGATATGCTCCACAGCGGCATCCTGCCCCAGCATACCAAATGGGTGAAGCTGTTTGAAAATTTAAAGTACATCGTCGTCGATGAAATCCACACCTACCGGGGTGTGTTCGGCAGCAACCTGGCCAACGTCCTCCGGCGGCTCCTGCGCCTGTGCGATTTTTACGGCAGCCATCCCCAGTTCATCCTGTGCAGCGCCACGATTCAGAACCCCCAGGAATTGGCCGAAACGCTGATCGGCCGCCCTGTGCGCCTGATCGACAACAACGGCGCGCCCGCGGGAGAGAAGCACTATATCTTTTATAATCCCCCGGTGGTGAACCGCCAGCTGGGCATCCGCAAGGGCGTGCTGCCCGAAACGCGGAAAATCGCCTCCATGCTGGTGAATAACGGCGTGCAGAGCATCGTGTTTGCCAAGAGCCGCCTGCAGGTGGAAGTGATGACCCGGCAACTCAAAGAACTGGTCTCCGATCCCATCGGCAACAGCGGCAAGGTGCGGGGCTACCGGGGCGGCTATCTGCCCTCCGAACGCCGGGAGATCGAACAGGGTCTGCGCAACGGCAACATCCAGGCGGTGGTCAGCACCAACGCGCTGGAGCTGGGCATCGACATAGGCGCGCTGGAAGCCTGCGTCCTCTGCGGCTATCCCGGCACCATCGCCAGCACCTGGCAGCAGTCGGGCCGCGCCGGCCGGCGGCATGGGGTCAGCGCCACGTTCATGGTGGCGTCCTCTAACGCCCTGGACCAGTTCATCGTCACCCACCCCGATTACTTCTTCACCCAGCCCGCCGAGAACGCCCTGCTGAACCCGGATAACCTGTATATCCTGCTGAGCCACTTTAAGTGCGCGGCCTACGAGCTGCCATTCAAAGCGGGCGAAACCCTGGGCAACGCCGCAGGTGGGGAGGAAATGTTGGAATACCTGGAGGAAAGCAATATCCTGCACCGGGTGGGGGACACCTACCACTGGATGGCGGAGGATTTCCCCGCCAGCGAAATGAGCCTGCGCACGGCCATGACGGAAAACTTCCTCATCAACGACATCACCGACCCGGCCCATCCCCGCATCGTGGGCGAAATGGACCGCTTCACCGCCCCGATGCTGCTGCATCCCAACGCCATTTACATGCATGAGGGCCAGACCTATCAGGTGGACAAGCTGGACTTTGACGCCTGCAAGGCCTTCATCCGCAAGGTGACGGTGGACTATTACACCGACGCCGACCTGAACGTGAGCCTGACGCTGCTGGACGTGGAAAAGGAAGAAGACAACGCGGCGCTGGGCGAGGTGAAGGTGGTGGCGCTGGTGAAAATCTTCAAGAAGATGCGCTTTGACAACAACGAAAACGTGGGCTTTGGCCCGGTGCGCCTGCCGGAAACCGAAATGCACACCACCGCCGCCTGGCGCATGGTGCCGGATCATATCGCCGCAAAGTACGACAAGGACGATTTGCAGTCTGGGATGCTGGGCATCGCGAATCTTTTGCGCATCCTGGCCCCGCTGTACCTCATGTGCTCCCCCCGGGACATTGCCGTCAGCTATCAGGTGAAATGCACCTGGACGGAAAAGCCGACGCTGATCCTGTACGACAACTGTCCCGGCGGCGTAGGCCTGGCGGAGAAGGCCTTCCGGATGCGGGACATTCTGTTCACCCACGCCCTGACCCTGGTCAACGACTGCGACTGCCCCAACGGCTGTCCTTCCTGCGTGGGGCCGGTGGGCGAGGTGGGACCAAGGGGCAAGGAAATGGCCAAGCGGCTGTTGGAGGATATGCTCCATGACCATCCATGAATTGGTAGAGATGCAGCGGACGGCGCTGCTGACCGCCGGCCCCCGGCATGTGGAGGAACGCATTGACCAGCTGGACACGCTCCATGCCACCATCCGTCAGCGGGAAAACCTGATCTGCGACGCTTTGCAAGCCGACTTGGGCAAGCGGCCCGAGGAAGCGTACATGACCGAAATCGGCATGGTGCTGAGCGAAATCTCCTTCATCATCAACCACCTGAAGCGCTGGGCACGGCCGAAGCGGGTGCACACGCCCCTGGCCCAGTTTCCCAGCCGAAGCTACATCCTGAAGGAGCCCTACGGCGTGGTGCTGGTGATGGCCCCCTGGAACTATCCCTTCCAGCTCACCATGAACCCGCTGGTGGGCGCGCTGGCGGCGGGCAACCACGCGATCGTAAAGCCCAGCGCCTACGCCCCCGCCACCGCCCAGGCGATTGAAAGCCTGGTGTCGGCCTGCTTCCCGCCGGAACAGGCGACGGTGATTCTGGGCGGTAGAACAGAAAACCAGGCGCTGCTGGAGGAGCGGTTCGACTACATCTTCTTTACCGGCGGCGTGAACGTGGGCAAGATGGTGCTGGAAAAAGCCGCCCGGTACGTGACCCCCGTCACCCTGGAGCTGGGCGGCAAAAGCCCCTGCATCGTGGACGCTACGGCGGATATTCCCGTAGCCGCCCGGCGTATCGCGTTTGGGAAAGGCATCAACTCCGGCCAGACCTGCGTAGCCCCGGATTACCTGCTGGTGCAGGAAAAGGTGAAGGACAAGCTGCTGTCCCATATCCGCGCCGCGTGGGAGGAATTCTACGGCGAAGCGCTGAACGGCCTGCAATGGCCCAAGATGATCAACGAAAAGCACTACAACCGGGTCATGAGCCTGATGGCGGGAGAAAAGATTTACTGCGGTGGAAAGGGCGATGGACAGCGTATTGAGCCCACCATCCTGACGGACATCACCTGGGAGTCTCCCATCATGCAGGAGGAAATCTTCGGCCCGGTGCTGCCGGTGATCCCCTTCAAGGAGATCGACGAAATCATCCCGGCGATCAACAGCCGGGAAAAACCCCTGGCCCTGTATCTCTTTACCCGCAGCGCCCGGAACCGGGAAAAGATTCTGCAAGGGGTGCCCTTTGGCGGCGGTTGTGTCAACGATACCGTCATCCACCTGGCCAGCAACCGCCTGCCCTTCGGCGGCGTGGGCCAGAGCGGCATGGGCCACTACCACGGCAAGTATTCCTTCGACACCTTCACCCACGAAAAATCCGTGGTGGTGAAGGGCAACTGGCTGGATTTGAGTATGCGCTATCCGCCGTATGATAATAAGAAACTAAATTTGATTCGTATCTTTTTAAAATGACCTCCTTTTGTCATCCCGACCGAAGTGAAGCGAGAGCGGAACGGAGTGGAGGGACCTGTAAGCTGGGGATCTTGTTGATCATGCTTTTCCAAGATCCCTCGACTGCGGTTCGCCTCCTGCTCACCTCCGCTCGGGATGACAGCGCAGATTTCTTTTCAATATTGATTATATAGAAGGAGAACACCATGCCGTCATTGGAAGCGTACCGCCGGGACCTGGACTACTCCTACGCGCCGGGGCTGTTTCCGTCGCTGGAATGTATGACCAAGCGGCCTGAAATTGCCCGGCGTCTGCTCATATCCAGCAAGGGGCAGGACAGTGAGGGCGTGAAGAAGCTGACCGCCCTGGCGGAAGAACACCGGGTTCGCGTGGAAATCGCCGACAAAGCTCTGGCCCGGGTTTCGGGGAAGGACAACTGCTTCGCGGCGGTGGTGTTTGAAAAGCGGCCCCGGCCTTTGGACGGGTTGGGCGATCACGTAGCGCTCCACCACATTTCCGACCAGGGCAACCTTGGCACGATCCTGCGGACCGCCTTGGGCTTTGGCTATCACGACATCGCCGTCATCCGCCCCGCTGCCGACATGTACGACCCCAAGGTCGTCCGCGCCAGCATGGGCGCCATCTTCTCCCTGCGGGTCATGGAGTACGACGACTTTTCACCCTACCGGCAGGAATTTGCAAACCACGCGGCGTATCCTTTCATGCTGGACGGTTCCGTGCAAATGGACGACGCGGCGACAACAGCGCCGCATCCTTGCGCCTTGATCTTCGGCAACGAGGGCAGCGGGCTGCCCCCGGAATTTCAGCGCGTGGGCCAGCCCGTGCGCATCCCCAGCAGCGACGAGGTGGATTCCCTGAACCTGGCCATCGCCGCTGCTATCGGTATGTACGCTTTCAGACGGAAATAACGAAAGCAGGGGGAACCGTTCTTTGGAGGCCAAAGAACGGTTCCCCCTGCACCCCCTCCAAGAAAGCCATCAGAGGGGATCAGTTATGATGAAAGGATAGGCCAAGATGACCGACGAACAAATCATCCGCGCTCAGGTGACAAAAGCGATTCTGGACTTGGCGAAGGCGGGCAGCTTGCAGTCCGGCGCGCAGCTCGTGGTCGGCTGCTCCACCAGCGAAATCGCGGGCGGGCAGATCGGCAAGGCCAGCGTCCCGGAGATCGGGGAATGGGTGGCGGCGGCGGTGTTGAACGTGTGCCGTCAGCGGGAATTCATCCCCATTTTCCAGTGCTGTGAGCACTTGAACCGGTCGCTGGTGATGCCCCTGCAGGCCGCGAAGGAATGCCGCTATGTGCGGGTCAACGCCATTCCTCAGCCCAAGGCGGGCGGCAGCGTGCCCGCGGCGGCGTGGAAGCTGCTGGAGGAGCCCTGCCTGGTCATGAACGTCCAGGCCGATGCCGGGCTGGACATTGGCGACACTTTGATCGGCATGCACCTGCGTCCTGTGGCGGTGCCGTACCGGGGCGAAATCCGGCAAATCGGCCGCGCGAACCTGGTGTGCGCCTATTCCCGGCTGCCCTATGTGGGCGGCGAAAGGGCGGTGTATCACGTATGATCCGGGAAGCGAAGGAAGGTGACCTGCTGCCGCTGCTTCATCTGTATCTGCATCTGCATGAAAAACAGGTGCCGCAGCAGGATGAGCGTTTGATGGCGGTGTGGCGGGGGATCTTGCGGGATCAAAATCACCATCTGATCGTCTGTGAGGAGGACGGCAAAATCGTTTCCTCCTGCGTGTGCGTGGTGATTCTGAACCTGACCCGGAACGCGCGGCCCTACGCGCTGATTGAAAACGTGGTCACCCACCCGGATTACCGGAAGCGCGGCCTGGCCAGCGCATGTCTGGACTTTGCCAAGCAGATCGCGCAGCGGGAAAACTGCTATAAAATCATGCTGCTCACCGGCGCGAAGGACGAAGCGACTCTGGATTTTTACCGCCGGGCCGGGTACAACAGCAGCGATAAAACGGCATTTATACAGTGGCTCTAATTCTGGAACTGGCACACGGAGACAGGGACGGTTATCCCCCCTATGGCTTTCTCGGAAGGGGTCTGGGGGATTGGCCTCATCCGGCGCTGCGCGCCACCTTCCCCTGCGAGGGGAAGGCTCTCTTTTGTCTCCAAAGAGCGGTTCCCCCAGAAAAACTTAGGAGGTACCCTTGGCAGATATTGTGGTAATCGGCGCGGGGCACGCGGGCTGCGAAGCGGCGCTGTGCGGCGCGCGCATGGGCTTGGATACATTATTATTGACGCTGAATCTGGAATCGGTTGCTTTGATGCCCTGCAATCCCTCCATCGGCGGCACGGGCAAGGGCCATTTGGTGCGGGAAGTGGACGCCCTGGGCGGTGAAATGGGCCTGGCGGCGGACGATATTACGCTGCAATCCCGGATGCTGAATCGAGGCAAAGGGCCCGCGGTGCATTCCCTGCGCATCCAGGCGGACAAGCGGGCGTACCATCTGCGGATGCTGAAAACCCTGTTCAATCAGGAACACCTGACCATCCGCCAGGGGGAAGCCGCAGAAATTTTGACCCAGAACGGCAAGGTGTCCGGGGTCAAGACCCTGACAGGCGACGTGATTCCCTGCCGGGCGGTGGTGGTGTGCACGGGCGTGTATTTGAAATCCCGCATCATCATCGGCGAAGCGGAGTGGGACGCCGGGCCCCAGGGCCTGATGCCCGCCAACTATTTGAGCCAATCGCTTGCTGACCTGGGCTTTTCCCTGCGCCGGTTCAAGACGGGCACCCCCGCCCGGGTGGCGGAGAACAGCATTGACTTTGATAAGATGGACGTGCAGCCCGGCGACGAGCCGGTGACGCCCTTTTCTTTCCTAACGGACACGCCGCCCACCAACAAAATCAACTGCTACCTCACCTGGACAAATGAGGAAACCCACCGCATCATCCGGGAAAACCTCCACCGCGCGCCGATGTTCACAGGCCAAATCAACGGCACCGGGGCCCGGTACTGCCCCTCCATCGAAACCAAGATCATGCGCTTTGCCGATAAGGACCGGCACCAGATTTTCCTGGAGCCGGAGGGCGACGGCTACCCCGAATGGTACGTGCAGGGCATGAGCTCCTCCATGCCGGAGGACGTGCAGTGGGCCATGTACCGCACGATTCCGGGCCTGGAGCACTGTGTGCTGACCCGCCTGGCTTACGCTATCGAATATGACTGCATCGACCCGCTGGCCCTGACCCCGCATTTGGGCGCGCGCCACATCCCCGGCCTGTACCTGGCCGGGCAGATCAACGGTACGTCGGGTTATGAGGAAGCGGCGGCTCAGGGCATTTACGCTGCCATCAACGCGGGCCTGTACTGCCAGGAGAAGGAGCCCTTCCTGCTCACCCGTGATCAGGCGTATATCGGCGTGCTGGCCGACGATCTGACCACCAAGGGCACTGACGAGCCCTATCGCATGATGACCAGCCGGGCGGAACACCGCTTGTTCCTGCGGCAGGACAACGCGGACCTGCGTCTTACCTTCCGGGCGCGGGACTTCGGCCTGATTTCCGACGAGCGTCTGCGCCGTACGGAACGGAAGCAAAGGGAAACGGAAGAGCTGATCCGGCGCCTGACCGACGAGGGCAAGGCGAAGGAATTGCGCCACCCCGAAGCGAAGCTGACCCTGCCCGAGGGCTGGGATTACTGCGAAGGCGCACGGGAGCAGGCGGAGATTCAAATCAAGTACGAGGGGTATCTGCAAAAGGAAATGGCGCAGATCCGCCAGACCCGCGCCATGGAGGAAACCAAGATTCCCGCCGATACGGATTATCTGTCCATCGACGCCCTGCGTCTGGAGGCCCGGGAAAAGCTCCAGGCTCAGCAGCCCGTGTCCTTGGGCCAGGCCAGCCGCATCCCCGGCGTCAATCCCGCCGATATCGCCGTGCTGATGGTGTGGCTGAAACGACGGGGGAACGATTGATTTTACGGGGGAAACCGCTCTTTGCAGGCCAAAGAGCGGTTTCCCCCGCACCCCCTTCCGAGAAAGCCATAGAGAGTCGGTACCCCATCAAAAAATCGAATAGCAAACGGAGGTTATGATGTATAAAACCTATCAGGAAGAATTTGTCTTGCGCAGCTGTGACTGCGATTTCATGGGCACGTGGCGGCCCAGCGCCATCATGCAGACCATGCAGGAGATTTCCGGCACCCATTCAGAATTATTGGGCTGCGGCAGGAACACGCTGATTCAAAATAACATGGTGTGGGTGCTGACCCGGGCCGAAATCCACATGGACAAATATCCCGGGATCGGCGACCGCATCACCGCCGAAACCTTCCCCACCGCCAACCGCCGCTGGTTCTTCCCCCGCTATTATTTCTTCCGGGACGAACGCGGCGAGGCGCTGGGCTATGCCGCCACCCTGTGGGCGCTGATGGACATCAACGACCGGCGGATGCTGCCCCCCGGCGATGTGGCGCGGGTGTTGCCGGACAATTCTGACCTGCCCTTGCCCATGGGCCTGCCCGCCACGGTGGACACGGTGAACGGCGAGGAAAACGTGATGCGCCGCGTGCCCATGTACTTTGACCTGGACGTGAACCAGCATGTGAACAATACCCGCTATGCGGACTGGGCCTGCGATGCCCTGGGCGTGGACGTGATGCGGAAATACTGTCTGGAAACGCTGTTGGTCAATCTCTCCGCCGAGGTCCGGCCTGATCAGACGATCATGCTCCATTCCGCGGTCAGCGAGAAACAGTTCCGCGTCGCGGGTTACCATGAGGATAAAATGCACTTTGAACTGGGCGGCAAGCTGCGGGAGCGGGAAATAGAATAACCGCTATAAACCAAACAGGCGCGGAACCAACGCGGCTCCGCGCCTGTTTTTGCTTATAAGGAAAGAACGATGGTTTCCCCGGCACTGAGACCGGTTTGAGCATGGATGGGACAAAGCCCCAGCACCACCGTGCCCCTTGGCACAGCAGTGGTCAAAGAGAAGACACGGGTGCCATTTGTTTTCTCAGGATCGGCTGAGGCTTCGGTTACGGGCAAATTGTTGGCGTACAGCTGATAGCCGATCACCTGATCCCCTCCGGGCAGGTTCCAACTGTCCGGGCCGCTCACCGTGATGGAAATGCTGACGGAAATACCGCTTCCGTAAGTCACCTCCGCCACTGCCTGAGCGGAATAGGTTCCGTTCTGGAAAAATCCTGTTAGTGTTTTACGAATCATCCTGTTCACAGTGCTTGTCCGGACAAAACCTCGCACGGGCTGGCCCAAGGATTCCGCTTCCACATACACCCAATCGCCCATGGCCGCCAGCCATTTCACCGCGTTGCCCGCGTTCAGGCCGCACAGCGAGGATTGACTGGCCAGCGGGTCGTCGGTGAGGATGGTATCCGTGATGATTTCCGCGTCGGTAAAAGCGAAAGAAAGTGGTGATACACTGGTTCCGCCCAGCAGCGCGGACTGCGGAATATAGCCGAAGCGATTTCGGGAAGAAGACAGATCGTACTGAATCAGGATATAGCCGTTTTCGGCGCCGAACACCTGAATCCAGTCGTTGGTGGACACGGAGGCGCGGCCGCCGTTCGCCCGCAGGTAATTCGTGCCGGGGCCGGAATACACCTCGTATTTCTGCCCGCCGGAGAACTTGACACGCTGAGCGTTCAGTTCCCCGATCGGAATGGCGGGTGGATTGGTCAGCTTTTCCTTTGCTTCCTGCAAGGACTTGGGAAACGCGTCCCAGCTGAAATAGCGCAGGCTGGTTTCCACTACGCCCTTTGCGCTTCCCTGGGGCGTCAGCTCAAAATACGTCGTGATGCTGCTCTCCGTCAGCCTCGCCTGGCTGTACTTCGTACCGAAGGCGTTGGTATGAATCCAGCGCACATGCCATTGTCCGCTGCTGTCGCAGTCGGCGCTCATGCCCCAGTTGAAGTATTCCTCGTTGTCGGGAACCTGGAACCAGATAGCGATGGCCGCGTCGGAGAGGGTGAAGCGGCTGTCGGCATCGGCAGAGGACGGGGAAGCGTAGGTTTCGATGGTTTGCCCGTCGGCGTTCATCAGTTCAAACCTGCCCGGCCCTTGGGGGATGGCGCTGTCGGTGGTAAGAAAGTGGCGAAAATCGGAGCCGTTGCTGCTGCGGAAGCCATAGAGCACGTTATGCCCCTCCTTCTGCGCCACGGCGAAGGCGTAGCCGTGCCACGCGCCGTTGACCATCCGGGCGGTTTCGGCATAGCTGTACTGTCCGATGGTATACCCTGTAAAGGACGGGTCGGAAAAGAAGTCCAGCACCGCGTCGGCCACCTGTTCGCGGGACTGGAAATACGCGCCTTCCCCGCTGGCAAAGGCAGGCGCAGCGGTGCACAGCAGCGCCATGCAGCAGAGAATTGATAGAATCCGTTTCATTGAAAAAAGCTCCTTTCCATGGTCTCGCTTATCCTGACCATCGAAAGGAGCGAATTGTTTCATTCCGCTGTAACTTTTTTCACGCTTTCCGCAATGTCGGTTCCATCGCCCTGGGGCGTGAAGAGAGACAGAGTGTGTCCGTTCTGATTCCAGGTGAGTGTCACGCCCTCGTCCGTTTTCAATTGCAGAGCCGTTTCACCGTTGATCTGGGTGTAAGCATAATCGGCGTCTGTGGGGGCTTCAATCAGGCGCGTTGTATCGTACTCCATGAACAGCAAAGTTTGTCCATAGCGATGGTAAGCCGCAGTGCAGCAGTCCTCCTCCCGTGTGACGGAAACCAATTCAAAGCCTGGGGGCAGAAGAGAAGGATAATGCACGCCTTGCCAGCCTGGGGGAACCAGGGAAGCGGGAGCGGGCGGAACGGTTGGGGCGAGGCTGGGGACGGGCGTTCCTGTCGGTGCGGGCGTTGCGGTCTGGGCTGGAGTAATGGTGGGAAGTGGAGAGAAAGTGGGAATAACAGTTGGAGTTGCGGTTATTAACGGAATTGGAGTGGGAATAAGAGCGCCTGTTGGTGTGGAAGATGGAACAAAAGTGGTGGATGAGAGAATGGGCGTGGGGGAGAGAAGAACTGGGTCGGTAAAAAAAGGCTGCACCGATATTTCCGACGGAAGCTGCGTTTGCTCGATGGAGTCGGAGGCCGGTTTCCTCAGCGCCATCAGAGCGCCGCCCAGGGCGATCAACAGCGCGGCAGCGATGGGCAGGAGCATACGGCCTCTGTTTCTCTTTGGCATGTGCTGCTGAATCAGGCGAAGGGCTTTCGGCCGGTGGTGGCGATAGGCTTCTTCGGCCTCCCGGATTGCGGTGCGGTTCAGGCTTTGCTCCAGCTGGCTGGCTTCTTCATCAGCCAGTTCAGCGCAGGCTTCCCGCAGGATGTCATCCGCTTTCTTCACGTTCATTCCCCCTTTCCACTGAGGATTTGAGCCAGCCGTTTCCGGGCCCGGCTCAGATGCACCCGCACAGACACAGGCTTCAGCCCCGTCGCTTCGGCGATTTCTTCATCCGTCATATCCCGGAAATAGCGCATCAGCATCAGGTCCTTTTCCCGGGTTGGCAGCGAACGGATGGCATCCTTGATGCGCGTTATTCCGGCTTCCTCCAGCACATGATCGTCTGTACGCTGAACGTCGGCAAGGTTCAAAAACACAGTATCGTCCGTCGGCTGCTCCCGCTGCCTGCGATGGAGCTGGGTAATCGCGGTGTGCTTAACAGTTATGACAACGTAAGCCTTTAATTTGTTACATGGAAGCGTGCGCAGCAGGTTGATTTTTTTGATGAGTTGGATCAGGCTTTCACTGACCGCGTCTTCCGCCGCTTCGCTGAGGCGGAGGATCTGGAGCGCCTGCGCGTACATCAGCCGGTGATACTGGGTGTATAATCCTTCCATGAAGGTCCGGTCATCTTCATCCTGAATCAATAACAATACAAGGGGGAACATATTCTCACGCCTTCATTGGTATTCTTGCTGTAAAAGAATAATCAAACCGCGGCAAAATGTCAACCTGCGTGAAAAGAGTTTACAAGCGGGGGAGGGGAAAACAAAGAAAAAGGACGACCCTTTCAGGTCGTCCTTTTTTTCAGCTCAGTTTGGAACTTTGCTGATTGATTCTGGATTAGAACTGGCCGTCGAAGTATTCGATGCCAACGATCTTGCCAGCGCGGTTGTAGTACACAGCCCATTCGCCCTGCACGGTCATGAAAGCGGTC
>ONRC01000032.1 GCA_900320085.1 uncultured Eubacteriales bacterium
CGCCCAGGATGAACACCAGCGGGGTCAAAAGCCTTGCCGCGGACTGGAGGATCACGTCGTCCCCCGGTTCAAAGTGCCGCTCCATTTCCCCTTGCAGCAGGCGGTTCTGTTCGTCCCGCTCGCCGTAAATGCTCAGCATCAGCAGCACTGTGCACACGGCAATGAACAGCACGTGGGATTCGCCCAAGGTGTCGAAGCCGCGGTAATCCAGGATGATGCCGGTGATGATGTTCATAGCGCCGGTTTCTTCTTTGGTGTGCTCTACATAAAATGCAGTCAGCTCGCTGTCCATCAGCGTGTCCGCTTCGCCGAAGCGAGGCATCCGCTCCACCGTCTCCAGCAATAAACCGATCAGCACCACCGCAACGATCACCGCCAGCAGGCGATACCACCAGGTATCAGCGTATGCGCGCTTGATTTTCTCTTTATGGACTTTGCTCTGTTCTTTCTCAGAAGGTTTTTGTTTGGCTTTCTTTTTCGGTTCCGGGGCGGGCTCGTCCGCTTCTTCCCGCAGCGCGTCCTGCATTTCGTCATCCAAGGCGCTGCCGCCGTTTTCCAGCCAATTCAGGAAGGGCTTGAAGGGGTCATTCTTCCGTTTCTTCGGCATCTTCCGCTTCCCCCTTCTCCCCGATGGCGTGGATTTTTTTGAGCGCCGCGAACATCAATATGGAAGAAACCCCCGCGCCGACGGCGGCCTCGGTGATCGCCAGGTCGGGGGACTGCAGCAGCATCCACACCACGGACATGGCCAGCCCCTGGGCCATGAAGGTAATCACGGCGGCCAGCAGGTTTTTCGTCGCGGCCACAGCGATGGCGCAGACGATCATGAACAAAAGCAAAATCACGTTCAGCGCTTCCATTCTTTCGCCTCCGCTTCAAAATGCTTTTCGTCCGTTTCGCGCACCAGCCGGGCGATCAAATGGCTGCATACCGGACTGGCGATCCAGAACAGCGCCACCACCAGCAGGATCTTGAGCGTTACCGGGCTGAATCCCGCATACACCACCGCCGCCAGCGCCATGAGCAGCAGCCCCAGCGTGTCCGCCATGCCGGCGGGATGCAAGCGGTTTAAGGAAAAGCGGAAGCGGTTCACGCCGATGACCGCTGTGATTTGGATAAACAATCCCGCCAGCAGCAGGAAGGCGAACACTCCCGCGCGGATATATTCAAGCATCCTTCTTGGCCTCCTTTTCCTTCTTCGCCCGGTGAATGCCGATGTAAATGCGGCACAGCAGCACCACCGCCAGGAAGCTGAGCATGGCGTAAATCAGCGCGATATCCACCAGGTAATCCTCGTGCATCAGCAGCGATAAAAAAAGAATGATGGTGATAACGAAGGTGCCCGTCATGTTCACCGCCACGATGCGGTCGGAGGTACTGGGCCCTTTCACTGCCCGGAACAGGCACACGAACAGGCACAGCCCCAGCACGATCATGGCTCCCTGCATCAAAGCTGTATACAGATTATCCATGCAGCGCCTCCTCGATTTTAAGCAGCTTTCTTTCAAAAATCAGATCGTCCAGCCCCTCCGCCAGCTCGGGCCGCAGGCAGTGCACCGTCAGCTCGTCCCCCTGGAAGGTGACGGAAATCGTGCCGGGGGTCAGGGTGATGGCGTTGGCCAGGGCCATTTTCCCCAGGCGGGTGGTCAGCCGGGTATGGATGATGCGGGTGACCGCTTCCGCTTCCCCGAAATAAACGATATTGCACATATTCAGGTTGGCTTTCACGATTTCCCAAATCACCGTGAGCACATACCCGATGACCCTGGGGAGAGCCAGATACAGCCTTGCTTCTTTTTTGAAAGACCATTCACAGGCTTTCCACGTAAACAGCATTGCGGCAAACGTTACCAATATACCAATCAGCATCACTTCCCGCGTCCATCTGCCGTTTAAGATCATCCAGAATAAAAAAAACACCAGCGCCATGTTTTCCTCTTTCCCGGAACGAAACGCAACACGTTTCATTTCATAATTGGATTAGAATCCGATGCTTGTTTCACCCTGCTCAGTATACACGAAACAAACATATTTCTCAAGTGTACAACTGAAAGAAAAAAGGAAGGATGGCATATGTTGGTATATTCCGAACATTTGATTGAATACTTTGGTCTGTTTTAAGCAGAACGAGGTCTGATTTGATCAAAAAAGTATGACTGTTTCCAATAAATATTACAAATTCATTGCAAAACTATGTTAAAATAATTATGTTTTTAAACCGAAAATTTGCAATTTTTGTACGAATTTATCTCTTGTGTGCGTACTGTATATTTGTTATAATATATTCAGAAATAAATTGCTCTTTTGTGACATTTTACGGGCATTTATTGATATCGGCTGAAAGTGAGGTTCACCATGCAGTGAAATTCATCCATAAAGCTGTTTTTTCTTTATTGTTTGCAGTGATACTTGCTTGTTCCGGCTGTACCGCATCCGCTCAAAGTCCTGGGATCGCCGTTCCTACGGCCTCTCCGTCGCCTAACGGTTTTCAGCGTTTCAACCGGACTGACCTGAGCGCTTTTGACACGGTGATCACCTTGGTTGCCTTTGCGCCCGACCAAGCCTCATTTGACCGGGCGGCGGACCGGGCATTTGAAAAAATCCAGCTTCTTGACCATCTTTTTGACGGTTATAGCGCTTACGACGATCTGCACAATCTCTATTATGTGAACCAGCATGCTGCGCAGACTCCGGTTCAAATTCCCGAAGACCTGTTCCGCCTGCTCTCCTGGTGCAAGGAACAATGGGCTGCGGGCCACCGGGAGACTAACGTTGGCATGGGCGCGGTGCTGTCCATCTGGCATGAATACCGAACGGCGGGCATGCAGCATCCGGACGAAGCCAAGCTGCCCCCCATGGAGGAGCTGACCGCTGCCAGCAAACACATCAATTTTGATGACGTAGTGTTGGACGCCGAAAAACAGACCGTGTTCTTTTCTGATCCTGACTTGACGCTGGACATTGGCGCGGTCGCCAAGGGCTATGCCGCCGACGCCGTGGCCGAGCTGCTGTATGAAGATATGCCCTCCTTCCTGCTGAGCCTGGGCGGAAACGTGTATGCGGGCAACGCCCCACTGGATGGACGCGCCAATTGGGCCGTCGGCGTGCAGAACCCCGACGTGACCCAGAGCGGCACAAAGGATATTCTGGACGTGCACGACAAGACCGTCGTCACCAGCGGCGACTACTGGCGGTATTATACCGTGGACGGGGAACGTTATCATCACATCATCGACCCGGAAACCCTGTTTCCCTCCCGGAAAATGGTGTCCGTCACCATCCTGTGCGAAAGCTCCATCCTGGCCGACTTCCTGAGCACCACCTTGTTCGTGCTGCCCTATGAGGAAGGGCGGCAGGTGGCGGACAGCCTGGAGGGCGTGGAGGTCATGTGGATTCTGCCAGACGGCAGCGTTCGGGCCACCGACGGGATGAAGGACTACGCCCGGTCGATGAAAAATCCTTCCTGAGGGGGAACAATGCAGAACAGTCAAAAACCAAAAAGGCTCAACAACCTGATCATCATTCTCGTGCTGGCGCTGGTCGCGGTGGGGCTGCTGATTGCTTCCCGCTTTATCCAATCGCCCAACGCCAGCCTGTCCCAAATCGAAATCGACGACACCATTAAAGCCTTGACCACGGAATCCCCTGTCCCGGCGGAGGCAGAAGCCACAGCAGCGCCTGACAGCCAACCGGAACAGACCGCTCCCGGCTATCTGTTCATCATCCTGGAAGGCCGTGTTTGGGGCATTGAGGCCCTGGGAGAAGAACGCGACGTGACGGTGGATCAGGGCAGCGGCGTGGTGAACGTGATCCACTTGCAAAAGGATGGGTTCTATATGGAATCCTCCACCTGCGACAATCAGCTTTGCGTGGGCGAAGGCACCGTCACCCTGACCAACTGGCAGCAGCGTATTTTAGGCCCCTGCGTCTATTGCCTGCCGCATAACCTGCAATTGGAATTGGTCGTCCCCAATGCCGAGCGCGACCCCAACGCGCCGGATGCGTGAGATCATACAGTTCAAAGTTCTAAGTTTAGAGTTCTAAGCGAATAGAAACACCATTTATTTGATAACAAACTCCTGCTAAGAACTTAGAACTTGGAACTAAAAACTCCCGTTGTTCCATCGGGCTGAGGACAGCCCTTTTCCCGGTCAAACGGGATTATAGATGAAGAAACTGTGTTTCCCCCTGGGGAGACAGAGATAGGAGGACAGAACGAAGTGAAGAAACAGCTTCCTGGCTGGGCGGTGCTGCTCATCATCACCCTGGTCGCGGGTCTGGCGCTGGGCGGCACCAATGCCCTGACCAAAGACCCCATCGCGCAGCAAGCCCGCATCAAGGCAGAGAACGCCCGAAAAGCGGCGCTGCCTGACGCGGAATCCTTCGAGGAACTGGCGCTGAATGAAGGCGCGGCCGTCGATTGGGTCTATGCCGGACTCAAGGGCGGTTCCCCCGTGGGCTACGTAGCCCAGAAGACCGTGAACGGCTTCGGCGGCAAGGTCGAGGTCATTGCGGGCGTGGACACCGTGAACGCTCCCGACACTTTCAAAATCGGCGGCATCACCGTGGGCGGCTCGGACTTTTCCGAAACCGCCGGTCTTGGCGCGCGCGCGAAGGAACCGGCGTTCACCGATCAGTTTCCCGGCAAGATCTACCCCATCAGCTACATCAAGGCGGGCGGTGAAGCCACCGAAAGCACGGTGGACGCTTTGACCAGCGCCACCATCACCACCACCGCCGTGGTGAACGGCGTCAATGACATCGTCAAATACGTCAAGGCGGACGTGATGGGCATCGCCGGTGTGGAAATGCCCGCCAAGCCCGCGGACGGCGTGTTCTCCTCCTCTGAGAAGGGCTTCCGCGGCCCCGTGTATGTAGAAGCCGCCTTTGACGGAGCGGGGAAAGTGACCTACATGAAGGTCGGCGACGAGAGCTTCGCCGAGGATATCGGCGTGGGCGTGATCGAGCCCGACTTCATGATTCAGTTCATCGGCAAGCAAATGCCGCTGGAAGTCAGCGACATCGACGTGATCGCCGGCGCGACCATCTCCTCCACCGCCGTGGTGAAAGCCCTGAACAACGCCTACGCCATCGCGGGCGGCGCGGAGATCGTGGTGCCTGAAACGCCCACCATGCCGGAGAAACCCGCCGAGGGCGTGTACAGCGCTTCTGCTGACGGCTTCCGCGGCCCGGTGTATGTGGAAGCGGCGTTCGACGCGGAAAATAAAATCACCTACATTTCCGTGGGCGATGACAGCTTCGCCGAAGACGTGGGCATGGGCGTCAAGGAGCCCGAGTTCATGGCTCAGTTCATCGGCAAGACCGCGCCGATGGAAGTTTCCGATATCGACGTGATCACCGGTGCAACCATTTCCTCCACCGCCGTGGTGAACGGCCTGAACAAGGCGTACAACGCCAGCCAGGGTATCGTGGAAGAAGTGGTGGAAATCGTAATGCCTGAAAAGCCCGCCGAGGGCGTGTTCAGCGCCTCCGAAAAGGGCTTCGCCGGTCCCGTGTACACCGAAGCGGCCTTCGACGCGGACGGCAAGATCACCTACATTTCCGTGGGCGACGATCAGTTCGCCGAGACGGAAGGCTTCGGTGCCCGCGCCCTGGTGGCGGAAAACCTGTATCCCTTCATCGGCGCGCAGATGCCGTTGAACGTGGAGGATGTGGACGCGCTGACCGGCGCGACCTTCACCAAGACCGCAATCGTGAACAGCCTGAACAAAGCCTATAAGGCGTCCAAGGGCGAAGTGGAAGAAGAACCGGTGAAGCAGGAAGTCCCTGACGCCGAACCCGCCGGTGAAACCTTCGGCGCGGATGCGGACGGCTTCCAGAGCACCGTGCACGTGGAAGCCGCGTTCGACGGCGACAAGATCACCGCGCTGACCATCGGCGACAAGCGCTTTGACGAAACGCCCGGCTTCGGCGCGCGCGCACTCGAACCCGAAACGGCCGAAGCCTTCATTGGCAAGACCATGCCTTTGGCCGTGGAAGACGTGGACACCCTCACCGGCGCGACCTTCACCAAGACCGCCGTGGTGGAAGCCCTGAACAAAGCCTACACCAAGTATCAGACCGCTCAGGAAGCGCCTGCGGAAGAACCCGCCGCCTCCGGCAGCGCCGTCTCCGCCACCGTCCAGGGCTTCGGCGGCCCCGTGTATGTGGAAGCGGAATTTGACGGAAATACGATTGCTTCTATTAAGATTGGCGACGATCAGTTTGCCGAAACGCCCGGATTGGGTGCGCGTGCGCTGGAAGAAGACTTCCAGAAGCAGTTCATCGGTAAGCAGATGCCCATTGCCCTGAGTGACATTGACGTTCTTTCCGGCGCGACCGTCACCTCCACCGCTGTGGTGGATGCCCTGAACGCAGCCTATGCCTCCGTGGCGGGCAGCGAAGAAGTCACTTCCGATCAAACGACGGAGCCGGAAGGCAGTGTGGAAGACACCCTGGCCGAGGCTGCTGAACCCACCGTGGCGGACAAGCTGCTGGCGAAGAACTTCAACACCACCGGCGAAGCCACCATCGGCGGCAAGGACGTTCAGGTGATCGTCACCTGCGTCAACAACAACATCGCCGGTCTGGTGGTGCTGGAGAAGGAAGCCGGAAGCGAAACCTCCTATACCGTCAGCGAACGCGACGGGGAAATGAAGGATCTGTTCCTGGCCAAGTCCCTGCCCCTCGATCCCGACGCGCAGGATTCGGCTTACGCCGCCGCCATCGCCTCCCTCATCAACGAAGCCAGCGGTGTGGAAGGCGCTTCCAAGGAAGAAAACGCCTTCGCCAAGGCTGAAAAGGTCATGGAGAAAACGTTCGGCGTGACCGCTGAAGCCGCCGTTTCCGGCAAGGATCTACAGATTCGCGTGACCAACGTGAACAACGTTATAGCCGGGCTGGTGGTAATGGAAAAAGCGGAGGACTACAAGGTCAGCGCACTGGACGATGAAATGAAGAATCTCTTCCTGGCCAAGTCCCTGCCCCTGGACGTGAACGGCCAAAGCACCGTGGCAGCGGCCACCGTGGCCAACGCCATCAACGTGGCCTGCGGCTTCGAGGCCCAGGAAATCAATATCAAGGAAAACAAACCCGTGGAAGCCGCTCTCCCCACGCAGCAGGAGCCCGCGGAAGAAAAGCCCACTGAGCCCGTTGTGGAAGAAAAGCCCGAGGAAACCGACGCTTCCGCCCTGACGCTCCGGGTGACGGCGGGATTTGAAAACGACGCGCTGTCCTCCCTGACCGTGCTGGAAAAGGCGGCGGACAGTGATGAATTCCTGCCCAGCGCCCAGGAAGAAGCGCTGAAAGAAAAGTTCATCGGCCAGCCGCTCCCGCTGGATACCAACCAGGCATCCGCGCTGGAAGCGACGGCGGCCATCGCCATCAACAAGGCTTATTACGACGCCGCGCATGAAGCGGAACCTCAGCAAAGTGAGGACTCCGGCATCATCGGCGGCGCGGATGAACCCACCGCCATCGTGACCGAAATCGGGGATGACGAGCCGGTTTACGTGGGTGAAGCCGTTTCCTTCTTTACCGCCATCCGAGCCACGATCAAGGTTTCCCCCACCGGTACCGTGAAAATCGCGCAGTTTGAAGAAAAGCCCGTCGGCGCGGAGAAATTTGAGTTCAGCCCCAGGGACGAAGAACTCCAGGCCCTCTTCGTAGGCGAACCGCTGCCGCTGGATGTGAAAGCCTATGACGACGCCTTCGAAGCCGCTGCCGCAGTGGCCGTCAACGCAGCCTTTGCCCAAGCTTCCGCTTCGTCGGATGAAGAAGGCGATCCCTTTTACATGACCTTCGGCATTGGCGAAAGCATCAGCTTCTTCACCCGGTACAGGGTCGCCGCCGTTTTTGAAAACGGCGCGCTGGGAACCTTTGGCGCTTACAAAGCAGCGGTGAGCAGCAATGACACGCCTGAAGCCATCGACTGTATCCAACTGAATGAATTGCTCGACGGGCACCAAATGCCACTGCCTGTCGACGGCTGGCTGGCCTCAGGCCTTCCCGAATACGAAACAACCGCTATCGTGGTTGCCCTGAACCAGGCTTACGCAAACTCCCTCGCCGGACTGCAGTGACCGGTGGAAACTGAGAAGAATGGAGGCACTGGCATTGCTTACAAAAACATTTAAGCGGGGCATCCATCCGCTTCATGGCATGCATGAGGGGAAAATGCAGACCCGCGATCTTGCAACCAGAGAATATGTATCCGACACCGTGGTCATTTCCATGTCCATGAACATCGGCGCGCCCGCCAAGCCCTGCGTCAAGAAGGGCGACCACGTGGACATCGGCCAGGTGATCGGCGAAGCACAGGGCTTCATGAGCGTTCCCGTTCACGCCAGCGTATCCGGCGAAGTGGTGGCGGTGGATCAGGTGCCGTCCCTCGGCGCGGGCAACATGCAGGCCGTGACGATTAAGAACGACTTTGCCGACACCTGGGTGGAGCTGCATCCCCTGGGCAGCGTGGAGCAGGTGGACCCCAAGCTGGTGATCCCCGCCATTCAGGCGGCCGGCATCACCGGCATGGGCGGCGCGTCATTTCCCACCCATGTGAAGCTGACCTTCAAGCCCGGCGCCACCTGCGACACCATTGTGGTCAACGGCGCGGAGTGCGAAACCCACCTGACCGCCGACTTCCGCCTGATGCTGGAGCACAGCACCCGCATCGTGGACGGCCTGCGGGCGGTCATGCGGGCGCTGAACGTGACCAAAGGCATCATCGGCATCGAGGACAACAAGCCCGAAGCCATCGAGGCCATGAAAAAAGCCGCCCAGGGCCGGGAGGGCGTATCCGTCCAGCCCCTCAAAACCAAGTACCCCCAGGGCGGTGAAAAACAGCTGATCGAAGCCATCACCGGCCGTCAGGTGCCCTCCGGCGGGCTGCCGATCGCTGCCCACGTGGTTGTGCTGAACGTTGGCACCTGCGCCGCCATCGCCGACGCCATCATCGACGGAAAGCCCCTGATCAGCCGCATCTGCACCGTGACCGGCTGCGTGCGCAATCCGGCAAACCTTGTGCTGCGCATCGGCACCATCACCGAGGATATCATCGGATCCTGCGGCGGCTATTCCGAAACCCCCGGCAAGGTGGTGTTCGGCGGCATGATGACCGGCCTGTGCATCCCCAACGACCAAATGCCCATCATGAAGTCCACCAACGGCATCGTGGTGCTCAATGAAAAGCAGGCAAGGAGCAAGGACGAAAGCCCCTGCATCCACTGCGGACGCTGCGTGGCCGCCTGCCCCATCGGCCTGAACCCCTATCAGATCAAGGTGGCCGCCGACAAGAGCGATTTCGCCGCCGCCCAGAAGCTGCACGTGATGGACTGCATCCTCTGCGGCTCCTGCGCCTATGAGTGTCCTTCCCGCCGGTGGCTGACGCCTTCCTTCAAGTTCTGCAAGGATCACATCACCGCGGAGGCCAAGGCCAAAGCCGCCGCTGCCGCTGAGAAAGGAGGCGCGAAGAAATGAGCCTGAGAATCTCCACCGCGCCGCATATGCACAACCCGCTGACGACCCAGCGGCTGATGCAGTATGTATGCATCGCGCTGCTCCCCACCGCGGCCTGGGGCGTGTACGCCTTCGGCTTGCCCGCGCTGCTGGTGCTGGGCGTTTCCATGGCCAGCTCCGTGCTGGCGGAATTCGTCTGGCAGAAGATTGCCAAGCAGCCCGTCCGCATCAACGACTTTTCCGCCCTGGTGACCGGCCTGATCCTGGGGCTGAACCTGCCCGCCACCGCCCCCTGGTGGATGATGATGATCGGCGCGTTCTTCGCCGTGATCATCGTAAAGCAATTGTTTGGCGGCCTGGGTGATAACTTCCTCAACCCCGCCCTGGCGGCCCGCGCCGTACTGCTGGCCTCCTGGCCCGTGCACATGACCGCTTCCGCCTGCGTGAACCCCACCTTCTTCCAGGCAGGCGTGGATGCGGTGTCCACCGCCACGCCCCTGGGTGCGCCCGGCAACTACACGCTGATGCAGCTGTTCCTGGGCCAGTGCCCCGGCGCGATCGGTGAAGTGAGCAAGGCCGCGATCCTGGTGGGCCTTCTGTTCCTGCTGGTTACGAAGGTCATTTCCTGGCGCATTCCCGTCATCATGACAGCCAGCGTATTCTGCTGCACGATGCTGATCGGCGGCGCGACCCCCGAAGCGGCCCTGGCGGCTGTGCTCTCCGGCGGCGTGCTGTTCGGCGCGGTGTTCATGGCCACCGACTATGTCACCTCCCCCATCACCCCCTGGGGCCAGGTCATTTACGCCGTGGGCATCGGCCTGATCATCACCCTGATCCGTCAGTTCGGCAGCTATCCCGAAGGCGTCACCTACGGTATATTGCTGATGAACATCGCAACGCCCCTGATCGACCGCCTGCCCCGGAAGATCTACGGCATCAAGAAGGAGGCCAAGAAAGCATGAGCGAAAAGAAAAGCGTCGGGACGGTCTTCTTTAACGGCATCATTCCCGAAAACCCCACCTTCCGCCTGGTGCTGGGCACCTGCCCCACCCTGGCCGTGACCACCAGCGCCCTGAACGGCCTGGGCATGGGCGCGGCCGCCACGTTCGTGCTGGTGTGCTCCAACATCGCCATCTCCCTTTTGCGCAAGTTCATCCCCGATCAGGTGCGCATCCCGGCCTTCATCGTGGTCATCTGCACGTTTGTTACCATGGTGCAGCTGCTGATGAAAGCCTTCCTGCCTGCGCTGGATGAATCCCTGGGCATCTTCATTCCCCTGATCGTGGTCAACTGCATCATCCTGGCCCGCGCCGAAGCCTTTGCCAGCAAAAACGGCCCCATGCTGTCTGCCTTCGACGGCCTGGGCATGGGCTTGGGCTTCACTCTGGCGCTGACCCTGATGGGCTCCATCCGCGAGCTGATCGGCAACGGCAGCGTGTTCGGCTTCAATCTGCTGGGCGGCTCCTACGAGCCCATGCTGCTGATCGTGCTGGCCTCCGGCGGGTTCCTGACCTTTGGTCTGCTGATGGGTCTGGTCAACCTGGCGGTCAAAAAGTTTGAAAGCAAACACGCAGATAAGGAGGGACAGGCCGCATGAGCATCACAGAAATTCTGCTGTTTATGGTCAGCTGCATCCTGACCCATAACTTCATCTTCAACCGCTTCCTGGGCTGCTGCCCCTTCCTGGGCGTATCCAGCAAGGTGGAAACCAGCGTGAGCATGGGCCTGGCGGTCACGTTTGTAATGACCATCGCGTCCCTTTTCTGCTGGCTGATTTACAACCTGCTGCTGATCCCCCTGGACCTGACCTATATGAACACCATTTCCTTCATCCTGGTCATCGCGGCCCTGGTGCAGTTCGTGGAAATGTTCCTCAAAAAGAGCAGCCCCACTCTGTACAGCGCCCTGGGCATTTACCTGCCCCTGATCACCACCAACTGCGCCGTGCTGGGCGTGGCCACCCTGAACATGAACAACAACTACGGCCTGCTCCAGTCCGTGCTGAACGGCACCTTCTCCGCCCTGGGCTTCCTGCTGGCCATCGTGCTGATGGCGGGCGTGCGCGAGCGGCTGGAAAGCAGCAAGATCCCCGCCTGCATGAAGGGCTTCCCCATCACCCTGGTGTCCGCCGGGCTGATGGCCGTGGCTTTCATGGGCTTCAACGGCTTGGTGTAAGGAGGGTACGGATATGACGATTTTGTATGCCGGTATCCTGCTGGGCGCGCTGGGCGTGATTTTCGGTTTCGTGCTGTCCTTTGCCAGCAAGAAGTTCCACGTGGACGTGGACGAGCGCGTGGCGCAGGTGCGCGAGTGCCTGGGCGGCGCCAACTGCGGCGCCTGCGGCTATCCCGGCTGCGACGGCTTTGCCGCCGCCGTGGTGAAGGGCGAAGCGCCCATCAACGGCTGTGCTCCCGCCGGAGAAAAGGGCATGAAGGGCATCGCCAAGATCATGGGCCTGGAAGCCACCTCCTCCGAAAAGATGGTCTGCCGGGTGCTGTGCCAGGGCGAAAGCGGCGTCGCCAAGGAACGCTATCAGTACGACGGCTATCAGAGCTGCGCCACCGCCGCCGGTCTGGCGGGCGGCCCCAAGGACTGCCGCTTCGCCTGCCTGGGCCTGGGCGACTGCATGGACAAGTGTGCTTTCGGCGCAATCACCATGGAAAATGGCATTGCCCATGTGAACCCCGACAAGTGCATCGCCTGCGGCGCTTGCGTGAAGGCCTGCCCCCGCGGCGTGCTGAAGCTGCTGCCCATGTCCTCCAACGTGATCGTGCGCTGCCGCAACAGCGACACCGCCCGCGTCGCCCGCGCCGTCTGCATGGACGCTTGCATCGGCTGCGGCCGCTGCAAGAAGGAATGCCAGTACGAGGCCATCACCGTGGAAAACGGCTTCGCCCATATCGACCCCAGCAAGTGCACCCGCTGCGGCTCCTGCGCCGCCGTCTGCCCCTGCAAGTGCATCACCATTTCCTGATTCTTTCCCATACAAACAGCACCGGGCGGAGCAAATCCATCCGGTGCTGTTTTATGGTTTATAACTGTTAACAGTCATGTTGTGAAGGGTAACGACGGAGCGAGGGCCTGTGCGGCGCTCGTACACCTGCACCAGGGGGATGATCCCCCTGGACCCGCTATAGCGGATACTGCTTGAATTGGAGAAATTGCTCGGTTCTCGCAGAAGCGGGAAGGAACGCGGAAGCCTGGCTTGGTGCCGTGGTGCTTCTGGCCCGGCGGCGAAGCCGCCACCCCGGATGCTTTGCATCCGGGGAAAGCCAGGGAATCATCCGCAGGGGAAAGTTCACTTTCCTCCTCGGATGTTCCCGGGCTTTCTTGGGCCAGAAGCCCTCAAACTTTTCGTCACCCCAACGCGCCAGGCGGAGCTTGTCTGCTCATCCCAACAGCGTAAAATCGCCTATTGCGGGTCCAGGGTCCTCAGGACCCTGGTTAGGGTCTGGGGCGAACAGCCCCAGCGTTCCCTTTTGTTCGATTTGAAAATCGTCCTTAAGGATACGACTGTTATGACTCTAAAACAGTCCCAGCTAACCCGTCCTGGAACACACCCGTTACAGTCACGGCGCAGAGTGTTCCGGGGATGCCGCCCAGCACAGCGCAGGGCATATATTCTGCGGTATAGCCATGGGCTATGCCGTTCTCATCGGTTTCCTCCAGCAGGACTTCGACTTGGTTCCCAAGCCAGGAAGCACGGTATGCTTCGGCCAGTTCGTTGCCAACGGCAATCAACTGCCGAGCGCGTTCTTCGCGGACGGCGCGTTTTACCTGGTTGGGCATTGCTGCCGCCGGGGTGCCCTGGCGGGCGGAATAGGGAAAAACGTGCATCCGGGCAAAGCCGATTTCTTTACTGAACGCCACGGTTTCGGCAAACTCCTCCTCCGTTTCGCCGGGAAAGCCTGTAATCACGTCGGTGGTGATAGCACAGGAGGGGAACGCCTGTCGCAGCAACGCACACGCCCTGCGGAAATCATCGGTGGTATAGCGGCGGCGCATCCGTTTGAGCACCGCGTCGCTGCCGGATTGCAAAGCAAGATGGAACTGGGGACAGACCTTTTTTTCTTTTTGAAGCGCGGATACAAATTCTTCCGTCACAATCACGGGTTCCAAAGAACCCAGCCGGATGCGGCTGACCCCCGGCGTGTCGCAGGCGCGAACAGCGTCAATCAGGGAAGCGCTTTCCAGGTCCCGGCCATAGCTGGTCAGGTGAATACCGGTCAGCACCAGTTCCTGGAAGCCCGCCTGTGCCAGGCGACAAGCCTCTTTGGCAATGTCCTCCGGCTTTCTGGAGCGGATGCCGCCGCGCACATAGGGAATGATGCAATAGGTACAATACCGGTCGCAGCCCTCCTGAATTTTCAGCATGGCGCGGGTATGGCCTTCATGACTGGAAATGGACAGTGGTTCGTAAGGCGTGCGCAGGATGTCGGTGACCGCCGCAACGCGCTCGCCTTTTTCAATGGCGTCCTCCAGCAATTTTACCACTTCGCCCCTGCGGGCGTTGCCGATCACCAGGCGCGCCCCGGTCTCCAGCAGCTTTTCCCCGTCCCGCTGGGCCAGGCATCCGGCGATGACCACCTCACCGTTGGGATTCGTCCGCAATGCCCGGCGCACGGCGTTCAGGCTTTTTTTATCGCCCGTACCGGTGACGGTGCAGGTGTTCACCACATATACGTCCGCCACGTCGGAAAAAGCGCGGGGCTCATAGCCCGCCTGTTCAAACAGCTCCAGCATGGCCTGAGAATCATATTGGTTTACCTTGCAGCCAAGCGTGTGGAAAGCAACCGTTCGCATGATCAAAAAACTCCTATGTACTTATTCCATATCTCCTGAAAGGGTCAGAAGAGAAATGATCGCCGCCAAGCCCGCCGTTTCCGTGCGGAAGATGCGGGGACCAAGCGTGACGGGCTTTGCGCCCGCGGCTTTCAAGTGTTCGATTTCCTCCGGAGAAATGCCGCCCTCCGGGCCGATGATGACCGCCACGTCTTTTTCTCCCTGCCAGTTGGCTCGGATGCCGTTCCCGTGTTCTTCTTCCCAGGGAACAAATATCAGTTCATGCCGGGAAGCGTCCTGACACATTGCTGCGAAAGACAAGGGCAGGGTGATTTCCGGAGTGACAGCGCGGCCGGACTGCTTGGCCGCTTCCGCGGCGATGCGCTGGAAGCGGGTTTGTTTCCTTGCGGCGTCTTTTCCATTCCAGTTGGCTATACAGCGGGAAAACGCCACCGGAACGATGCGGCAGACGCCCGCCTCCGTGCACTTCTGCACGATATAATCCATCTTTTCGCCTTTGGGGATGCCCTGATACAGCGTGACAGAGACAGAGGGTTCAGGAGACGGCAGCGCTTCCATCAGCGTCAGCGTCACCCGTGGAGCGGTTTCCCGGAGGACCGCCACATATACCTGACCTTCCAGCAGCGCCTGACATTCGTCGCCAGCGTTCATGCGCAACACGCGCAGGGCATGGGTTTCTTCCTCCGGCGGCAGGACGGCGGTGTGCTCATCCAGCCTTTCGGCAAAAAAACGGTGCATGTGTTTCCTCCCGCTTCCGTGTTTTTATTCTGCCTTGTTCACAAATTCCTTCATGACGAAGCCGTTCAGGTCATCGGTACGTACGGTAAGCCAATCGCCGTCCTCATGCGTCACGATCAATTCCTGGCCGTAGTACAGCAGACGAATCACATCCGACTGGGTGCTGGGCTGGGCGCGCATGTTCAGGTAGGAGTTTTCGCCGATGTTGGTGACCTTTACCCGATATTCCTCCGGGCCTGGTGTGGAATTGACGGGCATAACCGTGGGCCGCGGCGTTGGGGTGGCAGCTGGGCCGGGAGTCGTGAGGAAGCGGCTGTCCAGCTTGGGCGCCAGGGAGGCAGTATAGGTCACGGTTTCAAGCTGCATTCCTGGATAATAGAAGCGCAGAATCTGATCGTATGTCCAGCGGTACAGCCCCGCCATGCACTGTGCGCCGCGCTGGCTCATACCGACGCCATGGCCAAAGCGCCGGGCTTCCAGATTGAAGGAAGCCGCTGTTTCCTTGACGGTTATCAGCTCGTTGCTGCCGGAATTGATGGACAGGTTCAGCGCCTTCTCCACCAGCGGGAAAATGTCCAGCGTCACGAGCACGGGCTCGGGCAGCACTTCCGGCGCGGTCCATTTTTCCCCCGGTATGGGAGACGGCGCGGACGTTGCGGTTGGCAGCGGCGCTTCATCGTCTATGACCGTGAAGATGGAGATTTCTTCTTCATCAGCCAAAGGTTCGCTCGTGACGAGCTTTCTGGCCTGTACCTTGAGGAACAGCCGCAGCAGCGTCATGATCTGAGACGGGGAATCGTGATATTTAGGCAGGGCGGTTTCCGCGTCCAGGATACCCACCACCTGAATCTGCTCCATGTCGCCGTCATAGCCCCTGCTTTCCAGCAGTTCGGACAAAGCGCTCAAAATAGGTTCTTTCAAAGCGCCTAAATCGTCGTTGCTTTTCAGTTCCTTGGGCAAGCGCGCACGTCTGACCACGCTTTCCGGGTTTTGCATATCGTATGGATCGTCGGTCATGATGAGGTAGCCTGGGTTTTCTTTTCCCCACACGTGGGAGGCCAGCTCGGTCTGCCCGCCGTTGCTGGCAGAATAATAGCAATCTGCCATACTTCCCTTGTAAAACCCGCATTGGCCTGCGGTTTCCTGTACCGCACGAGCGGCGTTTTTGTTCTGCGCCTTCACGCCGTAATATGCCTGGTCGTTGGTGTTGTCCTCCACGTCATAATCCTTGGCGGAGTTCGTCCGTTTCAGAGCGTAGGTACGCGCGGCTACAGCCTGGGCTTTCAGCGCCTCCAGGGGGAATGAATCGCTCATTTCATAGGGCACCACCCCCAGCAGATATTCCTCCACCGGGCTATGCAGCACGGTCCGGATGGTCCCGTTCAAGGCGGTCATCCTGATATCTCCGGGATGCAATTCAAAGGAGCCATTGAAGCGAACGCCGTTTTCCTGGCCATCCTCCACTGCATGGCGAACAAGCGTCAACTGCTTGCCCAGCTTCATGGACATGCCCTCGTAATACACATAAAGCTCGTTCTTTGCACAGGATACAGTCAGATGGCTGCCACGCTGGAACGCGATTTCATTCAGTGTGTAGCTGCCGTCGAGGGATATTTCCACCTGATCGGTCACCTTCAGCCGCGTCAGCAGCACACGCACCACGCCGCTCGTTTTTTCCGCCTGCGCGGACATCGAAACGGGCAGCAGCAGCAAGACGGCCAATACCAAGGAGACGAATCGAATGCTTCTTTTCAAGTGCACAGCCCCTTTCCCGCTGATGGATGTTTCAATATATGTCGGCAAACCAGCGGAATGTCGCTTTGGAGTTGTAAATTTCCAGTTGGCTGCTTCATTAGTCTTTCCCTGTGCGCTGCATTTATCCGCACGGTTATATTATATCGAAAAACGTCGCAATTGCAAATAGCAAATCATACAAAAAAGCCCATGCGAAACGCATGGGCCGGAATGGAACCCGTCAGTTGATCTTAATGCAGTACATACTGGCATTGCTCTTGCTGCACGTGCCGACAACCAGATAGCTTTTGTATACCGCGGGGCTCCCCTGAATCGCGCCGCCGAGATTCAATGTAGAGCGCACTTCGCCGGTTCTGCCGTACAGCATGGTCAGGTTGCCGCCCTCATCACCCTGGATAATCCAGGCTTCGCCGCGTTCGTCGTACACAGCAACGGGAGAAGAAATTGCTTCATCCGTCAGCGCCTTTTCCCATACCACCTGACCGGAATTCTTGTCCAGGGCAAGGATTTTGCTGCCTCCGCCCTCCACCTTGTTTACAGTGAAGATGACCAGGTGATCAATCGCGTTCTGCCCGATCACAGGGCTGGCCTTGCAGCCGGCCAACTGATTCTTGTCCGAAGCGCACTTGATGTCATAACGCCAGATTTCATCACCGGTCAGCGCGTTCAGGCGGCGGATGGTCACGGGATTCTTGCTGCCCAGACGGTTATAGCAGGTGTTGCCGGTATACAGGCTTACGCCGCCATTGGCATCGAAATCCAGCGCGGGGCTGGCATCAGTATTATCCCCCCCGTCCACGGCCCAGATAGTATTCATCGTGTCGGAATCCACACACCGGATAACGCCGTAGGTATCGGTCATGTAGATGTACTTGTCATACATGGCTACGCTGCTTTCCACGCCGACCGAGGCTTCCTTTTCATTGCCGGACTTGGTGCGCAGGTAGGTGATATCAGGCTTGATTTCGATGGAGACCGCGGCGTCCGGATTGTCCGCGTTGGGATAGATGAATTTTCCATTCAGGTCAACGGTGTAGAGCAGACCGTTTTCGCCCGCCACGATCATGGCGTCCGTACCCTGATTATCGAACAGGAACAGGGCGGTGCCATCGAACGCGCCGTTGGTATTGTACTGAAGCTGGCTGTCGCTCTTGCGGCCGTTGAGCAGATACGCTTCTTTTCCGGTAACCAGGTTGAACAGGCGCAGACCAATGGAGCCGGTCTTCCCGTTAGCGAGCTTGGAGATGCCCTGCCCCACCGCCATCAAAGGCCGGTCCCAGCTGTCCACGGACACGCTGCCTTTTAAGGGATAACCCACGTTAATGGTATCTCGGGTAGGGCTGCCGTCGGACAGATCCAGGAAGTAAATCTTTCCGTCCTGTGCCCCGAAAATGACTTCGTTGAGCACCTTGCTCTTTTTATCCTCATACAGGTTCATCCCTTCACGCACCTGCTGGGTCCAGTGGATGATAGCGGGCTGGCCCGTCCAGCCGACGCCGTACAGCGTGCCGTTATCCTCTGTGCGCAAGGAACCGAGCGGCACTTCCCACAGGATGGACATGTTTTCCGTCTGTACATCTGCCGTGCCATAAGCGGCGTTGCGGCGGAAGTTATCGCCGCGGAAAGTGGGAACGCCAAGCGGATAGTGGGCATACTGGTCGGGATGCGGAGCCACATAACCCGTTTCCCGGCTGAAGGATACACTCTTTTTGCCGCGGAAAACGGTATCGGTATTCTTCAGGGTATTGGCCCCTTCGCTCGCCTCCAGGCGCGGCGGGGGGGTGATGGTAGGCGCAAGCGTCGGACCCTGAGGCGGCGCTTCGGTGGGAATAGCCGTCGGGTCGGGCGTAGGTTCTTCCGTAGGAATAAAAGCCGTTTCTTCTACGGAGATTTCGGCAGGTGCTTCCGTGGGAACGGGTTCAGCGGTGGGTGCCCAGGTAACCACCGCGGAGATGACTTCCGGTTCCTGGGTAAAGATCGGAATATTGTCGCTTGATTGTTCTTCTGGATTGGAAAAAGCGACCGGCATCAGCGTGGCTACAGGCGCCTGAGTCGGCAGCGGCGTTTCGGTGGGAAGCGGCTCGGGATTGGTGATAACGAGAGAAACCTTCTGATCCGTCCTGACCCAGTTGCCATCCTGATGAATCACCGCAAAAACGTCTCCGGTATAAGGCGCGTCAAAAATAGCGTTGATATTCCAGATTTTGTTCGTTTCATTGGAGCCGTTCACCTGGTTGACGGTGCAGGCGATGTCGTTTCCATCCACATCCTCAATGCGCACCCCGTCTACCGTCTGATTGGTGGTCAGGCTGAGCAGCAGGCGGGTGTTGATCGAAGCCGTGCTGCTGGCCGATTGGAAGGAAAGCACCTTCCCGGGCTCCTTGGCCTTGACCTGAACCAGGCCGTCAATGGCGTTTTTTATAGGATTGAGCGGCCCCGCGTCCTGGATGAAATGCAGCGCGACGCCAAAGAGCAGTACCGCGATCAGCGCGCCAACGATAATTTTCATCCATGGGAAGGAGCGTTCCTCCTCCTCGTCCTCATCGTATGAATCCTCCACCGCCGGGTTTCTGCGCATATACATCCGCTCGTTCGCGGCAGACGCGCTCTGTCTGGTCCTGCCGCGGGGAGCGGGAGCAGCGGAATAATCTATGTTTTCCTCCGGCCAATTGGACGGCTGACGCCGCTGCCACCTGATTTCATCCACCGGTTCGTTTTCCGTTGGAAGCTGCCGGGCACGATTGACAACCGGCGCTTCATAATCTTTCCCCGCGTCCTGGCGGCGGCGCTCACTGCGGCGATGACGCACCACAGGCTGCTGGTTTGCATTCGGGTCTTGATAATTGCTCACAGGATGAAACCTCCCGTACATCAATACAAAGTATAAAGAAATCCGTATATAGTATACCAGAAACAGCGCCGAATCACAAGACAAAATTCGATGATAGAGAATGTTTAATACTTTTCTATTTTTTAGCAGTCCTATTTTAGAGGGCAAATTTTATAACAAACTGGCGGGAACGCTGAGATCGGCGCGCCCCCAGTTCCGCAGCCTCAATCGGCGCAAGTCCTACGGACATTGCTTGTTTCGGCTGATCTCACCGCCGATGAAAATTCCGCCACAGGCGGTCATCGGCGGTTCGTCCTGCGCCAGGGCGGTGACCGCCCTGGACCCGCAACTGGCAAAATAACGTAGTTGGATGAAGCAGACGGGCTCCGCCTGCCGC
Organism: uncultured Eubacteriales bacterium; assembly: GCA_900320085.1. Taxonomy (GTDB): domain Bacteria; phylum Bacillota; class Clostridia; order Christensenellales; family Aristaeellaceae; genus RUG563. The sequence goes on from ONRC01000032.1 coordinate 19,980, forward strand.
GTCTCTCCTTGTTTCTGCGGGAACCAAGCTGTTTTATTCACTCAAGCATTATCCGTTATTGAGATACAGGAAATGAAATCTAATGGATCAGGGGTACATGGGCTGAAGAAGCCCCCTTGCTTCGTCTTTGTTTTTCACCCTTGAGAACATGACTATTAAGACTTTAGAAATTGAAAAGGATAAAAAATAGAAAGCAAAAAAGAAAAACGCCCGCCGTTGTGCCGGGGAGCGTTTAAGAGAAAATCGTGCCTCAGGCCTTCTGCCATTCTTCCGCTTTGGCGGCGGAAATGCGCTTGATGGTCTCTTCCGCATAGGGAGATTCAGCGCCGCCAATACCATACAGGAACAGCTTGCCATCCTGGGTCTTGTACAGATCTTCTTCATAACCGGCGGCATCGCCGAAAGAACCGAACACTTTCTTCTGGATCAGTTCAGAAGCATCTGTATCATATTCAACCTTGCAAATAACCTTTTTCATGATGCCGAGTCCTTTCATTTACGGTTTTTCCCGTATTCTTTTCCGTGCTTTTTCAGCACTGCCATATCATACCACAGTTAGAAAATGAACGCAATGTCATGCATTTGTCTGAAATTTGCCAAATCAGGCAAATACAGCCCAATTTCCCCATTTCAACGGTTTTTTTATTGTGTTTTGGCGGTCATGCGGCGATACAGTTCCCGCCGGGCGTATCCGGCCAGCATGGCCAGAAACTCCGCGTTGGTGGGCTTTCCCCGTTCCGCATCCACCGAATAACCAAAGAGGGATTGAATCGCGTTCAGATTGCCGGAAAGCCATGTGGATTCCACCGCGGTACGGATGGCCTTTTCCACCGCGGAAGGGGACGTGGCGCAGGCGGAAGCAACCAAGGGATACAGCCTGCCCGTATAGGAGGCGCCAAGCTGCGGCGCACAGGCGAGCATGGATACGGCCATGCAGATATAGTCTTTCCCTCGCAGGGCACTTGGTATACCCAGGAAATCCGCATACTTTTGCGCAATATCCAGTCGTTCGCTCTCCCATAGCTCCGCCAGTTTCGGCAGCGGCTTCTCCGCTGTCTGCTGCGCTGAGGTGATCAGGTCACCGTCAGCACAGTTTCTCAGCACCGCATGGTCAGCCCCCTTTTGCAGCGCCAAGGCCAGCCACCTTTCTTCTCCTCCGAGATACAGCACCCTGGGCGGCGCAGGCATTTGTGCGCCAAGCAGCTCCAGAAGATGCAGGCTGTCCAGCCCAGCCAGCACGCCGTCCAGCAGCAAAAAATCAGGTGACAGCCGCAGCACTTCCTCCGGGATCGTTTTCCCGCTGCCGCTGCCAATTACATTCATCCGCTCCGTCTGGCCAAGAAGCGCTTCAAAGCGCAGCGGTTCAATCGCTGCAATATAAGCGCTATGCTGCTGATTCAGCATGGAGCACCTCGTTTTTTTGTTTTGCTGTGCCAAAATGCGGAAAACAGCACAGAAGAAATCGTGATCGCCATAGCAATGCCGCAGATGCCCAGCAGCGTCGCGGCTCCGGTTTGCACCGCCTGGCTGTACTGTCCGTCCACGACGAAGCGCATGGTACGGTACAGCCCGACGCCGGGCACCAACGGAATGATTGCCCCGGTTATAAACAGCGTGGCGACACGCTTCATCAGCCGGGCAGCCAGCTCGCAGCTCAGGCCAATCAGCAGGCTCGCCAGAAAATACGCCAGCGTGGTTTGATGAAGCAGCAAAAACACGCTATACCCCAAAATGCTCATCAGGGAGCTGACCAGAATGGTACTCCTGGGCTGGTGCAGCAGCACGGAAAAGCTGGCTGCGGCAACCCCGCAGGCCATCAGCTGAATCCACCAGTTCACAGCAGCCCACCTCCCCACATGCTCAGCATCAGTCCGATACCGGCTGCCAGCATCATGACCGACAGAATGGCTTCTCCCAGCCGCGCGCCGCCCGACACCAGGTCGCCCCGGATGGTATCCCGCATGGCGTTGGTCATCGCCAGGCCCGGCAGCAGCGGCATGATGGCCCCGCTGATCACCGGTTCAATATTCACGCGGTCCACCATTCGTGCGCCGAGCAGGGCCAGCAGTGTGGTCAGCGCGCCAGCGATCATGCTGGAGATGAGCGGCGGAACCTTCATCTTGCCCAACGGCGTCAATACCCACTGCACCAATGCGCCGCAAAAAAAGGAAACGCCGAAATCCGTCCACCTGCCGCCCAGCATCAGGGTGAAGCTGGCGGCGGTCACAGCGCTGGCGGCAATCATCAGAAAACGTTTTTGTTTTTGTGGGCGTTTGATCTCCTGCAATGCTTTCAGCGCGTCTTCCGCTGTCATACTGCCGGAAGCGACTTTGCGGGATATATCGTTGCATTCGTCGATACGTTCCAGGTCTGTGGAACGGCTGTGTACGCGTACGATGCGGGAAATCGTTCTGTCTTCATCCAGGGTCAATGTCAGCATCAGGCCGGTTGGCAGGGCCAGCACATCCACCCTGGGGATGCCAAGGCCCCGGCACATCCTTTCCACGGTTTCCTCCGCGCGGTAGGTCTCCCCTCCGTTTTCCAAAATCAGCTGAGAGGCCAGGCAAACCGCGTCCAGCGTGGTAGTCATGGAATCCATGGTGGCAAATTCCTCTTTTCTTTTGCGTTTACCGAAGCAATCAGAAAACCGTGGACGCGGCGATCAGAAACTGCGCCAGAAAGTAAAGGCCCAGACACAGGTAATCATATCGCCTGGAAGGGATGCTTTTCACGATCCGGAACAGCAGCATCACGTCCGATAAAGCGAACAGCCCAACGCCTGCAATCATAAGCGGCTTTTGCCCGATGCTCAGGGCCAGCACCGCGCAGATCAGCAGCGCATACCCCAGGTAAGGCAGGATGCTTTTGTTCGTTTCCAGCTTTTTGATCTGCGGATACAGCGCGGTGATTCCGGCTGCCAGTACAAGAAACAAAATCAGATTCGCCCATCCAGGTGCATGAAAAACCGTCATCGCCGCGCAATAGCAAAGGTGGCCCACCGCAAACGCAGCGGTTCCGGCAAGAAAACAGCTGTCCAGCATCACGTCGGCAGCAACGCAGACGCACAGTCCGATCAGAATAAGCAGTGAAACCAACGTGCTGTGTGAAAAATAGCCATACGCCGCCAGCACAGCGGACATGGAGGTCGCAGCGCCTTTAAAAAACCTTTCCTGCCATTTGTGTTCTTCCGTTCCCCATTTGATGGATTGATAGATCAGGTACATCACCATCATCAGGGCAAAGCAGGCAATTGTCCAAAACAGTTTCATAGACCATGCTCCTTTGGACGGTTCCGATCTTAGCAAGCGTTATTCAGTCTAAGGCAGCAGTGTCCTGCATAACGCAAAAGTCCTTCGTTTCCGTCTGTGACTGAAACGAAGGAGCCCGGTCATTCAAGCTGAGACAGGCGGTAACCCGCCGCCTCGATCTTTTCCTTCACTTCGCGGAGCCGTTCTTTGTCGGAAGGCTTTTTCGTAAACAGCGATTTGATCGGGACTTCGCTGTCAAAGGCGAGACGGGTATAGATGCGTTCGGAGTAAAAAAGCAGGTACTTCACTTTTCCTCCGTCCCGGCACTCCCCCACAAACGTGCCGTCGCCGCCCCGCAGCTTCTGAAAGCGCGCCGCGCACTCGGCAAAGTCAATGAAGCCGCCCAGGTAGTGGATGCCCTCGTTATTGACTTCCTCCACGTCCCGGTCCCAAATCGTGAAAGTATCCATGGTGTCCCCCCGAATCACGGTAATCTATACGATCGCAAATGAGAAAATGATTTTCCTTCGGCTTTCTCGGAAGGGGGGCTGGGGGAAACCGCTCTTAGCCTTCCCCTCGTAGGGGGGCCGCAGCGCCCGGAAAATGATCCAGTGGATCATTTTCAGCGTAGGCCGGGCGGCAGCCCCGGATGGTGGCCCGTAGGGCCGGATGAGGTTCTCCAAAGAGCGGTTTCCCCCAGTATCTCTTCCCGTTTACGTATCTCCGTGCAGCTGCATCTGCTCATTCAATAGGTTGATGTTGCCGCAGCCCATGGTGAGCACCAGGTCGCCGGGCTGCCAGTGAGCGCGGAGGTACTTTTCGGTGTCGTCAAAGGTGGGGGTGTGCACGGCGTCGATGCCGTGTTCGCGCATGCCATCCACCACCATTTCGGCCTTGATGTCGCCGGGGTCCTTTTCCCGGGCGGCGAAAATGTCCGTCACCAGGGTGTAATCGGCCGCCTCCGTGCAGGTCAGATAATCCTGGAACAAACCTTTCACCCGGCTGTAGGTGTGGGGCTGCATCACAGCCCACAGGTGGTTGGGATGCTGCATCTTCGCCACGCTCAGCGCCGCCTTCATCTCTGTGGGATTGTGGCCGTAATCGTGGTACATTTTCACCCCGTCAATAATACCGGTCAGCTCAAAGCGCCGGTGAACCCCCGCGAAGCGGTTCAGGGATTCGGCGATTTTTTCGGGCGCCACGCCCACCACATGGGCCGCCGCGAACGCCGCCAAGGAGTTCAGCACATTAAAGCTCCCCGCGACCTTGAGTTCAATGCGGGTCAGCTTTTCTCCCCGGAACATCAGGTCATATCGGGGGCAGCCGGTGTCATTATACGTCAGGTTTTCAGGATAATAATCGTTGCCCGGTTCCATGCCGAAGGTGCGGCAGTCGCAGGAAAGGCGGGTAAACAAGCGCAGGATGCGCCGGTCCTCGCCCCAGCCCAGGGCCACGCCGTGAGGCGGCAGCAAGCCCAGAAACTTTCCAAACGCCCGCTCGATGTCGTGAATGTCCTTGTACCAATCCAGATGGTCTTCCTCGATGTTCAGCACCACCGCCACCGTGGGGTGCATCTCCAGGAAGCTGCCGTGGAATTCGCAGGCCTCCGCCACGAACACATCCTTCCCGCCCACGCGGCTGCCGCCGCCCAGGGCGTCCAGCCGCCCGCCAAAGCTAACGGTGGGATCGAGGCCACATTCCAGCATGGTTTCCGCAATCATAGAGGAGGTGGTTGTTTTGCCGTGGGTGCCGCTGATGCAGATGGCGTTCTTATGTCCCCGCATCAGTTGGCCCAGCAGGATGGAACGCTCCATTTCGGGAATGCCCAGGCGCTTGGCCTCCTGCCGCTCGGGGTTCTCCGGTGAAATGGCAGCGGAAAAAATCAGCAGCTTTGCGCCGTGCACGTTCTCCGCCTTGTGACCCACGGAAATTTCAATGCCCATCTTCCGCAGGCGCTCCACCGCGTGGGAATTGGCGTTGTCGGAACCCGTGACGGTATAGCCTTCCTTTAACAGCATTTCAGCCAGCCCGCTCATGCTGCTGCCGCCAATGCCGATCATGTGCACATGCTGGCCCTGATAATCCAAAATGTCGATCATGCTCCACCTCAAAAATATCCGTTCTTTGCCCCTCTATTATACGACGGAAGCGGGGCAAATATCAAGAGGCAGGCAGGCCAAGCGCGAGAAAAGTTCCGTCCTTTTTGCCGTGTGGGATTGACAAGCGCCAAACGGGGCATTATCATGAAGGAGACGGAAGGAGAGAGAAGCCATGTATGAAGGGCGGCTCGTGCGCCTGCGGGCGTTTGACAACGGCGATTTGATGCACTTGATGACCTACGCCAACGATTATGAAGTGATGCGCGGCGCGTCCGGGGCCATCCTGTACCCCTCCACCGTGGACGATACCGCCCGCGATATGGGCAAGAACACCAGCTTCACCTCCGGCGAATACCAATTCGCCATCGAAACCAAGGAGAACAACCGCTTCATTGGCCAATGCGGTTTCGTGAAGGTGAACTGGAAAAACCGGGTGGCCGAGCTGGCGATCCTAATTGGCGAAAAGGACTGCCGCGGCAAAGGCTACGGCGCCGACGCCATCCGGACGCTGTGTACCTTCGGCTTCATGGAAATGAACCTGCACAAGATCAAGGCCGTCGTGTTTGACTTTAACGAACCCGCCCTGCGCTGCTACGAAAAATGCGGCTTCGCGCGGGAAGGCGTGCTGAAGCAGGAAATCTTCCGGGAGGGCGCGTACCACGACGTGGTCAGCATGGCGCTGTTTCATGACGATGGATTAGGGATCAGAGTATAAAACGTTGGCAGAAAAAACGGAAAAATCAATGATTGCTGTCGTGCATCCTACACCCAATTATTGATATAGATTCGTTGATGGTAAACTTTCATTCATGTTGATTTCAACCGAGAAATATCATTGTCATCCCGAGCGGAACGGAGCGAGAGCGGAGTGGAGTCGAGGGATCTGAGAGAAACACACGCATTCAAGCAACGTGATTCCCAGCTTCCAGGTCCCTCGACTTCGTTCCGCTCTCGCTCCACTCCGCTCGGGATGACACTGGTTTTGATTCGTTGCCAAGGCTCGACTGAACAGTTACCATTGATGTAAAAGGAGAAAGAAAGATGGAATACACAGAAGTCACCATTTCCACCACCACGCGGGGATCGGAAATCGTATCGGATATTCTGCTGCGCCTCGGCGCGGCGGGCACGCAAATCTTGGACCGGGCCGATTTGCCCGACCCCAGCAAGCCCACCGCCAACTGGGAGCTGATGGATCAGTCCGTCATCGACGCCATGCCGGAGGATGTACAGGTCAAAGCCTGGTTCGATGAAGACAGCCTGAAAAGCATCATCGGTTCCCTGCGGGAGCAATTGGCACTGGTGAAGAATCCCGACATGGGCACGCTGAACGTGACGATGCAGGGCGTCAAGGAAGAGGACTGGGCGGAAAACTGGAAGCAGTATTACAAGCCCTTCCGCATCGGCGCGCACATGGTGGTGAAGCCCACCTGGGAGCCCTGGGATACCCAGCCCGGCGACCTGATCATCGAGATCGACCCCGGCATGGCCTTCGGCACCGGCACCCACGAGACCACCGCCATGTGCGTGGGCCTGATCGAAAAGTATTACAAGGGCGGCACCCTGCTGGACGTGGGCACGGGCAGCGGCATCCTGGCCATCGCCGCCGCGCGCTTGGGCGCGGATGATGTGGTGGCCGTGGATATTGACCCCGACGCCGTGCGCGTGGCGAAGGAAAACGTGGCCCACAACGGCCTGGAAAAGGCCATCGACGTGCGCAAGGGCGATCTGCTGCAAGGTCTTTCCCAGCAGTTCGATTTCGCCGTCGCCAACATCCTGGCCCCCGTGATCTGTATGCTGGCCGCTCCGCTGAAAAAGCACCTGACCCCCGGCGGCATCTTCGTCTGCTCCGGCATCATCGCCGAAGCCGAGCAGGACGTGAACGACGCCCTGCTGAAAGCCGGCTATACCATCGACGAAGTGCAGCATAAGGGCGATTGGGTCGCTTTCGCGTGCCATGCGTAAAACGATTTTATATTGAATAATGAAAAGGCGCTTTATTTCACTAACACAAGTATGAAAGGTAACTCCCAAATGCCTTCCCCTCGCAGGGGAAGGTGGGCCGCGCGGAATCAAGATGGAGAGAAATATTAAGCAAATTCGCGCGGCTCGGATGAGGTGAACTCACCCGATAATCTTTGAACATGTAACAGGGAGAAGCACCTCATCCGTCAGGCGCGAACTTACTTGATAACGTTTACCTTCTTGGCTCCGCGCCTGACACCTTCCCCTGCGAGGGGAAGGCTTTTGGTTATATCTTTCCAACTTGTGCTATAGAGTCCCTTCACATGATCTGAACAGAAACCACGCAAAACCAAAACTCCTTCGCCGCACATGAACGCGAAGGAGTTTTAGTTATATATCCAGTTATTGCATTTTTTCCTGTTTGACCTTGTGATCCACCACATGGCGGCTGGCCAGCTGCGCGAATATATCCTTGGGCTCGATGCCCATTTCCACCATCAGCACCATCACGTGATAGGCCAGGTCGGAAATCTCAAAGATGGTTTCCGCCTTGTCGCCGCCCTTGCCCGCCACGATCACCTCGGTGCATTCCTCGCCCACCTTTTTCAGAATTTTGTCGATGCCCTTCTGGTACAGGTAGGTGGTGTAGCTGCCTTCCTTGGGATTGGTCTTGCGGCCTTTGAGCAGTTCATACAGGGCTTCCATGGAAAAGTCCTGCTGGGTCTCGCTCTGGTACACCGGGTGAAAGAAGCAGCTTTCGCTGCCGGTGTGGCAGGCGGGGCCTTTTTTGTTCACCTCCACCACCAGCGCGTCCAGATCGCAGTCCGCCTTGATGGTGACGATCTCCTGGGTGTTGCCGCTGGTTTCACCCTTGCGCCAAAGCTGCTGGCGGGAACGGGAGAAAAAGCAGGTGCGGCCTTCCTTCATGGAAATTTCCAGGGATTCCCTGTTCATGTACGCCACGGTCAGCACCTGCTTGGAAAAGTAATCCTGCACCACGGCGGGGATCAAACCCTTTTCGTCAAACTTCAAATCTTCGATATTCATTTGCCTTTACTCCTCCCGCAAAATGCGCATTGGGATGCCTTGTTCCGCCAAATACCGTTTCAGCTCCGGCAGGGGCACTTCCTTCCGGTGGAAGATGGACGCGGCCAGCCCGGCGTCCACCTGGGGCACGGCTTCAAAGAGGGTTTTGAAATCCTCCATTTTCCCCGCACCGCCGGAGGCGATGATGGGGATGGTGACCTGCCGCGCCATGGCGGAGAGCATTTCCAGGTCGAACCCCTGCTTCACGCCGTCGGTGTCGATGCTGTTTACCACCAGCTCGCCCGCGCCGCGCTCCTGCCCGTCGTGGGCCCATTGCAGGGCGTCGATGCCGGTGTCCACCCGCCCGCCCTTGGCGAAGATGCGGAATTGACCGTTCACCCGCTTCACGTCCATGCTCAGCACCACGCACTGGTCGCCGTACCGCTTCGCCGCGCGGTCAATGAGGGAGGGATCGCGGATGGCCCCCGAATTGACGCTCACCTTGTCCGCCCCGCAGGACAGCACCCGCTCAAAGTCGCCGACCTCGTTGATGCCGCCGCCCACCGTCAGCGGG
>ONRC01000046.1 GCA_900320085.1 uncultured Eubacteriales bacterium
GGGAACCAAGCTGATTTTATCGTTCAAGCAATTTCCGTTATTGGAGTCCAGAGGATGAAATCCTTTGGTGCAGGGGTACGGGGGCCGCACAGGCCCCTGTCTCGTCGCTCCTTTTGTGATTTAAAGTGCCCTTAAGCATCATCTCTCATGAAAAAATCCTCTTGACCCTGACGCAACGTCATACTGTATACTGCCCTCAGAAGGGAGGGAAAGCCGTGAAGACGGTGCATGAGGTGAGCGTGCTGACGGGAATCAGCATCCGGACGCTGCAATACTATGATCAAATCGGCCTGCTGCCTCCGGCGAAACGAACGGAAGCGGGGTACAGGCTCTACGATGACGCGGCGCTGGAACGCTTGCAGCAAATCCTGTTATTCCGGTCACTTGAATTCCCGTTAAAGGAAATCAAGGCGATCCTGGAAAGCCCGAGCTTTGATCCGCGCCAGGCGCTGGAGGATCAGATTCATCTGCTGGAGCTGCGCAAGCAGCATATCGAAAACCTCATCACCCTGGCCCAAGGCATGAAGACCAAGGGGATGAAGCACCTGAATTTTACGGCGTTTGACATGAAAAAGATCGACGAATACACGAAGGAAGCCAAGGCCCGCTGGGGCAATACCAGCGAATACAAGCAGTTTGAGGAAAAGGACAGAGGCCGCACGGACGCTGACCGGGAGCAGCTGTCTGACGAAATGATGGGATTGTTCGAGGAACTGGGCAAGCTGCGGGTGGGCGACCCTGCCGCGCCGGAGGCCCAGGCGCTGGTGAAGCGGCTGCAAGCCTTCATCACGGAACACTTCTACACCTGCACCGATTCCATCCTGCTGGGCCTGGGCCGCATGTACGCGGGCGGCGGGGACATGACGGAGAACATCGACAAGGCCGGGGGAGAGGGAACGGGAGAATTCGCCTTCCGGGCCATCGAAAGGTATTGCGGCAGGTAAACTATGAACCGGGGATTACTCCCCGGCCTTTTTTGTGCTGAATATGACATGAAAAAGGCTGAAAACGTACATTGTCTTTTTCCCAGCATCAGGGTATAATGACGTTGCAAGCAAATCAATACACAACTTCATGACATGTTTTTATCGGAAAGGAGCAGGCACGCATCATGATTTACTATGTGAACGCCCAGGCTTCCCGGGACGGCAACGGCAGCAAGGACATGCCCTTCCGTCACATTGACGACGCGGCCCGCGTGGCCGTGGCGGGGGACGAAATTCTGGTCGCCCCCGGCATCTACCGCGAATACGTGAACCCCCGGAACGCGGGCACAGAGGACAAGCGCATTGTGTACCGGAGCGTTGAGCCCCTGGGTGCTGTGATCACCGGCGCGGAAACGCTGACCGGCTGGGCGCATTACGAAGGCAATGTGTGGAAGGCGACCGTCGATAACGGCGTGTTCGGCGCGTACAACCCCTACACCACCATGGTGTGCGGCGACTGGTATTTCGCCCCCACGGTTCGCCATACCGGCGCGGTGTTCCTGAACGACCGGATGATGTATGAAACCGTGACCCTGGAAGAATGTATCGCCGGTGAAGCCGATCCCTGCGCCTGGAAGCAGGAGGAATCCACCTACAAGTGGTTCACCCGCCAGGAGGACGGCAAAACCGCCCTGTACGCCAATTTCCAGGGGAAGAACCCGAACGAAGAAAAAGTAGAAATCAGCGTGCGCCGCAACTGCTTCATGCCCGACCAGACCGGCGTGGGCTACATCACCGTATCCGGCTTTAAGATCGACAAGGCCGCCACCACCTGGGCCCCGCCCGCCGCGTACCAGGACGGCATGATCGGCCCCCACTGGAGCCGGGGCTGGATCATCGAGGACTGCGAAATCAGCAACAGCAAATGCTGCGGCATTTCCCTGGGCAAGTACCGCGACCCGGAAAACGACATGTACTTCTACACCAAGCACGTCAAGTCCCCCACCCAGATGGAGCGCGACGCGGTCTGCCGCGGCCAGTACCACGGATGGCTGAAAGAAAAGGTCGGCGGCCACATCATCCGCCGCTGCGACGTGCACCACTGTGAGCAGACCGGTATCGTGGGCCGCATGGGCGGCGTGTTCTCCATCATCGAGGACTGCCACATCCATGACATCTGCAACTCCCAGCAGCTGGGCGGCGCGGAAACCGCCGGCATCAAGCTCCACGCCGCCATCGACGTGATCATCCGCCGCAACCACATCCACAACTGCATCATGGGCGTGTGGTGCGACTGGCAGGCCCAGGGCGCGCGCATCTCCCAGAACCTGATGCACGACAACCACAAGCCCGCTGGCGTTGGCCACGCCCAGGGCGCCATGTTCAACTGCGACGTATTCATCGAAGTCGGCCACGGCCCCACGCTGATCGACAACAACGTGCTCCTGTCCAAGACCTCCGTGGTCATCCCCAGCCAGGGCATCGCCTGCGTCCACAACCTGATGCTGGGCAATTTCGGCCTCATCAACTCCGGCGTGGACAGCGTGGTCAACGGCCAGCGCGAGCCCCGCTACACCCCCTACCACATCCGCCATCGCACCGAGGTCGCGGGCTTCATGACCATCCTGCACGGCGATGATCGCATTTACAACAACATCTTCGTGCAGCATTATCCCATCACCAACACTGAGCTCACGCCCCAGAACAGCGATTATCAGGTGGTGGGCACCTCGCCCTTCGACATCTTCCCCACCTACGAAGAATGGATCGCCAACTTCCAGATGGGTCAAGAGCCCAACATGGGCCAGCTGGCCCAGTACCATTTCGGCCATCTGCCGGTGTGGGTGGATGGCAACGCCTACCTGAACGGCGCGGAAGTGTGCAAGCACGAGAAGCATTTCCTCAAGCCCGAGAACACCGACGCGAAAATTGAGCTGGTCGAACAGGATGGCAAGTACTGCCTGAAAACCAACCTGTATGATTATCTGAAGACCTTCCGCGACGGCATCATCACCAGCGACATCCTGGGCTGCGCCTTCGAGCCGGAAGAACGCTTCGAAAACCCCGACGGAACGGAGATCATCTTTGACCGCGACTATTTCGGCAATCACCGCGGCTTGGATACCCTGCCCGGCCCCTTCGCTGCCGCTGAGGACGCGGAGAAAACGCTGTGGTAACATAACACATCAAAGGAAAGAGCGCGGAGGAAACTGCTTCCTCCGCGCTTTGCTGTGCAATAAAAAAACCCCCGCTCTGAATGAGCGGGGAAAGGGTAACAGAAGAGGATCAATCCATCAGCGCCAGCATGGTGGACAGCAGGGCGCGATGAGCGGAGGAATTATACGCCAGGCTGGTGAAAGCGGGATGGTTTCTCACGCTGCAGCGGCTGCAGAAGTACAGCACCAGGTGGGTATCGCCGCCAAACTTTTCAGCCAGATTGATGGGCGTGTTGCGATTGATCTTCAGGTTCATCAATCCTTCGGGCTCATAGGAGCTCAGATCGCCAATGCGGTTGAGGACGGTGAAGAACTCGAGGGTCACACGGATAGCATCGCCGCCCTTGAGGCTGTAGTCGATGGTCAGGTAACCGTCCCGGATGGTCAGCGTCACATCACCGACGATCACCGCATCCGCAGCCACCAGTTCATAGGTCTGGGTGCCGTTCATGGAAGCGTCGAAGGGAGTGAACATGTACCACTTATCAGAGTAGTTGGGATACAGGTTGCTTTCCTTCAGGCGGGGACCAAAGGCGCACAGGGTGGCGTTGGGATAGGTGATGGTGCCCAGCTCACGGGTTTCAATCTTGCCGCAGACGGTGCAGTTGCGTTCTTCTCTGCCGGTTTCCCAGAAGGTGGGTTCCTTCACGCGGCGCCAGGCCGTCCACTGGTGGCCGGGAGTGGGGATCACTTCGGTTTCCACGTGAGAAGTGTCGCGCTGGCAAACCCGGGTGCGGGTGCCGTTGGAATCGCAGGTAGCGGGGGTAATGATCTGCCAGGCGCCCCAGTTGTGGCCCAGAGCGCTGCCGAAAGGCGCGTTCTGCGTTGCGCCGCAGATGGTGCAGGTATGGGTCTGTTCGCCGGCGTCATAGCAGGTGGGCTGCTTGATGGTGGTCCAGGGACCCCAAACGTGGTCACCCTGGGGGATGGTCTGGGTATCGATCACCTGGCCGCAGCGGGTGCAGTACTGTTCACGGACACCGCTGCTGGTGCAGGTGGCGGCCACGGTGACGCGCCACTGCAGGTCGTGGCCCAGGGCGGGCACGGTCTGCTGTTCGGTGTGATGGACGTTCAGCGTGCACTGACGGTGACGGGCGCCGGAGGTGGTGCAGGTCGCCTGGGAGTCAACCACCCATTCGCCCCACTGGTGCTGGCCATTGGTAGTGCCTTCTTCCACGGTCTTTTTCGCGCCGCAGATGGTGCAGGTGTACTGGTAGACAGGCGGATTGCTGCAGTCCGCGTCCTTCACCAGGGTTTTGAAGGCCCAAACGTGATCGGTTTCGGTCACGACGTCAGTTGTGGAACCATAGGTGGTGGTGGTCCCTTCGATGACCGTGGCCATGGCGGACGCGCTTACGCACAGCGCCAGAGAAAGGCAGACCGCGAAGAGCAGGACCTTTGAGAAGCTGGCATTCTTAAGCATATCCTCTTCCTCCTTAATAATTTACAGCAGGCCAAACGCTCCAGCCGCTGCAAGAATACAGAAGAAACAATCCCTTCCGTTTTCCCAATGAAGCAGGGCAACGCCTTGCCGGGTCGTTTTCGGGATTGAATCGCCTGATGACCCCATGCGGGCTGCTTAATGTGTTTCAGAAGGAAAAAACCTATGTTCTTCTTCACAAAGAATATACCATATCGTGAAGGAAAAATCAACTATTTTGAAAAAATATTTACAAGTATTTATCTTGTTTTTCTTAACAATTTACATAATTGTGAAAAAAGTATTAAGAAAATGTAACGTTTAAATGAATATTTTTAACATGTTTTTGGGAAAAACGTAATGGCACCTGCATATTCTGTCATGGGGGAGGGATGGTCTATGCGGTTGGACTGCGGTTCAGGAAAGAAAAGAAACGATGGGTTTCGTCGGGCTGTGCGGTGGGTCATATTGGGGCTGCTGGCGCTGGCGCTGCTTATGCTGCTGCTGGAGAGGAACCTGGAATCGGTGATTCTGGACATGGCATCCGCGCGGGCGGAGGCCATGGCGGTCGAATACATTCATGAAGCAGTGCGCGACGTGATGGAGGAAGCTGTGACGTATGAGGATATGATGACCGTTCAAACGGACGCCCAGGGCCGGGTGACCATGCTGCAGGCCAACGCTGTGCGCATGAACGAATTGGCCACCGTCACGGCGCTGGAGGCCCAGTCCAAGCTGGAAAGCGCCGAATCCCAGTCCATCGCCATCCCGCTGGGGGCGGCCTTGGGGGTGCCGTTCCTGTCGGCGCTTGGGCCGCGCATCCGGGTGCATATCGTGCCGGTCAGCGCGGTGTCGGCGGCTTTTTCCACGGAATTTGAGTCCGCCGGCATCAACCAGACGCGGCACAAAATCTATCTTTCCCTGCGCACCACCGTGCGCCTGGTCATTCCAAGCGGAGCGCGTCAGGTGTCGCTGGGCAGTCAGGTGCTGATCGCGGAATCCATCATTGTGGGGGAAGTGCCCCAGTCTTACGTGCAGGTGCCGGAAATGAGCGACGCGCTCAATTTTGCCGTGCCCTGAGGGACGGCGCGGGACGCTGGAAAAGCTGAAACCGGATATTTCAGAAAAATATGTAAAAATCCGTATATTTTATATGAAAAAAAACGCCGCTTTGCTTGACATAGCGGCTTTCTTGCACTAAAATGGTCTATATGAAAATGGATTTCTCCAAGCGCCTCCGCGCGCTTTTTGGAAGGAGGGATAGGGCAATGACTTTTGCCCGCAGAACTTTACGCCCCGCAGCTTTCATGTTTTTGCTGCTGATGCTCGTTTTTTCTTTGAACGCCGCGGCGACGGCCTCGTCCGTTGACCCGGTGAACGTTACCATACAGGTTTCGCCCGACAAGCTCGCCGCTCCCGGGGAAGTGGCTGTTTCCCTGACCGTATCCAACGCGTCCAATGACGATATGATCGCCCCCGTGACCCTGTATGGCCCGGACGGCGGTGTGGTCGCTTCCTTTGGCGACGGCGGCTCATATCTGCTGCGTGCGGGCGAAGCGCTGCCCTGGGAGGGCACCTGGAATGTGACCCAGGAACAGCTGGAGGCCGGCAGCCTGACCTTTGAAGCGCGCTATCACCTGGAGGACGAAACCGGCGCTTTGGCCGAGGTCAGCCGTCAGGCCAGCGTTCCGATCGAATATCAGGGAGAGCGCGTCAACCTGAGCGTCAAGCGCACGATCGAGCCGCCCGTGGTCCGGTCCGGCGGACAGGCCACCGTGAACTATGAGCTGAGAAACACCGGCACCGTGCAGCTGTCCGATATCCGCGTTCAGGAAAACATCTCCAAGAACGCCAAAACCGTCAAGAGCCTTGCCCCCGGCGACAGCGCCACCGTGACCTTTACCTCCCGCATCGGCAACGCGGATTTAAAGAGCAACGCTACCATCACCTATAAAGCCGCCGGGGAAAGCAAAACCCAGAGCGTGAAGATCGACGACGAAACCATCGCTGTGGCCAAGCCCAACCTGAAATTTGAACTGTCCAGCACCGCCGACGCGGTCAACGTGGGGGAAAAAGCCACCCTGGTAATCACCTTTACCAATGAAGGAAACGTTTCCTATTCCAACGTGTCCGTCAGCGATGCCAAAGTGGGCGAGCTGCTCAGCGGCATTTCCATTCCCGCAGGCGAAACCGTGCGGGAGGAAAAGCAGTTTATCCTTTCTGAGCCGGTGACCTTCAAGGCCACGGCCACCCTGCCGGACAATACCGGCGAAACCAAGAAGCTGACCTCCAATGAGCTGCGCATCGGTGTGTACGACCCCGAAAAGCAGCTGCTGCTGACGCTGAACCTGACCGCCGATCAGGATACCGTATCTCACGTGCCTGCCGATGTGCGGTTCCACCTGGTGGTGACCAACAACAGCAATATCAGGGCGGAAAAAATCGCCATCACCCACGGCAAAACGGCGATTTATACCATCGCTTCCCTGGAGCCCGGCGCCAGCATGACCCTGGACCGCGACGCCCGCATTCCCCAGGCCGGTCAGTTCCGCTTCACCGCCACGCTGATGGATTCACTGAACAACGAAGTGAAGTTTGAATCCAATACCATCCATATCGCCTATGCGCAGAATACCCCCGCTCCCACCACCGTCCCCGTGGTGACCGTCGCCCCGCCGGATCTGGTGACCAGCTCGCCCGTTGATCCGCTGCTCACCCAGGGCCGCGACGTGCTGCGGTATGTGTTGCTTGGCCTGATGGGCGTGTTCGGGGCGGCGCTGGTGCTGTTCGCTGTCAGTTCGCTGGTCAGGCTGAACCGCTATCGCAAGTCCAAGGCCGCGTATGACCACCTGGATCTGGCGGAGCGCCGGGACTACACCGAACCGCTCGACGAGGATTTTGCCGACGGCGAGGGAGAGGAAGCCGAACCCGAAGCGGAGGAGCCTCAATCGGATGACAGCGAGATAAAGCCCGCAAAGATTGAGTTTCTGCCCCATGAAAAGCTGCTGCGTTCCGCGGCTGAGGATGCCGCGAAAGCGCCTGCGCAGGAAGATATGCCTTCCGTGGATACCCAGGGCGGCTACCGCGTGACCCGCGCCAACGCCGTGGAAAAGCCAACTGAAACCCAGGAGGAAGCGGAAAGCGCGTCCCCGCGTCATCGCCGCGCGGCCCGCCGGATGGATGAAGAATAACAGCAAATGAAAACGCGCCCCGCTGAAAGTATCAGCGGGGCGTTTCGTATGGGATTATTTCTTTTCCACTTCGTGAATCATATTCAGCACTGGCAGGGTGCCGTCGGCGGGCGGCGCGGCTTTCAGATTCCGGACGAGGTTGTCCTTGTCCTTCTGCAAATCCAGGATCGCTTCGTACAGCGTGTCGGCGTTCATGTTTTCCTGGGCCAGCACGTGGCACAGGCCGCGCTTGTGGAAGGATTCGGCGTTCAAAATCTGGTCGCCCCGGCTGGCTCCCTTGGGATAGGGCACCAGCAGCATGGGCTTTTGCAGGGCCTGAAACTCGCAGATGGCGTTGCTGCCCGCGCGGGAGAGCACCAGATCGGCGCAGGCCAGGGCGTCGGGCAGCTCGTCGGACAGGAACTCGAACTGCTTATACCCCGGCAGGGTATTCAGGCTTTCGTCCAGGTTGCCCTTGCCGGTCAGGTGCAGCACGTCCATGGTTTCCAGCAGCCTCGGCAGCGCGGCGCGCAGGGCCTCGTTCACCCGCTGCGCTCCGATGGAGCCGCCCATCATGATCAGGATGGGGCGATTGCCGGAAAAGCCGGCGAGCTTTAAGCCGCCCTCCCGGGTACCGGAAAAAAGCTGCGGCCGCATGGGGGTGCCGGTGCAGGCGGCTTTTGCGCCCAGCGCCTGGGCGCACTCGGGGAACGTGGTGGCGATGCGCTTGGCGAACTTTGAACAGATTTTATTGGCCAGGCCGGGGGTCAGGTCGCTTTCGTGGCAGACCACGGGCACGCCGTGCAGCCACGCGCCGATCACCACCGGCACCGAAACGAACCCGCCCTTGGAAAAGCACACGTCGGGCTTGAGCTTGCCCATCAGCCGCCCGGACTGGAACGCGCCCGCGATGACGCGGAAGGGATCAGTGAAATTCTTCCAGTCGAAGTACCGGCGCAGCTTGCCGCTCTTGACGGCGTGGTAGGTCACGCCCGGCAGGGTCATCATCTGATGCTCAATGCCTTCCTCCGTGCCGATATAGTGCACGTCATACCCTTCTTTTAATAAATGCGGTAGGATCGCCAGATGCGGGGTCACATGCCCCGCTGTGCCGCCGCCGGTCAATACAATGCGTTTCAACGCTTCATTCCTCCCTGGGGCCCCGCTGCTACCGGGGCTTCCTTCCTATTATATCAAAACCGGCGGGGATATACAACAGGGGGAAGAATAAAAAAGAGAGTACAGAGTGCAGTGTTCAGAGTACAGCGTTCAGATTGATTCGTCCATCAATTCTGCATTCCATTTCTTGATTCATGCTATATTATCTGTACTCTGTACTCTGTTCTCTGAATCACTCCCACTTCCGAAAGGGGCACTTTTCTTTTTTGTACGCCGCGCGCAGCTCCACCAGGCACCCGCAGCCCATGCAGGTGCCGTTTTGCAGTTGATCGCAGGCAGAACAGACGCCGAGGCGCGCCTGATATTGCGCTTCCGGCGTCCTGGCGTTTTCCGGGATCTTTGTCAGCAGCCCCGCCACGTACTTTTCATAGTCCGCCGGGAACGCTTCGCGCAGCAGACATCGTTTGCACTTTGTCTTTTCTGATTGCATGTTTTTATCTGATTCCCTTTATGGCTTTCTCGGAAGGGGGACGGGGGAAAACGCTCTTTGGCCTCCAAAGAGCGGTTTCCCCCGTTAAAACTTATTTAACCGCCAGATGCACATGCACCACGCTGCAAGGCGGCAGGGTGGCGATGAGGCCGTGCCTGGTGGTGGTGAAGCTGACGAAGGGCTGGTCGGCGATCTGGTCGGGGTCGTCGAAGGTGTTATGGCCGTCCATGGGGCCGGAGAGCATGCGGCCCACCACGTGGGAAGGATGCAGCCCGTTGGTTTCGATGGTGACCACCTGGGTGTCCTTCAGGCCGGGATTGACCAGGGTGATGTGCACGGCACCTTCGGAATCCAGCGAGCAGCTTTCCTGCACGGCGGGCAGTTTCACGCCCTCCGCTTCGATTTCGCCGGTGAGCATGTGGCTGTCCAGCAGCTCGTTTTCCTGGTGGGCTTTGAACAGCTTGAACACAAAGTAAGAAGGGGTCAGCAACATCCGGGGGCCTTCGGTCAGGATCATGGCCTGGAGCACGTTCACCAGCTGGGCGATGTTGGCCATGCGCACCCGGTCGCAGTGCTTGTTGAAGATGTTCAGGTTCAGGGCGGCCACCATGGCGTCACGCATGGAATTCTGCTGGTAGAGGAAGCCGGGGTTGGTGCCTTCCTCCACGTCGTACCAGGTGCCCCATTCGTCCACGACGAGGGCCACGCGCTTGTCCTTGTCGTACTGATCCATAATGGCGCTGTGGCGGGTGATCAGCTCGTCCATGAACAGGGTCTTTTTCAGTGTTTCGTAGTAGTCCTTTTCGTTAAAGCCCAGGGCGCTGCCCTTGTGCTGCCAGTCATGGGGCACGGTGTAGTAGTGCAGGCTCAGGCCGTCGATGAATTGGCCCGCGTTCTTCATCAGGGTTTCCGTCCAGTGGTAGTCCCCGGCGTTGGCCCCGGCGGCGATCTTGAAGATTTTCTGCTTGCCGTATTGGCGCACGTAAGTCTGGTACTTGCGGTATTCGTTGGCGTAATATTCGGCGGTCATGTTGCCGCCGCAGCCCCAGGGCTCGTTGCCCATGGCGAAGTATTTGAGGGGGAAGGCGGCCTCGCTGCCGTTTTCCTTGCGCAGGGTGGACATGGGGGAGAGGCCCTCGAAGGTCATGTACTCCACCCATTCGTTCATCTCCCGCACGCTGCCGCTGCCCACGTTGCCGTTCACGTAGGTATCGCAGCCGATCTGGCGGCACAGCTCAAAGAATTCGTGGGTGCCGAAGCTGTTGTCCTCGGTCACGCCGCCCCAGTGGGTGTTCACCATTTTCTTGCGCGTTTCCTTGGGGCCGATGCCGTCCTGCCAGTGGTATTCGTCGGCAAAGCATCCGCCGGGCCAGCGCAACACGGGCAGGCTAATGTCCTTCAGCGCCTTGACCACGTCCTTGCGCATGCCGTTTTCGTTGGGGATTTCGCTCTTTTCGCCCACGTACAGCCCGCCGTAAATGCAGCGGCCCAGGTGCTCGGAGAATTGGCCCTGAATGTCCTTGCTGATGTGGCCTTTGGTGACTTCCGTGTTGATGATCAGTTTGTTCATGGGCGGGTTCCTTCCTTTCGTTTGGTGGGAGAGAGAAGAAGAGAACGAGAGTACAGAGTTCAGAGTACAGATTTATTTAGTTCACCAATACCGTATGGCGATCTTTGGTTGACATGATTATCTGTTCTCTGCACTCTGTACTCTGTACACTTGTTCCCCGCTCATCCTCTCAGGATGTTCTCTATCTGTTCCAATTCTTCTTGGGTGAGCGCCGGTGCATCAAGGATGCTCAGGTTATCCACGATTTGCTCGGGGCGGCTGGCGCCGATGAGGGCGGTGGTGACGACCTCGTCGCGCAGCACCCACTGGAGGGCCAGGTGGTGCAGCTTCTGGCCCCGGGCCTCGGCGATGTCCTTGAGGGCGCGGATCTTATTCAGATTCTCGTCCGTCAGCGCGGCGGGCTTTAGGTAGCGGCTGTCCTTGGCCATGCGGGAATCGGCGGGGATGCCGTCCAGATACTTGCCGGTGAGCAGGCCGTTGGCCAGGGGCGCGAAGCAAATGCAGCCCACCTTTTCTTCCCGCAGCACGTCGGTGAGCCCGTCCTCGATCCAGCGGTTCAGCATGGAATAGTTGGGCTGGTGGATCAGGCAGGGGGTGCCCAGGCGCTTGAGCTCTTTGATCGCCGCCCGGGCCTGCTCGGGACCGTAGTTGGAAATGCCAACGTACAGCGCCTTGCCGCTGCGCACGATCTGATCCAGCGCGCCCATGGTTTCCTCGATGGGCGTGTCCGGGTCGGGGCGGTGGTGGTAGAACACGTCCACATAGTCCAGCTTCATGCGTTTCAGGGACTGGTCGATGGACGCCATCAGGTACTTCCGGCTGCCATGGTCGCCGTAGGGCCCCGGCCACATGTCGTAGCCCGCTTTGGTGGAGATGAACAATTCGTCCCGGTAGGGGCGGAAGTCCCGCTCCATGTGAAGGCCGAAGTTCCGCTCGGCTTCGCCGTAGGGCGGGCCGTAGTTGTTCGCCAGGTCAAAGTGGGTGATGCCATGGTCAAAGGCGGTGCGCAGCATGGCCTGCTGGGTCTCAAAGGGCGTGATGGCCCCGAAGTTGTGCCACAGGCCCAGGGATAGAATCGGCAGCATCACGCCGCTGTTTCCGCACCGGCGGTACTGCATGGCGGCGTAGCGGGAGGAATCGGGAACGTAAGTCATGGCAATTCTCCATTCTATTTGTAGTCGGGCAGGAGAAGAGTGTTCAGAGTGCAGAGTACAGAGTTCAGATTGATTTTGTCTTCCATTTTCATACTGCTTTTCACTTATCTGTACTCTATACTCTGCACTCTGTACTATGGTTCTTTTACTCCATCTTAAACATCATCTGCAGCTTGGGCTGCGCGCCGGTGACGGGGTCCATGACCAGCTCCAGCACGTCGTCCATATATTCGTTCCACTTGTCCACGATGGGGCTTTCCGCCTGGGTCTTTTCGGCGAAGGCGATGCCCTGCTCGCACTCGTAGTAGCCGAACACGTCGCGGCCGTCGCTCCAGATGGTGTAGTTCTTGATCCCGGCGGATTTGAGCAGCTGGAGCATTTCCGGCCAGATCTCGTCGTGGCGGCGCTTGTATTCCGCCTGCATGCCTTCCTTGATGCGTCCTTTCCAGGCAAAGCGTTCCATGGGTGAGCCTCCTTTATAGAATGATTTCCTTGGTCTCCATCGGAGCCAGGGTCACATCGAGCCAATTTTCATCGGGCAGGGAAACGGTGGTTTCCACGTACTCGGTGGCGTTGTTGATCACGATCAGGGTGCGGCTTTCGGGATAGTAAGCGGCCTCCACGCGGCAGTCACCGGAGATGTAGGGCGCCTGATCGGTGAGCCCGGCGGCCAGGAGCAGGATGTCCAGCAGCATGCGGGTGTTCTGGGGGCTCACCTGGAAATCGCTCATGTACACCCCAAGGCCCTTGCCGAAATGGTTCACGGTCATCTGGGGCACGCCGTTCGCTTCGGCCAGCACCTGGGCCTTCCCGTCGGTCAGGTACAGGTGATCCTTATCCTTGAGGTTCGCCGAGCCCTCCTGGATGCCCAGGGTCTTGTCCAGCTTGTATTCCCATTTGCCGTGGCACACGCGCGCGCCGGTGTCCAGGTCGATGCCCAGCACATGGGCCATGCGGAAGAAGGTGTCGTGGCCCGGCAGGGCGGAGGGTTCATTCACGCCGATGAAGCAGCCGCCGTGATAGACAAATTCTGTCAGCTTGCTGACCAGCTGTTCGCTCTGCCAGGCGTCGCCGCCGCTCCAGGCGTCGCCCGCGCGGCCCGCGTTGATCACCACGTCCACCCCGTCCAGCGCGCCCCTCTCCGCGTCCTCAAAGGAAATGAACTTCACCTCCACCGGCAGGCCGGACAGGGCTTCGTTGATGTGGATGAGGGGGTGCATGTAGGTTTCATGGAAGTGGCCGCTGAGGGTCCAGCTGCGTAAGGCCCCCCAGGTGTGCAGCACCGCCACGCGGATGGGCAGGGCGTAAGCCGGGCCTGCCTGCTGGAGCGCCTTGATCTTGCGGAATTCCACCGCGATGCGCTCGATGGTGTCCACGAAGGCGGGCTGGCCAATGGTCAGGTGCAGATACCCGCCCAGGCCGATCCGGTCCACGCACTGGCGCAGCAGCGCGCGGCGGGCGGAGCGCCAATAGTCCAGCGCGTCCTTTTCGGGATGGCCGCCCTCGGCGAAGGTGGGCAGCCCGCCCAGGCCCACGGGGAACAGGTAGGGATGCAGGCGAATCTCGTGGGTCGGCACCTCCGCGCCCGCGCACAGGCGGCACTCGAACCCGGAGAAAATGCACTTGATCAGCCCGTCAAAGCCGATGCCGGCAAAGCGCTTGCCGTAGGGCTCCAGGCCCACCCAGCTGTCGTCGTAGAACACGTAGGCCTTCTTGCGGTACTGATGCACGATGTCCACCAGCGTCCTGGCCTTTTCCGCCACGAAGGCCTGGATAAAGTCCATGTAGTCCCGCTTGTGGGCGGTGGGGGGCATATGGGTCACCTGCAATTTCCGCTGGTTGATAAAGTCCTCGGCGGTCAGGGCGTAGCCGTACTGCGCTTCAAAGGCCCTGAGCGCCGCGGGGGACACGGTGAAATCGTAGCTGGCCCAGTCGGTGTAGCGGTTGCGGCGGCGCATATCGCTGCCGAAGATCCACACGAAGTTATAGAATAAGGAAGTAAACCGCACCACGGTGGTGTCCGGGTTCTGCTCGCACCAATCCCGCAGCCACTTTTGCAGGTACTCCCAGGCCAGGGGATGCCGGGGGTCCAGCTGGCGCAGGTGCTCGCTGGTCCAGTGGTTGGTGGTGTGGTTGTACATGTTGATTTCTTCCCAGATACGCCACGCCAGGAAGGACACGGTGTAGCGGTGCCAGGGCACGGCGGGGGAAACCGTCACTTCGCCGTTTTCGTACTTCCAGTTTTCCTTCGGCACTTCTTGGTCCGTCGTCCGGTCGTACACCTGCCAGAAGGGCAGGGCGTCCGGGCTGTCGTTCAGCTGGAACTGCTCGTCGAAAAAGCCCTCCAGCGGATGGATCGTGACGCTATCGCCCGTAGCCACCACGGGATCGGAGCACAGAAAGGTCTGCTGCTGGGCGTCGGGGTGCGCATTGGCGAAGGCGTTGTGCTGCCGGATGATGCAGATGGTGGAGTAAATGCCGTACCCCGCCTGCACGATCTCGTCCGACAGCTTGGTGCCGTCGCTGTCGCGGATCACGTCCGCGCCCCACTTTTTCGCCAGCTCCAGCGTCAGCTGTTCATAGCCCGCTTCTCCGGGCAGGGTAAAGTCGCCTTGGTGGAAGTTGTTTTCCATGGGGATCACCTCGCAGTTGTGGATGGATGGGAGAAATTAGAAAATAAAGATTAGGAAATAGGCATTAGGGAAGCCCCGATTGTCATCCCGACCGGAGCGGAACGAGAGTGGAGCGAAGTGGAGGGACCTGAGACAAACGCCTTCGCTCAAGCAATGTGATACCCAGCTTACAGGTCCCTCGACTTCGCCTCCCCTTCTGGGTCGGCTTCGCTCGGGATGACAGCAGAGTGGGTATCACCTTCGCTCGGGATGATAGCGGGGGAAGCTTGGCAGGACGATAAAATGCATATCTACCCCCTCCTCCCGCAGCTCTCCCGGATCACGAACTCCCACTTGGCATCCAGGTGCTTTTCCTCGCCGCTTAAGAGGAGCTTGACGGCGTTGGCCCCCAGCTCCTGCTGGCGAGTGTCGATGCTGGTGAGGGCGGGGGAGAGGTAGGGGGCGCAGTAGAGGTTGTCGCAGCCGATGATGGAAAGCTCCCGCGGTAATTGCAGGCCCCGCTTCCGGGCGGCGGCCATGCAGCCCATGGCTACCAGGTCGTTGAGGGCGATGACGGCGGTGGGCCAATAGGCGGGCAGGAGGGACGCAAACATCCCTTCCAGGGCCGCTTCCCCGTCCTCGGCGGTACCGCGGCAGAAGGCGCGGTAGGAGGCGGTGAAGGGCAGGTGGGCTTCCTTTAATCCTTCCAGGTAGCCCACGTCCCGGCGGTTTTCGTCCTGATCCTCCTCGGTGCCGCCGATGAAGGCGATGCGCTCGTGGCCCAGGCCCACCAGGTAGGTGACCGCCTGCCGCGTCATGTCCGCCATGGGGTAGGAGATGGCGGGGTAATTAAAATAGGAAGGAACGCAGCCGATCAGCACGATGGGCATGTACTGACGCAGCTGCTCCAGCGTTTTCTGCAATCTCTCCGCCTGGCGGGGCGGCAGGTACTCCACGCACACGATCAGCCCGTCCAGCCGCCGGTTGGCCAGAGACAGGGCGGGCGGCGCTTCGGTTTCGTCCCCAATCAGGCTCCGCATGGGGAACAGGCTGATCAGATGGCCCTGGTGCCGAGCCTCGTCGTTGGCCCCGGTGAAGATCATGGCGTAGTTGGGGTTCAGCAGCTTGGGCAGGATCATCCCCAGGGTGTAGGTCTTTTTGCTGGTCATGCCCTGGGCGATGGCGCTGGGGTGGTAATTGTGGCGGGCGATGGCCGCCTCCACGCGCTTTTTCGTTTCGGCGGACACGCTGCCGCTGCCCCGCAGCACCCGGGATACCGTGGTGATGGACACCCCCGCCTCCGCGGCGATGTCGTAGATGGTGCTTCCGGAATTGGACATGGCGGAGGGCCTCCCTTTGAAGTGAGGTAGGAAGTAGGAGGTAGGAAGTAGGAGGTGAGGGGGTAGGATAGAGCGAGCACAACGCTTATTTGTCATCCCGAGCGGAGTGGAGCGAGATAGCGTCCGCTGAAAGCGGACTGAGGACGAGCAATCTTTGGATTGCCGTCCGAAACCCGCGCTTCCGCGTAAGCGGTTTGCGCGGGGCGTGGGGCGAAGCGAAGTCGAGGGACCTGAGAGAAACGCCTTCGCTCAAGCAATGTGATACCCAGCTTACAGGTCTCTCGACTGCGCCTCCCCTCTGGGTCGGCTTCGCTCGGGATGACAAAGGAGGCTCACTCACCTTCGTTCTGGATGAAAATGTAGCTTTCTCATTTTAAAGGGTTTGGCTGAAGCGTAAAACAAATTCATCCGAACTCTGCACTCTTTTTCATTCCCTTCGATTATATCAGATAACAAAAAGAACTGCAAGAGAAAAATGAAAGCGTTTTCGTATTATTTTTGTCCTGCCCGGCAGAAAGGGACAAAATATGAAATTTTCAAGACATTTCAGAAATGTATTGACAAGACCATGGAAGAAATGTATAATGAAAGCGCTAACAAACACAACACAGGCGGTGAACGAACATGGACTATCGGGAAACGGCCAATAAAGTGCTCAATATGCTCAAACACGCCGATGGCAACGACCCGTCCAACGGCCATCTGACCATGGACAACTGGGAGTGGCCCACCGGCGTTGCGCTGTACGGCATCTATAAAACCTATCAGCAGAGCGGCGACAAAGCCATCCTGGACTATCTGACCGGCTGGTACGCCGATATGCTGCACCGGGAAAAGCAGCCCCACCGCAACGTGAACACCGTCGCTCCCGTGTTGGCCCTCACCTGCCTGTACGATGAAACCAAAAACCCTGAATACCTGCCCGTGATCGAAAGCTGGATCGACTGGGTGATGAAGGACATGCCCCGCACCGAGTACGGCGGCTTGCAGCACTGCACGGTGTGGAACAAGCATTACCAGCAGCTCTGGTGCGACACGCTGTTCATGGTATGCCTGTTCCTGGCCAAAGCCGGGATGGTGCTGAACCGGCCCGAGCTGATCGAGGAAGCGGAGTACCAGTTCCTCATGCATATCCGGTATCTGCAAAATAAAGTGAACGGGCTGTTCTACCACGGCTGGACCTTCGACCGCCGCCACAACTTCGCCGAGGCCTTCTGGGCCCGGGGCAACGCCTGGTTCACTGCCGCGGCCGTCGAGCTCTACGACATCACCAAACGCGAAAACGCCGCCATGCGCATGATCAAATCCGCCTGGCAGGATCAGGCCCTGGCCCTGTGGAAGTACCAGCGGGTCAATGGATTGTACACCACGCTGATCAATATCGAAGAATGCTACTGCGAAACCAGCGCCACTGCCGCCATCGCCTACGGTATCCTGAAGGGCGTGCGCCTCGGGTGGCTGCCCCAGGAGCAGTACGCCCAGATGGGCCTGCTGTCTGCAAATGCCGTACTGGACCAGATCGACGAGACCGGCGCGGTGCAGGGCGTTTCCGGCGGCACCGGCATGGGCCACGACCTGGAGCACTATAAAAAGATCATCGTTACCCCTACCGCCTACGGCCAGGGCTTGACGTTCCTGATGCTGACGGAACTGATGAACGAGGAGTATTGGAGTTAAATAAATTGATCTTGAACTATTATTCTGCAAACTGTTATTCGTTTGCGTGAAACAGAATTCTATAGTGAATTACATGATGAGTTTTGATTGATAAAAAGGAGGGATGTCCTATGCCAGGTGGGGTTGCTATACAAAGAATAATCCTTGCCATAAGTATTGTTGCCGTTGGTATTCTTGGCATTATTGCTATGTGGCGGATTTTTACCAAGGCAGGGCAAAAAGGATGGAAAGCCCTTATTCCTGTAGTTAATACCTTTACTTTATGGCATATAGGCTGGTATGGAAGCATAAGCCTGATAGGTCTTTTGCTTTCTCTTGTTGGCGGTATATTATTCAGAATAGGTTATTCAACGGGCGGCGTATACAAAACAATTGGAATTGTTTTATTAGCTTTAACATCGCTTGCCACTCTTTACCTTCAAATCCAGTTTGGGATACATACTGCTGCACGTTTTAATCAATCCAAAGCATTTGGCATTGTAATGCTTGGGATATTGCATTTTATTGGTCTCTGTGTAATCGGCTTTGGTGCAGCACAATACAATCCAGTGGATTATAGAAATGATAATTCTATAGGCCATAGTACTTCAAGCGAAAAAAAGAAATTACATGGAACAGGCGAAGAATATTGGCGAAAACTTGATGCCGATATTATTCGCGACAAATGGCTGTACCTGCTGCTGCTGCCGGGCTTGATCTACTTCATCGTTTTCAAGTACCTGCCCATGTTCGGCATCGTGATCGCCTTTGAAAACTACGTGCCCTATTCCGGCGTGCTGGGCAGCGAATGGGTGGGACTCAAGTGGTTCCAGTACTTCTTTAAGTTCCCGGCCTGGGTGACGTATCTGACCAATACGCTGATCCTGAGCCTGATGAACATCATCTTCTACTTCCCCGCGCCCATCATCCTGGCGCTGCTGCTCAACGAAATGCGGTCGCTGCGGTACAAAAAGCTGCTGCAGACGCTGCTGTACGTGCCCCACTTCATTTCCATCGTGATCGTGGTGTCCATCACCTTCGTGATGTTCGGGCCCTCCGGCATCGTGTACAAGGCCACGGAAATGGTGCTGGGCCACCCGATCAACTACATGGGCTCCCCTGACACCTTCCGCTGGATGATCATCGGCCAGACGGTGTGGAAGGAAACCGGCTGGGGCACCATCATCTTCCTGGCCGCCCTGACCAACGTGGACACCCAGCTGTACGAGGCCGCCATGGTGGACGGCGCCGGACGTCTGCGCCGCCTGTGGCACATCACCCTGCCCGCCATCCGGTCCACCATCGTGCTGATGCTGATCCTGCGCATGGGCAGCGTGCTGGATACCGGCTATGACCACCTGATCCTGATGGCCAACCCCCTCAACCGCAAGGCCAGCCAAACCCTGGACGTGTTCGTGTATCAGCAGGGCATTCAGTCCGGCCAGTTCAGCTACGCTTCCGCAATCGGCCTGATGAAGTCCATCGTGAGCGTGACGCTGGTCGTGTCTTCCAACAAGATCGCGCACCTGCTGGGCGAGCAGGGCCTGTACTGAGAAAAGAGGATTGACCATGGCAGAGCAAGCTATTTCTCCCAAGAACAAAAAGATGATCGAATCCTCCGGCCCCGTGGGCCAGAACGCCACGGTGGGCAGCCGCATCTTCGACGTGCTGAACTACCTGATCGTCACCCTGATCGCCATCACCACGATCATCCCCTTCGTTTATATCATCGGCGCGTCCTTCGCCACGGAATATGAAATCGCCACCCGGCCCATGTTCTTCATTCCCCAGGACGTGTCCATCGCCGCTTACCAGTACATCTTTTCTTCCAATAAGATCCTGCGCGGCTTTGCCAACTCCATCTTCATCACCGCCGCTGGCACGGCCATCAACCTGTTCTTTACCGTCACCATGGCTTACGCCATTTCCAAGCCCCGGCTGCGCGGCCGCAATTTCTTCCTGAACATGGTCATCTTCTCCATGTTCTTCAGCGGCGGCATGATCCCCGGCTACATCGTGGTGGCCAACATCCTGAACCTGAAAAACACCTTCTGGTCCGTGCTGCTCCCCGGCGCGATCAGCGCGTATAACATGATGATCGTGAAGAACTTCTTCCAGGGCATCCCCCAGGAGCTGGAAGAATCCGCCTCCATCGACGGCTGCACGGACATCGGCGTGCTGCTCAAGATCGTGCTGCCCCTGAGCCTTCCCGTGCTGGCCACCTTCGGCCTGTTCTACGCCGTGGGCCACTGGAACGCCTACTTCAGCGCCATGATCTACATGACCGGCGCCAAGGAAAAATGGCCCCTGCAGGTGCTGCTGCGCAACGGCACCGCTGGCGACATGGCCAACATGGCGGACGACTTTGTCCAGCCCCCTGAACAGTCCATCAAGATGGCCGTCATCGTGGTGTCCACCGTGCCCATCATGTGCGTGTACCCCTTCCTGCAGAAGTACTTCGTCAAGGGCGTTATGGTTGGCGCGCTGAAGGGCTGATGCGTTCAGGTAGGAAGTAGGAGGTAGGAAG
Organism: uncultured Eubacteriales bacterium; assembly: GCA_900320085.1. Lineage (GTDB taxonomy): Bacteria > Bacillota > Clostridia > Christensenellales > Aristaeellaceae > RUG563. The sequence goes on from ONRC01000046.1 coordinate 20,201, forward strand.
TAGGAGGTTTTATTAGCTGGACATACATGCAGGACAGCTTGCATAAATGTCAGATCAAAATAAACCTCCTACCTCCTACTTCCAACCTCCTACCTCCAACTCCGGTTATCCGCGGCGCAGCGTGTTTCGCGCCGCTGAACGATAACAAAATTTTAAAGGAGGAAACATCCATGAAGAAACTGGTCGCTCTGTTCCTGGCGCTGGTGATGGTGCTGTCCCTGGCGAGCTTCGCCGCCGCGGAAGAACCCTTTGAAATCAGCGTGCTGCTGCCTCAGTTCCCCTCCGACATCGACTTCGTGATGGAGAACAACCCCGTTCTCAAGGCCATCGAAGAAAAGTCCGGCGTGAAGCTGAACATTCAGTGGGGCCCCAACTCCACCTATGGCGACATCCTGAACACCACCCTGGCGGACAAGAATCCCCCCATGCTGGTGGCTGCCACGGATGCCCGCGCTCCCATCATTGTCAACTCCGCCCGCGCCGGCGCGTTCTGGGATCTGACCGAAGCGGTGAAGGATGCTGAAAACTATCCTTACCTGGCCGCTGGCAACCCCGGCGTTTATGCCAACATCGCTGTGGACGGCCATATCTACGGCATCTATCGTTCCCGCGCGTTCCCCCGCGGCGGCATCTACTATCGCTGCGACATCGCCAAGGAAGTGGGCTTTGACCGCGAAGTGAAGACCATCGAGGACCTGACCGAACTGGCTGAAAAGCTGGCTGGTTACAGCAAGGACACCTATGCGCTGAATATGTGCTCCTACACCGCCGGCACCATCAACGTGATCACCGTGGCCTTCGGCGCTCCCAACACCTGGGGCGTGGACGCGGACGGCAACATCTATCCCGCTCATAAGTCCGAAGGCTACAAGAAGGGCCTGGACTGGCTGCGTCATCTGTACGAAATCGGCGGCATCGACCCCAACTTCGCTCAGATTTCCACCTCTGACTGGGACAACATCGAACGCACCAACAAGGCTTTCATGCGCTTTGACTGCCTGGACAACGCGCACCGTCAGCAGGAATGGTTTGAAACCAACGCTGGCGTGACCGAGCAGATCTTCCAGTCTGTGGGCCCCGTGGCCAAGGAAGACGGCTCCATCACCGTGTGGCCCCAGAATCCCGGCTTCAACGGCGAGATCCTGGTCACCAAGTCTGTTTCCGAAGCTGATCTGCCCAAGGTGCTGGCGTTCCTCAACTGGTGCAACAGCAGCGAAGGCCAGACCATCATCAACGCCGGTCTGGAAGGCCTGACCTACGATGTGCAGGATGGCCACCGCGTGGTTCCCGAAGAAAAGAAGGACGAATACAGCAAGAACTCCCAGATGTACCACAACAACATCAACCAGCTGGGCATGGGCGTTGCGGGCAACCTGGAAGACCCCAAGGCCGAAGTGAACCGCGGCTACACTCAGCTGCGTCAGCGCTATGAAGACCTGAACGCGCTGCTGGCTCCTTACGCCGTGACCAACCCCTGCTATCCCTTCGTGAGCGAAACCTACACCGCCTTCGGCGCGCAGCTGGATCAGATCATCTCTGACGCTGCCGTGCAGTACATCGCCGGCCAGATCGACGAAGCGGGCCTGCAGGCTGCCTGGGACGACTGGGCTGCTCAGGGCGGCGACGCCATCACCATGGAATACAACGAAGCTTATCATGCTGCGCAGTAATTCCAAACAGAAATAATTCTTGGGCTGCCGCTTTCATCTTGAGGGCGGCAGCCCTCTCTATGCGGAGGAACATATGAACAAGGTATACACCTGCTATCCCGGCGGGAAGCACAAAGCCCTTACCATGAGCTACGACGACGGGCGGACTTATGACCGGCAGCTTGTGGAGATTTTTAATAAGTACGGCATCAAGGGCACCTTTCATCTGAACAGCGGCTTTTTAGGCGATGAAAGGCACATCACCCAGGAAGAAGTGAAAACCCTGTACGTGGGGCATGAGGTATCCTGCCACACCGTCACCCATCCCACCATCGCCCGCTGCCCGCTGCCCGAGGTGGCTCAGGAAGTGCTGGATGACCGGCGGGCGCTGGAGGCGCTGTGCGGGTATCCGGTCCGGGGCCTGAGCTATCCCAACGGCTCCCTGAGCAAGGAAATCGAAGCGCTGCTGCCTGCCTGCGGCATCAAGTATTCCCGGGTGGTGGGGTCTAGCGACAGCTTCGCCCTGCCGGAAAATCCCCTGCGCTGGCAGGCTACCTGCCATCATAACCATCGGCTGATGGAGCTGGGGGAACAATTCCTGGGGCTGTTCAAAAAACAATATCTCTACCTCATGTACGTCTGGGGCCACAGCTATGAGTTCAACGATAAGGACAATTGGGACCTGATCGAGGGCTTCTGCAAGCTGGTGGGCGGCCGGGACGATATTTGGTACTGCACCAATATCCAGTTCATTGACTATATGGAGGACGCTGCCCGGCTGCAATTCGCCGCCGATAATTCCTTCGTCCGTAACCCCAACGCCCAGGACGTGTGGATTTCCGTCAACGACCAGGCGCCCATCGCCGTTCCCGCGGGGGAACTGATCCTGCTGGATAAGTGATGAATGAAAGGACGCTTTAAAACACTTGCGTTTTAGAGTGCAGAGTTCAGAGTGCAGAGTACAGATTGATCATGATTACACGAAGAAACTGTTTCTGCGAACGTTACTCTGTCATCCCGACCGAAGCGAAGGCGAGAGCCGAAGCGTAGTGGAGGGACCTGGGAGAAGCACAAGCACTCAAGCAACCTGATATCTAACTCTCAGGTCCCTCGACTTCGCCTCACCTCTGGTTCGGCTTCGCTCGGGATGACAATGTTTGTTGGGTGGAAAAATGTCTGTCCGTTCATTTCAAAGCGTGCAGTTGATCTGCCACTATATGAAACTACACTCTCCACTCTTCACACTCCACACTAAGTCATATAAAGCGCCCAACAAAAAAGGAGCCTTTATGAAAATTTACAACGACCCCATTACCGGGTATGAGATCCGGAAATACACCGACGGGCCGGAGCGCAACGCCAAGCTGTATTTCACCTGCGAAAACTTTTCCCTGGACGACCAATACTTTTTCTTCATGAAAAATTCCATGCAGAAGGAATTGGGCGGCGGCTGCTACAAGGCCAACGTGGAAACGGGCGAATTGATCCAGGTGACGAACGACGACTATCGGGGCTTCGCCACCGACCGGGAAAAGAATATCGGCTATACCTGCAAAAACGACACTGAGGTGTACGCCGTTGACCTGACGACCAACGAGATGACCAAGGTGGGCGATCTGCCCAAGGGCGGGCAGATCACCGGCCACTTGACCGCCGCCAACACGGGGCGCATCGCGTGCAGCTATCACCTGGCGAATAAGTATTACGCCCTGGTGATCCTGGACCCCGGCAAGGAAGCGGAGATCGTGTACCAATCCGACTATCGGTTGGGCCACGCCCAAATCTGCCCCACCGACGAAAACCTGATTTTCTACATCCACGAAACCGAGGGCGACGCCTTCCAGCGCACCTGGATGTTTGACGTGAAGGAGCGTTACGTCCGGCCCTATTATGTGGAGCACCCCAGCGAATGGATCACCCATGAGGTGTGGGCGGCGGACGGAAGCGAAATGGCCATGATGAAGCTGGACCCCGCCGGGTTCGTGAACGGGGAAAAGGGCGAAACCCACACCGGCAATATCATCATCGGTGACAAGGACGGGCGGCATTTCGACGTGGCGGCCACGGAAACCCAGCTGCTGCATCCCTGCCTGAGCCGGGACAAAAAATGGCTCTGCGCCGACCGCATCAGCTACCTGGGCACCCGCATCCAGGAGGGCGTGGTGCTGATCGAGCGGGCCACGGGCAAGGCCAAATTCATCGCGTCCACCGGCTCCTGCAAAACCGGGGCCGACCATCAGCATCCCTCGTTCAACCGCAAGGGCGATCAGATCCTGTTTTCCAATCCCGATGAAAACGGATTGGCTCAGGTGTGCGTGATCGATCTGCATCAGGTATGGAAGGATTGGTGAAAGCAATGCCCACCATTTGGATCATCGGCGATTCCACAGTAGAGGACAACAAGCCCCCCTTCCGGGGCTGGGGCTGGGCGCTGCCGGAGTTTGTACGGGAGGGCGTAGCAGTGAAAAACCATGCCCTCAGCGGCCGCAGCAGCCGCAGCTTCTGGGAGGAAAAGCTCTTTGAGCCCGTGGCGGCGGGGATGCAGGCGGGGGATATGCTGCTCATCCAGTTCGGCCATAACGACGAAAAGGACGACGAGCGCCATACCGACCCGGATTCCACCTATCCCGAACACCTGATGCGCTATGTGAACGCCGCCCGGGAAAAAGGCGCGCTGCCCGTGCTGCTGACCTCGGTGTCAAGAAGGTTCTTCTCCGAGCCCACCAGCCTGATGTACACCCACGGTGAATACCCAAGAGCCGTGCGGGAGCTGGCGAAAAAGGAAAAACTGCCTCTGTGCGACCTGGAGGCGGACAGCCGGAAGCTGTACCTGTCCCTGGGGCCGGACAAGACCGCCGAGCTGTTCGTGCGCCTGGCACCCGGCGAGAACCCCGATTTCCCTGACGGCCACGACGACAAGACCCATTTCAACGCCTATGGCGCAAAGGAAATCGTGAAGCTGATCGTCAACGAACTGAAGCAGTATCCCCAATGCGCGGCATACCTGAAGGACTGATATAAAATGGCTTCCGATGGGAAGCCATTTTTGATGGAAATAAAACTGTTCGTATTGACATAATCTGTGGGGAATGATAGAATACGTTTGATTGAAAACGTTACCGATAACGATACCAAACGAGGCACGGACCATGAAGATTTACACCATCCGGGATGTGGCCGAAATGGCGGGGGTCAGCGTGACGACGGTGTCCCGGGTGCTGAACGACCGGCCCGACGTGAGCCGGGAAACCAAGGAGAAGGTGCGGCGGGTGATGGCGGAGCTGCACTTCGTGGGCAACGCCAACGCCCGGGGTCTCAAGCAGGCCGACGGGGAAAGCATCGCGCTGATCATCCGCGGGCGGCGCAATCCCTTCCTGAACGTGCTGACGGAAGCCATGCTCCTTTGCCCGCGCGGGGAAAAAACTGCTCTGCTGACGGAATACATTGACGAGCAGGACGACGAATTCCTCCTGGCGCTCACGCTCATGAACCGTCAGCGCATCGCCGGTCTGGTCTTTCTGGGCAGCCGCATTGACGATCGGTGCACGGTGCTGGACGGGGTGAGCATCCCCATGGTGTTCGTCACGGTAAACACGGCGGGCACGGCCATGGAGCGGGCTTCATCCGTCACGATGGACGAGCGGGACATGTCCCGCCGGGCGGTGGAAGCGCTGATTGGGCATGGATGCCGGGAGATCGCGGTGTTCGGCGGCAGGCGTACGGGTGATGACAGTCTGGTGCTGCGCGCTCTGGGGGCAGAAGACGCCCTCCGCAGCCATGGCCTGACGCTGGATGAAGCCCATTACGTGGAAACCAGGCTGAACCTGCCGGACGCCTATGCCGCTTCCCTGACCTACTTTGAAAAGCACCCTCAGACCGACGCCGTCTTTTGTATGAGCGATACCGCCGCTTTGGGGGTCATCCGCGCGCTGAACGACCTGGGGAAAAACGTGCCCGGCGACGTCAGCGTCATCGGTGTGGATGGCATCGAAATGGGCCAGTACACCACGCCGCGCCTGTCCACAATCGTGCAGCCGGTGGAGGATATTGCCCGGCAAAGCATGGCCGTGCTGACCGATATGATAGAAAACCACGCTCCCGCCCGGCACATCACGCTGGAGGGGAAACTGGAAATCAGAGAATCGGTGAGAGATAGCTCTAAGTTCTAAGCTATTAGTTCTATGCTGAAACGATAGAACAGCATGGAACCTGGAACTTAGGACTTGAAGCTTGGAACTATAATACGAAAGGACGATCACCATGAAACGTCAAAGCGGTATCCTGCTCCACATTTCGTCCCTGCCCGGGCCGGACGGCATCGGCAGCCTGGGCAAGGAAGCCTATCAGTTTGCGGATTTTCTGCACGCGGCCAATATGTCCATCTGGCAGGTGCTGCCGATGGGGCCGACGGGCTACGCGGAATCGCCCTATCAGTCCACCAGCATTTTCGCGGGCAACCCCCTGCTGATTTCCATTGACAAGCTGGCGGAAAACGGCTGGCTGGATCTGTCAGACGTGGAGCGGTTCGTGCCGGCGGATTTGAACAAGGTGGACTTCCCCTCCGTGCAGGAATACAAGTGGGCGCTGCTGCGCAAGGCCTTTGCCGCGTCGGAGCGGAAGCTCAAAAAAGCCATCCAGCAGTTCGCCGATGAAAACGACTGGCTGCGGGACTTCGCCCTGTTTACGGCGGTAAAGAACCACTTCGATAAAGTCATGTGGACGAAGTGGCCCGACAAGGCCATCATGATGCGGGAACCTGCCGCGATCGCCAAGTACCAGAAGAAGCTGGACAAGGAAATCCGATTCCATATGTGGTGCCAGTACGTGTTCGCCCAGCAGTGGTACGCCCTCAAGGAATACTGCAACAGCCTGGGCATCCAGCTCTTTGGCGACATGCCCATCTACGTGGCCGAGGACAGCGCCGATACCTGGACCAAGCCCGAGGTGTTCCAGCTGGACAAGGACCGGGTGCCGCGCCGCGTGGCGGGCGTGCCGCCGGATTACTTCTCCGAGGACGGCCAGCTGTGGGGCAATCCCCTGTACCGCTGGAGCTATCTGAAAACCAAGGGCTACGACTGGTGGGTCCGCCGCATGGCGCACATGGGCAAAATGTACGACATCATCCGCGTGGACCACTTCATCGGCTTCGCCAATTACTTCTCCGTCGCCCACGGCGCGCCCAACGCCCGGGGCGGGCATTGGGTCATCGGCCCCGGCGAGGAGCTGTTTAAAGTCCTGAATAAGAAGCTGCCCGGCCTGAACATCGTGGCGGAGGACCTGGGAGCGGTGAACGACCGGGTGCGCGAGGTGATCGCCTTCACCGGCTATCCGGGCATGAAGGTGCTGTCCTTCGCCTTCGGCGCGGACGATTCCAACGTGCACATCCCCGAAAACATCCCGGAGAATACCGCCTATTACACCGGCACCCACGACAACGTGACCGCCCTGGCGAGGGTAAAAAACTGCACGAAGAGTGAACTGAAATCCGCCAAGGAAATCACCGGGTTCAAGGAAATCGACGACGCGCCTTGGGCCTTCGTGAAAACCGTATATGCCAGCAAGGCGCGCATCGCCATGGCCTCCATGCAGGATATCCTGGGCTTGGACGACTGGGCCACTATGAACCGCCCCGGCACCATCGGCGGCAACTGGCTGTGGCGCATGAAGCCCGGCGCGGCCACCCCCGCCCTGGCAAGGAAGCTCAAAAAGCTGAATCAGGAATGCAAGCGGCAGACGGAGGAAGAATAATCCTTGGCATACCGTTTGCGAACAGGAGGCGCTTTCCCATGATGTATCCGTTTATGACGCTCAACGACGACACGGAAATCACCCATTCCGAAATGAAACCCGATGGACGGGTGAAGGTATATATCGAAACGCCGGATGAAAAGGATGGCTTTCACAATGCCGTTTGCTGGCTGCCGGAGTATCGATGGGAAAAGATTTATGGGTATTCCGAAGCGGAAATGACGTATTTTAAAAAGCTGATCAGAGAACAGGCACAATTTATTCTTCAAAAAGTTCGCTGAATGATTAGAAATTGAAATGCTATACCCTCTTTATGGCTTTCTTGGAAGGGGGTGCGGGGGAAACCGTTCTTTGGCCTCCAAAGAACGGTTTCCCCCGCAAAAAGGAGACGCAGACATGAGCAGATTAGGCGATTTGATTCGTTTGGAGCGCACGCGCCAGGGGCTGACCCACAAGCAGGTGGCCCGGAAATGCGGCGTGAGCGACAAGTATCTGATGGAGGTGGAGGCGGGCACCCGCATCATCGCGGACGACCAGGCCCGGCGCATCCTCAAATCCATGGGCATGACCGAGCATACCGAGGCGGACTTTACCCTGGACGACATTGCCGCCACGGTGGATTTACAGTCCGCTGTGCCGCAGCTGACCCGGGCTACGGAAGCGAAGAAAGCGCCCGCCAAAGCGACAAAGGAAGCCGAGGTCGTGGCGGAAAGCGACCCCGGCGTGGCGGGCTCCATCTGGCTGGACGCCCTGTCCGGCGTGCTCAAGCACGTGCCCATTTACAACGCCGTGATGAAGGAGGTAGGCCACCGTCTGCTGCCTATCACCAACGGCAAAATCGAAGGCGCGTCCCCGGACAAGGTGTTCTACTTCATGGCCCCGGACAACGGCCTGCGGGGCTTCCGCGTGCAGCGGGGCGATTTGCTTTTGGTCGTTCCTGCCCAGGCCGCCGTGGACGGCGCCATCATGCTGCTGCAAACGCCCCAGGGCCGCGTGCTTCGCAAGGTCAAGCGGGTCAACGATTACCAGGCCATGCTGCAAAAGTACGACGAGGCCTTTGAAAGCGAAATCAAGAACTTTAACGAGCTCACCTTCGTCGGCCGCTGCGTGCGCCTGGAAGCGGAGCTGACATAAGGACCGGAGGAGTTTTCTGGGGGAAACCGTTCTTTGAAAACCTCATCCGGCGCTTCGCGCCACCTTCCCCTAATAGGGGAAGGCTAAGAACGGTTTCCCCCAGACCCCTTTCCAAGAAACCCATATAAAGGGTTTTTATGACGATAAAACTACCTGATGACAGAAAGGGAATAATATGAGTGCAAAGCCGATCCTGTGGATCGTGATTCCCTGCTACAACGAGGAACAGGTGCTGCCCATCACCGCGCCTATGTTCCTGAACAAGCTGAAAGAACTGGCGGACGCTGGGAAAGTCAGCCCCAACAGCCGGGCGCTGTTCGTCAACGACGGGTCGAAGGACAAAACCTGGGAGATCATCTGCGATCTTTCCAAGCAGGATGAACACTATATCGGCATCTGCCAGAGCCGCAACCGGGGCCACCAGAACGCCGTGCTGGCGGGCCTGATGGAAGCCAAAGACAAGTGTGACATCACCATCTCCATCGACTGCGACGGTCAGGACGACATAAACGCCATGGACAAAATGGTGGACGAATACCTGGCCGGGTGCGAGGTGGTGTACGGCGTGCGCTCCAAACGCGACACCGACACCTGGTTCAAGCGCACCACCGCCGAAGGCTTCTATAAGTTCATGAATATGATGGGCGCGGAGGTGGTGTTCAACCACGCGGACTACCGCCTGGTGAGCAGCCGGGTGCTGAACTGCTTTGCGGACTATGAGGAAGTGAACATTTTCCTGCGGGGCATGTTTCCGCTGGTAGGCTTCAAGAGCACCAGTGTGTACTACGAGCGCGCCGAACGCATCGCGGGGGAGAGCCATTACCCGCTGAAAAAAATGCTGGCCCTGGCCTTCAACGGCATCACCAGCCTTTCCGTCAAGCCCATCAATCTGATTGCCGGCATGGGCGTCATTGTCAGTCTGATCGGCGTGGCGATTGCCATTTGGGCTATTGTGGAAGCCATCCTGGGCAAGACCATGGCGGGCTGGACCTCCGTGATGTGCGTTATCTGTCTGCTGGGCGGCATGCAGCTCGTCAGCCTGGGCATCATTGGCCAGTACATCGGCAAAACCTACCTGGAAACCAAGCACCGCCCCCGCTATATCATCAGCGAACGCACCTGGGAAAGCAAAGAAAGGCACTGGATTGAGGACGAGAGATAGTGTTTTTCTAATATTAGGCACTATTACTGTATAAAAACATTTCCCCAAAGCCTTCCCCTCGGAGGGGAAGGTGGGCCGCGCGGAATCAAAATTGTGAGAGAAGTCAACCCTTTTCGCGCGGCTCGGATGAGGTGAACTCACATGATAATATGTGAACATGTAACAGTGAGGAGTACCTCATCCGTCAGGCGCGAACTTACTTGATAACATTCACCATCTTGACTCCGCGCCTGCCACCTTCCCCTGCGAGGGGAAGGCTTTTGGCTGCGTTTTCCAACTTGTGTTATAGCGTCCTTCCACCACCATTCAAATAAATCAATATCAAACAATCTACGCCCTTGACAAGCAGGGGCGTTTTGCATATAATAATATATGAACAGTTGTTCAAATGAAAGGATGATCAACGTGGGAAAGCGCGATGACTGGGAAACCAAAGAAATCGTTGAAGCGGGGGAAGGCATCCATCCCGACCTGATTTCCTCCGTCAACGCGGACATGCCGGACGAGGAACTGCTCTACGATTTGGCGGAGCTGTACAAGGTGTTCGGCGACACCACGCGCATCAAAATCCTGTACGTGCTGTTCGAGTCGGAAATGTGTGTGGGCGATATTGCCGAACTGCTGAACGCCAGCCCGTCGGCGGTGTCCCATCAATTGCGGGTGCTGAAAGCCAACAAGCTGGTCAAGTTCCGCCGGGACGGAAAAACGGTGTATTATTCCCTGGCCGATGACCATGTGCGCACCATCATCGGGATGGGCATGGAGCACCTGTGTGAATAGGTAGGAAGTAGAAAGTAGGAGGTAGGAAGCAGGAGGTTTATCCTACTGCCATCAAGAATGGAGGGCAGACAAATGAGCTGCAAGCATTGCCATCATGACCACGAGGAAGAACATGAACACGAGCACAAGCACGAGCATGAACACCATCATGACCATGATCATGAGCACCATCACGACCACGGACATTCCCATGAACACGGCCACGAGCACGGCGGGGAGGGCGAAAACCGGAAAGTGATGCTCATTCGCATCGGCGTCAGCGCTGTACTGCTGCTGATCGGGTGGCTTGCGCCGCTGCCGGAATGGCTGAAAATCGCATGCTTCGCGGCATCCTACCTGGTGGTGGGTTATCAGGTAGTGATCGAGGCGGTGAAAAGCATCCTGCGCCTGGAGCCGCTGGACGAAATGTTCCTGATGACCGTGGCCAGCGTCGGCGCGTTCTGCCTGGGGGACTATGCCGAGGGCGTGGCGGTGATGCTGCTGTACCAGATCGGCGAATTCTTCCAGGACTACGCTGTGGATCAGAGCCGGGATTCCATCGCGGAACTCATGGACATTCGCCCCGACTCCGCCAACGTGGAGCGGGAAGACCGGGTGGAAACCATCCTGCCCCAGTATGTGCAGGTAGGGGAGACCATCGTGGTGCGGCCCGGTGAAAAGGTGCCGTTGGACGGCACAGTGCTGGAGGGCGAATCCTCCCTGAATACCCTGGCGCTGACCGGCGAAAGCGCGCCTCGGCATGTGAAGCAGGGCGACGCGGCCCTCAGCGGCTGCGTGAACCTGAACGGGCTTTTGCGGATTCAGGTCACCCACGCTTACGAGGATTCCACCGTGGCCCGCATCCTGGAGCTGGTGGAGCACGCGGGCGAAAACAAGTCCCAAGCTGACCGGTTCATCACTCGCTTTGCCCGTGTTTACACCCCTGTGGTGGTGGCGCTGGCGGTGCTGGTGGCGATCGTGCCCCCGCTGTTTTTCGGCGGGGACTGGAGCCAGTGGATCACCTCGGCTCTCACCTTCCTGGTCATTTCCTGCCCCTGCGCGCTGGTCATCTCCGTGCCCCTCACCTTTTTCAGCGGCATCGGCGGCGCGTCCCGCCGGGGCATCCTGGTGAAGGGGGCCGGGTATCTGGAAACCTTAGCCAAAGCGGATACAGCGGTATTTGACAAGACCGGCACCCTGACGAAGGGCAGCTTCGCCATCGCTTCCGCCGAAGCGGCAAAGGGCACCAAGGAAGATTTGATCGCCCTGGCCGCCGCCGCCGAGCGGTTCAGCACCCACCCCATTGCGGCATCCCTGCGGCAGGGCTGCGAAAAGGACATTACTGCCTGGACGGTGGAGGACGTGGAGGAAATCTCCGGCCACGGCGTGCGGGCGAAGGTGAACGGGAAATCCGTTTCCGTCGGCAACGCTCAGCTCATGGAGCGGGAAGGCGTCAGTTATGCGCGTGGCACCCAGACCGGCACCGTGGCCCACGTGGCGGCGGACGGGGAATACCTGGGGTATATCGTGATTGCCGACACGGTAAAGCGCGGTTCCGCCGAAGCGATCCAGGAGCTCAAACAGTTGGGCGTGCGCAAGACTGTCATGCTCACTGGCGACAGCCGCAGCGTGGCCGAAGCGGTGGCCCGGGACGTGGGCGTGGACGAAATGCACGCCGGGCTGCTGCCCGATGAAAAGGTGGGCGAAGTGGAACGGCTGCTCAAGGAACGCGGCGAAAACGGCGCACTGATCTTCGTGGGCGACGGCATCAACGACGCGCCCGTGCTGGCCCGGGCCGATATCGGCGTGGCCATGGGCGCGCTGGGCAGCGACGCGGCCATCGAGGCCGCCGACGTGGTGCTGATGGACGACGACCCGCGCAAGCTGGCCACCGCCATCCGCATTGCCCGCAAGACCCGCGACATCGTGCGGCAGAATGTGGTCTTCTCCCTGGCTGTGAAGCTGGCCGTGATGGCGCTGGGCGTGCTGCATCTGGCGCCCCTCTGGGCGGCAGTGTTCGCCGATGTAGGCGTGTGCTTCCTCGCCATCCTCAACGCCATGCGTGCCATGCAGGCCGCAGGCAAAGAAAAGTAAAATATTTCAAAATCAATGCAACAAAACCCCTCCTTTGCCCGTCATTATAAATGATCATTCTACTTTGGAATTCTTAACAGTTATGTTCTCAAGAGTGAATCCTCAATCCAGCAAGAAGGAAACGCTGGGGGCTGCGCGCCCCCAGACCTGCGCCAGGGTCCTGAGGACCCTGGACCCGCAACTGGCGATATTGTGTTGTTGAGGAAAGCAGACAAGTTCCGCCTGGCGCGCTGGGGGAGACGAAAAGTTTGAAGGCTTCTGGCCCAAGAAAGCCCGGGAACATCCGAGGGGGAAAATACATTTTCCCCTACGGATG
>ONRC01000083.1 GCA_900320085.1 uncultured Eubacteriales bacterium
CGTGCTGCACCTGAATCCCCAGTACGTGATGCGTGTATTCAAAAAGGAAATGGGCTGTCCGATCCTGCAGTATATTACGGCCAAACGCATCGCGCTGGCGGTGCGGTACCTGGAGGAAACCAACATATCCGTTTCGGATGTAGCCATTCTGTGCGGCTTTGACAACTATTCCTACTTCATTCGCATTTTTAAGCGCTTTACCAAAGAAACGCCCGTTTCATACAGAAAGAACGCAAAGAACAAAGCGTGACGCTGCCCGTCACCGGCCCATCTTCCGGGCCGGTTTTTTTGCGCACAAAGTCATTTTCGTGTGATTTTGCATCAGGATGTTTCTATCTTTTTCCCGTTCAAACTGCTATGCTTTTATTATCCAAGGAAACAGGACCGTGGGAAAGGGAGATGGCCATACCCTTCTGTGCGGCCAACACGCAATTATGATGAAGGAGGATCACCATGAAAAAGATTCTGTCGCTGTGCATGGCGCTGATCATGCTGCTGGGAATGTGCGGCATCGCTTCCGCCGAGACCGCCGCCTTCAATGAAGCACCCTATAAGATCGTAGAGCTGGATCAGAACGATCCCGCTTATTGGCAGACTGAGTGGGAAGCCCAGGTGTACAACTACAAAATGGTGCGCAATTTCCCAACCCTGTATGAGAAGGATGCGTGGGACGCCGCCCAGAATACCGGCAGCCTGATGATGAACATTCATCCAGACGCCCTGACTGACGCCAACAAGGAGCAGATCCTGGCCGCCAAGGCAGCCATCGCTGATCTGAAGAACCATCAGCTCAAGCCCTTCTCCGATGGTATTAACGGTGAAGTGATCTACATCTGGGGCGACAAAATGCCTGTTACCACCCCTGCTGAAGACCTGCAGTTCCCTCTGGTGAACTATGAGGGCGAAGCCATTTACGACAACGCCGATTTCGTTCCCTACATCATTCCCTATCTGCTGGAAAACCCCGGTGAAGCCAAGGGCACCATCATCGTGCTCAGCGGCGGCGGCAACACCAGCCGCAGCAACCCCAATGAAGGCTACCGCGTGGCTCCTGGCTTCAACGAACTGGGCTATAACTGCATCCTGCTGCAGCGCCGTGTTCTTCCTTACAACAACGATGACATCGTGATGGACCTGCAGCGCACTGTACGCTTTGTGAAATATCATGCCCAGGAATGGGGCATTGACCTGGAAGGCACCCTGCTGGCCGTGTCCGGGTATTCCGGCGGCGGCGGCAACATCCGCACCATGCTGCAAAAGTTCTATGGCGATATTACGCCTGACCAGTTTGACGCCAGCTATGTTTGCGATGAGATCGACGCCGTGAACAGCGATGTGGATGTGGCGCATATCATCTACTCCGCCGGCAAACTGGAAACCGAAAATCCCCATCTGCCCCATCTGTTCATTGCCGTAGGCGCTGATGATAACGGCTTTGGCCGCTATGGCTTTGAGGGTTCCTACGAAATGTTCAAGCAGGCCTATGAACTGGGCCTTGATCCCGAACTGCAGGTGTACGCCAAGAACGGCCACGGTTTCGGCGCCGGCAACGCGGGTACCACCTCCATGCTGTGGATGGCTTCCTGCGATATGTACATGCAGAAGGTCATGGGCCTGGCCGAAGTGAAATACGAAGGCGAAATTCCCGCTGAATACACCCTGACCCAGGATATCGTGGTGGATTGGTTCCCCATCAGCGATGCTACCCCCGTGAACGTGTACACCACCGCCGATCACAGCAAGGTGCTCTTCACCTTCTTCGGCTGGGGCGAAAACATCATGGTGGAAGGTTTGCTGATCGGCGGCCATCTGGCGGACGTGACCTTTGACAGCGTGGGCTATTTCAGCGGCGACGCGCCTAAAATGTGGGATCTGGTTGACCCCGCCGCCTGGCTGCCTGTACAGAAATAAGATTCCGATCCGGAAAGGCGGGGAGAGGATCCGGTTCACGGTCCTCCCCCCACTTTAATAAAACAACGATTCTCCCAGGCAACGATGAAGGAATGGAAACAGTTTTCATAGCTGCCGGAAAACGATGTTGCAAGACAGAAAGGAGCTTTCCATGCGTAAAGGAATGACACGTTGGTTCACACTGCTGCTGGCTGTTCTGCTGGCTGCCGGTCTCGTTTCCGCAGGCGCGCTCGCTGAAGCGGTGCTTCCCGGAGAACCTGTATGGGGTGCAAACCCCGAGTACGACCTGTGGACGGTCGTAATGCGCAATGAAATGGGGACGACAATCCCTGTAACGGTCTGCGCGGACAAGGAACTGACCCGGTTTGAAGTTCTGTTTACCCTGGGTGACGATCACAAAATGACCGGTATGAAAGACGATAACGGCGTACAGGTCAATTATTCCAGGATTCCCGGGCTTGAGCCCATTGCCGCCCCAATGATCGAGGATGCCCTGGCACAGAACATCTGGCTGCCCACATCGGAATGTCCTCTGGAGTACATCGATCCCGCAGCCCATGACAACGATCCCCTGTTTGTCCGCGCCGGCGTCTGGGACAGCGATTTCGTCCGGAAAAACGAAAGCCTGAACGGCCTCCCTTGCCTGATCCACGATGAAAAAATTGAAGCATACAAGAGCAACCCCGTGGAAGAAGATAAAAAAGGTTCGGTTGAACTGCTTCCCTACACCACGGGCGGAGCCGATGCTTTCGCCTATGTCTACCTCCCTGCCCAGTATGACGCTTCCCAGCAGTACAGCGTCCTGTACCTGCTCCATGGCGGCGGAGGAAATGCCGCGTCCTGGTTCACCTGCACCTATGATGACGTTGCGGGTTTCAAGGACGGGGATGACATCACCGGCGCACTGGGGACCGCAGTCAATGTCCTGGATAACATCTTCGCAAACGGCGACGCAGCGCCCTGCATCATCGTGACCCCCAACGGCGATACCAATGGAGCTGGTTTCTTTGGGTTTGGCCCTGTCCTTCGGGACCTGATCACCAAGGTGGATGAAACCTACCCCACGATCGCGGATAGGGACCATCGGGCGCTGGCAGGCCTCTCCATGGGCTCTATTGCCACGTGGCACGGGGGCATTGCGGACAATCTGGAGAATGTGAGCTGGTTCGCAAACATGTCCGGCGGCCCTGCAGCCGGTCCTGAAGCGGAGACCTATATAAAGGAATCCATCATTCCCGCTCTTGAAAAAGCAGCCGCAGCAGGATATCCCATTCATATGATGATGAACTTCAACGGCGTCTTTGATATGGCGCTTCCGCCCCACGTTGCCGCCCATAAGCTCCTTGTTGAGTTTTCTGAACAGAGCGACATTCTCGAAGTGGGTGAAAACTACGATTTCCTGGTTTCTGACGGAACCCATGCCTGGGACGCGTGGCAGCTTTACCTGTATGACTTCTTGACGATCATTTTCAAATAAACATACTTGTCCAAATCGGACAGGAGGGGGTTGGCTAACCCCCTCCTGCTACGTCACCGCTCATGAAGGCCCGCAAGCGGCAGTTCAGTTGCTGGCGCTTGACAACACGTTTCACAAAAATCATCCCCGGCACACAGCAGATTTCCTGCCTGAAGTGCCGGGGATTGTTTTAAGCAGAAACGGTATTATCTGATCTCGAAGAAGTATACGTCGTTGACGCCCAGTTCCGCTTCCAACGTAAGCACGCCGTTCTCATAGGCAAAGGGCCAGCTTTCATCGTTCACGGCGCTTTGCCGCTTCAGCTGCTCCACTTCCTGACGGTTCAGATCCTGGGGTCTGCCCATATTCTCCCACAGCTTCAGGGGATTGCCGTGCTCCTCGTCCACCCGACGCAGCAGTACTTGCCTGGGTGCTTCAGGCAGCTCGATTTTTACCACGGCCTTTTCCTTGGGCAGATCCAGGTTCTTCATCTTCTGCCGGAACAAAAGCACCTGGTTGTTTTTCCCCTGTCGGAAAGCGGCAATGCCGATTTCGCCCCAGGTGGCCTTTTCATCCAGCACCAGGCGCTCGTCTCCGGCGTCGGCCAGCATCTTCATGGCGTGGTACACGGGCTTGGGGATGCCGCTCTGGCTCAGCATGCCAAAGCCGCCGTGGAATTCCTCGGGGAAGGGATGGAACTCCTCAAACACGTCGGAGAAGCACCAGATGGAGGAGCCGTCCATGCTGTCCATCACGTCCAGCGAGGCTTTTACGTCATACGCGGCCACCTTGCGGGTGTCGTTGGTATAGGAGCCAAAGCCGGCGTTTTCATTCCATTCAGTATAGTACAGCGGCATATCGCCCGCCTGCTGACGCACAATGGCGGAATTGCGGAAGAAGCCATCGTTTGGAATGTCTCGCTCCTCTGATTGATCGCCCATGATGGCACGCAGACCGTCCAGCATGGAATTTCCCTGGGCATCTTTCAGTTTGGCTCCCATGGAATTGAGAAAAGCCTGGATATCG
>ONRC01000034.1 GCA_900320085.1 uncultured Eubacteriales bacterium
GCGCTGACGCCCTACGCGGCCCACGTCCGCTGGACGCTGTGCCTGCTGTTTTCCCTGCTTGGCACAGCGCTGTACTGGGATCACACGGTGGGCCTCGCCGTGTTCACGGTCATCAGCATGGTGGGCATTTCCTTCGCCTTCGGTTCCCGGGACGGGCTGCTGCTGTGTGCCCTGCCCTCGGCGGCCGGGCTGCTGATCATGATGGCGCGGGAAAACGGCAAACGCTTGTCCGCCCTGCCCGTTGCGGTTGGGCTGGCCCTGCTGGCCTTCACACTGCTGCCATCCAGTCCGCAGGCGGTGTCGCCCTTCCGGGAAGCGGCGCAGAGCATCCGCCAATTCGTGGAGGATTATCTGCTGTTCAATGAATTCCGTTCCGCGTTCACCCTGGTATCGGAAGGTTTCCAGCCCCTGGAGGACCGTCTGGGCGGCCCGGCGGACCCGGCAGACCACGACGTGATGCAGGTCACCACCGACCGCAAGGTGCTTCTGCGCGGCAAAACCTATGACCAGTATACCGGCCTCAACTGGTACGATACCCTGTCCAGCCGCCGCTATCTGTCTGTTTCACCGCGCTACGCCGCGCTGCGGGACGAGCTGTTCGACCTGAACCGGCCCTTGGCTGGCAGCAGCGCCGACCCGCTCTCCCTGCGTGTACGGATACTGAACAAAGGCACCACCACGCTTTTCGCCCCCGGCCGCACCCGGTCGCTGCAATTGGAGGGGACGCGGATGGTGCTGTATTACAACACCGCCGGCGAATCTTTCCTGACCCGCGACCTGGAGCCCGGCGACGCCTACTCCCTGACCTACCTGCCCTATGAAGCGGGGCACGGCAGCGTGGCCGCGCTGGTGAACGCAAACGCCGCGGCAAACGATCCCTATTATCAGGAAGCGGCACGAAATTACCTGCAAATCCCCGATCACATTCAGCAGGATATTTACGACATCGCCCACCGGGTGACGGATGGGCTCGACACTCCCTACGAAAAAGCGATCGCCCTGCAAAATTATTTGCGTCGGAATTACCGCTATAACCTGAACGTTCAGGAGCCGCCGGACGGTGTGGACTTCATCGCCTGGTTCCTGATCGGCGAACGGCAGGGCTACTGTACCTACTTTGCCTCCGCCATGACCATGCTCTGCCGCATTGCCGGGCTGCCCGCCCGATATGTGACGGGCTATGTGGCGCTGCCTAATGACAGCGGCGTGACGGTGGTATCGGGCGAGCACGCCCACGCCTGGACGGAAGTGTACCTGAACGGCTTTGGCTGGCTGGCCTTTGACCCCACCCCGCGCAGCGATTACGGCGATCAGCCGGATGATGAGCCGGGCGAAAGCCCGCGCGGAAACAACCCCGCGCCGACGCCTACCCCTGAACCGACGCAAATGCCCACTGTGGCCCCCGCCGAAGCCCCGACGCCCACCCCCTCCCCAGCACCGACAGAAGCGCCGCAGGAGGAAAATGAGGCCCCGACGCCCACGCCGGTTCCTGCTCCCCCTGAACAGCAGCCGCCCGCACCCCCGGAAAACACCCACAAAAACCATTTTCCCTGGTGGGTTCTGCTGCTCCTGGCGCTGATCATCCTGACCGCGCTGCGCGTATACTTGACGGAACCTCTCCGGCAGGCTGAAAAGCACCCCGACAAGGCGACGGCGATTCTGCTCCGCGGTGTGCTGGAGCTGCTGGCCGCGCGCGGACTGAAACGCGCGCCGAACGAAACGCTGCATGACTTTGCAAGCCGGGCGGACAGGGCGCTGCAAAAAGAAAAGCTCCCCTCCATTCAGCCGCTGATGGACGTCTACGCCGCCCAGCTGTACGGCCGGCATCGGGCAAACGGCCGCGAATTCACCGGACTGTACCGCGCGCTTCGCAACGCCGCCTCTCCCCTGCTTCGGCTCCGGCTGGCAGCGGGCAGAGTTTTCTCCAGAATCCCCCAATAATTCAACGAAAAACCGGCAGGCGCAATATTACGGCGCCTGCCGGTTTTCAGTTCAAGAAAAGCCTGTCAAAACTGATGCTTTACCGTTTATCCTTATCAATGAATTCCAGGGTGATCACCGCAAGCAGCGCGAAGGCAAAAATGAACACCGACAAATGCATCCAGTAGCCTATCACATTCTCCTGGGTATTCTCATAATCCGGGTTGTAGCTGGCTGCGGCGGCCTTTTCTTCCAGGAAGGTTTTCACATTGTCTTCCCCGATGATGTCCAGCATTTTGCCCAGGCTCATTTTCACGGTGATTTCGGTATCGCGCCGGGCCTGCACGTCGGCGTTGCCCGCCAGCATATCCACCGCTTCACCAACGGTGATCTTTCCGCCGACCTGCACGTCACTGTATTTTTCCAGCAGACCCTTGGCGTCAACAGCCTGGAGCACGTCGCCAACCGTGGTCAGGTGCACCAGCTTTTTGTCGATGACGGACTGCACCAGGTCTGATTCAACGGCCATTTGCATTAAGCTGCCCAGCGTGAGGCCGGAGGTGCCGATGGGCATATTCCGCGTATCCGCCAGGGCTTCGGATTCCATCATGATGCGAACCACGTCGTTCACCGTGACGTCCTCCAGGATATGCTCCTTCTCGAACGCTTCAAACGTGGCGGACTGGTCCAGCATCTCCTTCAGCTCGCCCAGGGTGAACACCCGGCCGATTTCCTTGCCGCGCAATTCCTGGATGGCTTCGTTTTCCGGGTCCTGGAGCAGATCCATCACCTGCCCCACCGTCACCGTGCCGCCGATTTCATTGTCCCGCATTTTGCTGACCATGAGGGCGATGGTCTCGTAGGGGCGGTTGTTGGTGTCCGACTGAGCAGCCAGCACCTTTAAGCCCGGATTGGAGATGGTGAAATGAGTCAGCGGCTCTGTCCATCCAGGCAGGGGCAGCATACCGCCGGAAAACACCAGCTGAAAAATCAGCACGAAGGGCATGATGGTCATGGCTGTGGTGGTATTGTGCGCTAAAGAGGATACCCACAGGGACAGCATATCCGATGCGTAGGTAATCAGGAACATGGAAATGCCGTAATCCACCAGGAAATACTCCGTGATCAAGCCCTGCTCCGGATACGGCACGCCCACCAGGATCGTGACGTTGATGGTGACGGCGGTCTGCGCCAGGCACAGCAGCGCCTGATATACCATGTGGGAGAAAATGTAGGTGGAGACATGCATTCCGGAGCGATGCTCCCGCTTGATCACGTCCCGTTCGCGGCAAATGACCTGGATGGAGTTGAAGCAGCCGTTCCAAACGCATACGCACACCATGGCGAAGGAACCGAACAGCGTGCCTTCCAGCGTGGTGAAGCACGCGATGCGCGTCACCATGCCCACCATGCCCGCGATCAGCGTGGCCATTGGCAGCACCTTCCAGTCGTTCTGGTACACGAACATGCGCAGCAGCTTGCCAAAGTAAATGGCCAGCTGAGAAATGCGGCCCCGGTAACGAATCGTATAATGCCGGGCTGTCTTATTTGTATTCAGTTCAGCCATGCTGTACCTCCGAATACTTCAACACATAGTCGTCCGCCAGTCCGTCGCCGCCCTCTTCCTTGCGGTTGACGGACTTGACGATCTGCTCCATGGTATCCCGCTGGAAGAAGGTCCGCGCGCCCTCGATGCTGCCATAATAGGCCAGCCGTCCGGTGCGGGCCGAGTCCTTGGCCAGCACGATCACATCGTCGAAGAGGTCAATCACGCGGTCGGGCGTGTGGGTGATGACGATGATGATCTTGCCCGTATCGGCGATCTTGCGCAGCTGCTCAAACAGCTCCCGCGCCATCACGCCGTCCAGGCCGCTGTCCGGTTCGTCCAGGATGAACAGGGATGGATTGCTGATGAACTCGATGGAGATAGACAGGCGCTTTTTCTGCCCGCCGGAGAGCTTTTCCACCAGATTGTTTTTCACCGGCTGCAGGCCGAAAATGTCCATAACTTCGTTGACCCGCTCCCGCCGCTGCCTGCCGGACACGTCCTTGGGCAGACGCAGCTTGGCCGCGTCCAGCAGGGTGTTGATCACGGTGTCCTTGCCGCGCATCATTTCGCTTTGCGGCACGAAGCCCACCTCATGCTGCATCCGTTTGTACTGGGTGTACATGTTGCTGCCGTTGAGCAGCACCTCGGCGTTTGCCTTTTCATAACCGTTGATGGCGTTCAGGTAGGTGGTTTTGCCGGCGCCGGAGCCGCCCAGGAGCAGCACCATATGGCCCTGGGGAATATTCATGTGAATGTCCCGCAGCAATATTTTCTTCTGGAAAAACTCAGTGGCGGTACGTTCCTTCAGATTGACGGAAAGCCCTTCGTCCATCACCGTCGCGGTGCCTGAGGTGGCCAGCCGTTCCATTTCCGCTTTAATATCCTCCACCTGCCATTCGGGCTGGTAGCGTTTGCTGAAGCCCCACAGCAGCGCGGGAATCACGCGCGTTTCGTCGATCAGGCAAAGCCACATCCATCGCCTGCGCAGGCCATACACGTTCACCAGCCCGCTCCAAACGCGGATGCCGTAAATAAACTGGGTGATCGCCAGCGGAATCACGGCAATCGCCATGAACGTCATCCATGGCTTTTGCATGAGCATCTCGGTCATTTCTTCTTCGGTCAAGCTATCTATTCCGAGGGGAATCAAAACATCGGTTACTATGGCCAGCAGCAGCAGTGAAACGGTCACCACACTGTATACGCGGCCCTCCGGCTCGCGCCCGGCGCATCGGGAAAGCTGGTATTCCCTGGCGCCCGGAATCAGCGCCCACCAGCCCTTGAGCCCGGACTTTTGCAGCAGCCGCCATACGCCTGCCATAAGCAGTACCATTATCGCGATCGAAAAGATGTCTGTTGCGCCAAACACGAACAAACACAGGGCACGTATCACATCATTCATCAAATTTTCCCTTTCTTCCTGGTTCTCAGATCCCGTATCAGATGGCCTTTCAGATGATCCTGTTCATACGCCGGTATGTCCGGGAATGATGTTTGCATCATTATAGCACAGGATGATCTATGTTTTCAATTCACATCTGTTCGGTATCAATATAAAGAATCCCTCCGCATTGAACATGCGCGGGGCTTTTACCGGCCGCGCGGCAGGCTATGCCGTCCGCTCCATCCCGCGTGCATAATCTTCCATATGCCGGTAAACGGTCATTTTCATCGTCAGATAACAGGCCGTACCGCCCAGGATATTGGAAATCGGTTCGGCCCAGAACACGCCCTTCACCCCCAGCCCCAGCGCGGGCAGCAGCAGCGTCAGCGGCACAACGATCACGGCTTTGCGCAGGAGAGAAAAGAAAATCGCGTGCCGGGCGTCGCCCAGCGCCTGAAAAGCTGCCTGGCCGGAAAACTGGAACGACATGAAAACGAAGCCGAAAAAGTAAGCCTGCAGCATCCCAATCCCCGCTTCCATGAGCTGCGGGTCGTCCGAAAAAATGCCGAACCAGAACCTGGGAAACAGGATCACCAGCAGCCAGGCAAAGGCGGTATAGGATGTGCCGATGACAGCGTTGAACCGGATGCCATTCCTGACCCGCTCAAACTGACGGGCGCCATAGTTGAAGCTGATCACCGGCATCGCGCCGTTGATAATGCCGCTGACCGGCAGAGAAAAAATCTCCCGGACGGAATTGGCCACCGTCATAATGCCCACATACAAGTCTCCCCCATACCGCTGCAGCGTGGCGTTGCACGTGATCTGCACCAGACCGGTGGTACCCTGCATGATAAAATTCACGATGCCCAGCTTGGCAATATCCCCGGTGATTTTTCCATGAATGGCAATCTGGCTGCGCCGGAGCGGCACCAGCGCTGATTTTCCGAACAGAAACCGCAGCACCCACAGCGCGGACACTGCCTGACTGATCACCGTCGCCAGCGCCGCGCCCCGCACCCCCAAATGGAACACAAAAATAAACAGCGGGTCCAGGGCAATATTCACCACGGCCCCGATGACCACGGACAGCATCCCGACCCGCGGGAAGCCCTGAGCGCTGATATAGCCGTTCATGCCCGTGGCGATCATGGAGCATACCGTCCCCGCCAGGTAAATATTCAGGTACGCCTTGGCAAACACAAAGGATTCCTCGCTGGCCCCGAAGGCAAACAGGATGGGGCGGCAAAAGACATAGCCCGCGCCGGTAAGCACGGCGGCGCTGACCAGCAGCAGGGCAAAGGAATTTCCCTGGATTTTTCCCGCCTTTTCTTCGTCGCCCGCGCCGCGCGCCATGGAAAACAGGGGCACGCCGCCGTTCCCGAACAGGCCGGTGAAGGCCATGATCAGCGTGACGACCGGGAAGGTGAGGCCGATGCCGGTCAAGGCCATGGTGCCTTCGTTTCCCATGTGCCCGATGTAAATCCTGTCCACCACATTGTACAGCAGATGCACCAGCTGCGCCACCGTCAGGGGCAGCCCCTGGGCAAGAATCAGCTTCCAGACGGGGCCTTTTGAAAAATCATAATGCTTTTTTCCCGGATTCTTTTGCATCAGCAGACTTCCTTTTTTTCCCTGAATTTTTCGTTGTCCCCGCCGCTTTCATGGAGAAGTGGTTTTCGCTGATTCCGTTTCTTCCTCCATAGCCTGACACGCGGCGGCGAACGCTTCCATATAGGTCTTTTCTTCCTCTGCCAGTACCCTGCCCCAGCGGCGAACGTTTTCGCTGCTCAGCGCATTTGTTTCCTGCCATACCAGCTGAGCGGCAGCCTTGTCGGTCTTGATCACCGCCTGGGTATACGCAGGGCCGATGCTGAGCAGCCGGAGGGCCTCCGCCTCGGAAAGAAAACCGCTGCTGATGATCCCCAGCGTATCGAACAGGGTGTCGTTGGCGATTGGACCGATGATCACGTCGGCATCGGCAAAGACATCCGGCTGTCCGCGCCGGTTGCCCAGAATATATCCCAGCCACTCCGCATCCCGCTCCAGGCGGCGGACACGCAGGCCGGATACATTCAGCCGGTAAACATTCACGCAGACGGCTTCGCCTTTGCGCTCCTTGCCCCAGCGTTCCGAAAAATCCCGATCCGGGGTCAGGTAAAAGCCCTGGCCGAAGTCTGCGTTTTTACGGCCATGGCGAATATCCGGCTCCCGGATTTCCTGGTATCCGGTATGGTACAGCGTTATGACTTGAGGAGGAACGTTCAGCATCCTGGCATTTCCTTTCTGCGTCAGATTGCATGTAAATCAAAAAAAGTATACCAGAAAAAAGCAAGCACCGCAATGGATGCATAAATAATGGAGATACTTTTTTTGTTTTCCTGCACGTCCAAATTCACTTTTACCCCTTGGTTTTCCAGGAACATTTATGCTATAATCAAAAAGAAATACCACAACGAAACGCAGACCGCGCCTTGCTCAGCCATAGGACGATCAGAAAAGGAAGGATTCAGCATGATCAAAGGATTGAGCCACATTGCCGTACGCGCCAGCGATATTCTTGCCAGTGTCCGGTTTTATACTGAGATTTTGGGGTTACAGGAGGCCTTCCGTATGTACAATGAGGACGGCCAGCTTTCCACTGTATATGTCTATATCGCTCCCAGCCAATACCTGGAGCTGTTTGCCAACGGAACCGTGCCCGCCGCGACAGGCAAAAACGTGATCGGCCTGTGCCATATCTGCCTTGAAACGGAAGACATTGAAAAAGCATACGAGGCGGTAAGGGACAAAGGCGGTCCGCTGGACTCGGAGCTCCGCCTGGGGAAATCCAAATGCCGCATGTTCTGGACCCACGACCCCGACGGCAACGCCCTGGAAATCATGGAGCTGACCCCGGAATCGCTCCAGGCCCAGGCGAACGCCCGCCTGGGCAAACAGGGAAAGCAGCCGGAAGGTTGATGATAACGATGATGAAAGCAAACTATCATACCCATACGGCCCGCTGTATGCACGCCGAGGGAACGGAAAGAGAATACATTGAACAGGCGATCGCCCGGCGATTAAAGCTGCTGGGGTTCTCCGACCATGCGCCGCAGGTGTTTGATGACGGCTATGTGTCCGGGTTCAGGATGCTTCCCGAACAATTGGAAGATTACGTGCTGACCCTGCAAAGCCTGCGGCAGGAATATGCGGGCCGGATTGATCTGTATATCGGGTTGGAGGCGGAATATTACCCGCGGTATTTTGACCGGCTGATGAAGCTGATTGCGCCTTTCCATCTGGATTATCTCATCCTCGGCCAGCATTTTATCGGCAATGAAGGGGACGGCGAACCCTCCTGCCCGCGTCCGACGGAGGACGAAAGCAGGCTGGAGCGCTACGTCAGGCAGACGACAGAAGCTCTGGAGACAGGGTTGTTCAGCTGCTTTGCGCATCCCGACATCTTCAACTTTACCGGCGATGAAAAGATCTACCGCAAATGGTATGAAAAGCTCTGCCTTCGGGCAAAGGAGCTGGACATTCCGCTGGAAATGAATCTGCTCGGTTTTTCCACCGGCAGGCACTACCCCAGCAAGGCATTCTTCCAAATCGTTGGAGAAGTGGGGAATGATGTGATCCTGGGCTGTGACGCACACGCGCCGTGGAGGGTGGCCGACCCAAAGGAAATTGCGGATGGTTTGCGTTTTCTTCAATCCTGCGGCGTCAGCCGGGTGACGGAGCAAATAAAGCTCAGGCAGCCATAAACTGGAGATGGGAGAAAGAAAGCCATGTATCAGGATCTGAAAGATCGGCGTCTGCCCGCCTTATTGACCGACGCGGAGGGGAAAAGGATCGAAACGGCGGAGGCATGGCGCAGCCATCGGAAGCGGCTGCTCGACCTGCTTTCCCGGCAGGAATACGGCGTTACCCCCGACGCACCGAAAACTGTGCGGGGAGAAATTCTGAAAGAACGGCAGCTGCTTGGGCAAAAAGCCTTGCGGCAGCTGATTCGTCTCTCCTTTCAGGCGCCGCTTGGCAGCTTTTCCTTTGAATTTGAATTATTGACTCCGACTGCAGCAGGAAAGCATCCCGTCTTTCTCCGGCTGAGCGGCGGCTTTCTCCCGGATTTTGCCACCCCGACCGAAGAGATCCTGGATCGGGGTTACGCCATCGCCAACATTCATGTCGGGAACATCAGCAGCGATTCCGCAGCTTTGGACGGGCTCGCGGCTGTATATCCCGCCGACGCGGAAACCGGCTGGGGAAAAATCGGGATGTGGGCCTTTGGCGCCAGCCGGGTGCTGGACTATCTGGAAACGCTGCCTGATATTGATTCCCGGCGGGCCGCCATCCTTGGCCATTCCAGACTGGGCAAAACCGCGCTGTGGTGCGGCGCGCAGGACGAGCGGTTTTCCATGGTCATCGGCGCAGGCTCCGGCTGCTCCGGCGCTGCCCTGGCCCGCGGCGGCGCGGGCGAAACGGTGGAAGCGATCACTTCCCGCTTCCCCTATTGGTTCTGCAAAAACTATGCCGCCTGGGCCGGACGGGAAGCGGAGATGCCCTTTGACCAGCACATGCTGCTGGCCCTGACCGCGCCGCGCAAGCTGTATGTTTCCTCCGCCAGTGAGGATGAATGGGCCAATCCGCAAAGCGAGTTCTTATCCTGTGTGGCCGCCAGTGAAGCGTGGACGGTCTGCGGCGTACCCGGCCTGGTTACGCCGGACGATTATCCCAGGGTGGACGCACCCCTGATGTCAGGAGGCGTCTGCTACCACATGCGCAAGGGAAAGCATTTCCTGGGCCGTCAGGATTGGCTGTGGTATCTGGAATGCCGGGATCGGTTTCACATCTGAAAAGCGATTCGCATCCCGGTCGGAGGCCTTCATTATCCCTCGCCAATCCTCCGGGGAAAAAACCAGCGGCATAGCAGAAGGACAGCCCTCCCGCGCCGCTGGTGTTTTTTCTTTGACCGTTTCTTCCATATGTATCAGGCAGGCGTGTCCAGTCGCTGACGCGCTACCAGATCAGCAAAGAAGCCGCCCTTTTCGATCAGTTCATCATATGTGCCGTCCTCAATGATGCGGCCCTGATTCAGCACCAGGATGCGGTCGCAGCGGCGGATGGTGGACAGGCGGTGGGCGATGACGATGCAGGTGATGCCGCGGTCCTTGATGGCCTTCACCACTTCGTATTCCGTCTTGGCGTCCAGGGCGGAGGTGGCTTCGTCCAGGATGATGATGGAGGGGTCCTGGGCCAGCACGCGGGCGATTTCCAGGCGCTGGCGCTGGCCGCCGGACAGGTCGCGGCCGCCGTCGGTGAGCTTGCGGTCATAGCCGCCCTCGCGCTGCATAATATCGTCGTGGATCTGCGCGTCCCGGGCGGCCAGGATCATTTCAAAATCCTTGATGGATTCATCCCACATTTTGATGTTGGCAGCAATCGTGTCCTCAAACAGGGTAATGTCCTGATCCACCACCGCCACGGAGCCCGTCATCACGGCCCGGGGATAGGCGGACCGGGGCTTGCCGTCGAACAGGATTTCCCCGCCCCAGAGGTCGTACAGACCTGAAATCAGCTTGGACAGGGTGGACTTGCCGCTGCCGGAAGCGCCCACGAAGGCCACCCGGCTGCCGGGCTTCATGGTGATGGAAAAATCCTGGATCAGCGGCGGAGCCAGCCTGGAATAGCCGAAGGATACGTTTTTCAGCTCCACGTTCCCCCGCAGCTTTTTCATGGGCTGATCGGAGGTTTCCGGATTGTCCGCCGCGTTTTTATCCTCCGGGTACTCCATCACGTCCTCCACCCGCTCCATCTCGGTGCGCATTTCCTGAAGCGTCTGGCCCGCGCTGATAAAGGTCATGGCGGGCTCCATGAAGGAGGTCAGAAAGCCCTGGAACATTTGCAGGACACCCAGGGTAAACTCGCCCCGCATGATGAACCAGATGCCCAGGATCAGCACGGCATACCCCGCCAGCGTGTCAAAGAACATGGGGATGGTGCCCAGCAGTTCGTTGGTTTTGGTGGCTTTCACATTCTGCGCGTTGACCGAAGCCTGATACCCTGCCCACTTGCGGAAAAATCCCCGCTCCGCGCCGCTGGCTTTGATGGTCTCCACCATTTCGATGCCGGATACGGTGGTGGCCGCCAGCTTGCCGCTGTCCCGCTGCAAAACGCGGGTGATGTTGAGGCGCTTTTCGGAAATGACGCGGGACATAATGATATTCAGCGCGATGGTGCCGATGCCGATGGCGGTCAGCAGTACGCTGCGCCGCAGCATCAATACAAGGTAAAACACCATCATGAGGGTATTCAGCGCCAGGGGGGCCAGGGTGTTCACCAAGGTGCCGGCAATGGATTCATTGGTGCCGCACCGCTGCTGAATGTCCCCCGCCATGCGCTGGGAGAAAAACTCCATGGGCAAGTGCAGCACCTTCCACATATAGCTGGTGCTGCCCATCAGGGCCATTTTGCCGCTGATTTTCAGCGAATAAATCGTTTGCATCCAGGCAACGATCACCTGCAAAACGCCCAGACCAATCATCACCCCGATGAAGGGCATCAGCCAGTCCCGGTTGATGCCGGACAGCAGCCTGTCCATAAAGATCTGGGACACAATGGGATTCACGATGCCAAACAGATAAGAAATCATGGTGGTCAGCATCACGAACGCCACCGCCGCGCCCGCGCCGACCAGGCGCTTGCGGGCGAATTCCACGGTGCTCTTGCGTTTCCCTTCGGGGTAAAAGTCCGGCCCGGGCGTGGGAACGATCACGATGCCGGTAAAGGATTTGTCAAACTCCTCCTCGCTGACCTTCACGAAGCCACGGGCAGGATCGTTGATACAGGCAGTCTTTCCCCGAAAGCCGTTCAGCACCACAAAATGGTTGAAGTCCCAATGAATGATGCAGGGGAACTGTCCCTTTTCCCGCAGCACTTCCGGGCTTCTGCGATAGGCCTCCACCTGAAAACCATAGCGCTGCGCGGCCAGATATACGTTTTTCGCGTTGGAGCCGTCCCGGGACACGCCGCAGTCGGCGCGCACCTGCTCCAGCGGAATCCATTTTTCGTAATACGCCATCACCATGGCCAGGGAAGCGGCCCCGCATTCCAGCGCCTCCAGCTGCATGATGACCGGCACCTTCGCCACACCGCTTGTGACAGGCTGCTTCACGTTCTTTTCCTTCATGCCGCAAGTCCGCCTTATCGAATCAGGAAGGAAATCGGCGAAACCGTTTCCAGGATGATCTTCGCGTCATAGGAGCCGTCTGCCAGCGGAACCGGGGCCATGGCTACTGCCCGGCCATATTCATCCCGCTCCACGATGGAAATTTCATAGTCCGTTTTTTCGATGCGCACCGCCATATCGGAGTTGATTGGCGCGGCGGCAGGACCGGTCAGAGAGATTTTTGCCGTACCGTTCTCAATCACAGCGATAGCATTGGCGGTGGTTTCCAGCGTGCCGATGGATGACCAAACGAACAGCCCCACAAAAAGAAGAACCGCTGCAGCCAGGATGACCCAGATGCCGTGGTTCTTCACTTTCAAATAATCATTCAGTTGTTCTGGCGAACGGATTTCATCCAGCGCCCTTTTCCGAAAGATCGTTTCTTTTTTCTCTGACATATTTCTTCCTTCTTACCCTATGCGTTTCATGACCGTCAGGACATTTTGTCCGTCCCTGTATTCGTAAGCAGCCGTGTCCATGGATTGGTTCACTATATAAATCCCCAGGCCGCCTTTCTTGCGTTCCCGGAGAGGGAGCTTCAGATTGGGGGCGGGCCTCTCCAAAGGATCGTAGGGCTTTCCCCCATCGGAAAAGCGGAGAACAGCGGTCAGCGGGTTTTCCCGTATCTCCACCTGAATCTGCGCATGACCCGTTTCCGGATGGTAGGCATAGCTGGAAATGTTGACAAAGATTTCCTCCGCCGCCACGTCGATCTGCGTCATCACCCTGGCTTCACAGCCGGCCCGGGCAAGGTGGCTGTTGACGAAATCCAGTACCTTGGGCAGGTTTTCAGATGCTGTCAAAACATCGAGCGTGTTCATCCCCGCCCCTCTTATTCGATCACGAGATCTTCCAGAAAGCCCGTCACCTGGAACACGTCCATCACCTGGGGGGCGACATTCCGCACGACCAATTTTCCCTTTTCCTCCATCGCCTGCATAGCGTCCAGCAGCACCCGCAGCCCGGCGCTGGAAATGTACGCCAGCTTTTCAAAATCGAACACCAGCTTTTCCACGCCCTCCAGCGCGGGCTCCAGCTGTTCCTCCAGGTCGGGGGCAGTGAGGGTATCCAGCCGCCCATCCAGCGCAATGGTCAGTTCGCTTCCGGTTCGGGTCATGGTAATGGTCATGTGGTTTCCTCCTTATGCGGCAGGTATTTTACGCAAAGCATCGTCAGATCGTCAAACTGCGGCGCGTCGCCCACAAACTGGTCGATGGCGGACTGCATGCTTTGCAGCAGCGCGTCGGGCTCCGCATCGGGCCGCTGGTTCAGGGCCTCCAGCATCCGGTCCGTGCCAAACATCTTTTCCCGCGCGTCGGTGGCTTCCGGCGCGCCGTCGGTGTACACGAACAGCGTGCCGCCGGGTTCCAAGTCAAATGCATATTCCGTATAGGTTTTTCTTTTCAGAGCGCCCAGCACCATGCCGTGCTTTTTTTCTTTAAACAGTTCAAAATCGCCGTTCGCCTGCCGCAGCATGGGGTATTCATGGCCGCCGTTGGCGGCAACGATATGCCCGTTGGCGAGATCCAAAACACCGAACCACACGGTGACGAACATCCTGTTGCTGTTGTTTTCGCACAGGCTGGCGTTGGTCCTGTTCAGCACCTCCGCCGGGGACAGGCCCATCATAGCGTAGTTCTTGATCAGATTTTTGGACACCATCATGAACAGCGCCGCGGGAACACCCTTGCCTGACACGTCGGCAATCACCAGACCCAGATGATCGTCGTCGATCAGGAAGAAATCATAAAAGTCGCCGCCCACTTCATTGGCGGGAACCATGGACGCAAACAGCTGTATATCCTGCCTGTCCGGAAACAGCGTTGGCAGACTGTCCTTCTGAATTTTTGCGGCCAGATCCAGCTCCGCCGCCACCCGTTCCCGCTCGCCATGCAGCCGCAGGTTTTCCTTCGCGGAGCGGTCGATCTCCACCGCCATGGCGGCGATGCTGTCCGCCAGCCTGCCGACTTCGTTTTTCTGCCGGATGCGGCCCATGCTTTGTACGGCGGCCGCGCTGTCCTTGGTTTCCATGTACGCATGAATGCCGCTGTTCACCTGCACCATGGGCCGCACCGCCTTGAAATAAATAAACAGGATGAGCAGCACGTTCACGATCAGCAGGCTGACGACGCCCCACAGCGCTATGGAGCGAAGGTTTTGATTCAGGATGTCGGCAAAAGCTGTCCAGCCGTATTCCAGGCAGACCACGTACCGAAGCGTTCCGTCCAGGAACACCGGGGCTGTGGTCACAACCTTTGTTTCATGATTCTCTGTCAGTTCATAGTATATAATTCCTATGTCTTCCGCGTCTGCTTCGCCGCTTTGAAGCGTGGAAAGGAAGGGATATTTTTCTTCTTTGCTCCAGTATTCGCCCAAACGGTGGTTCTGCGTCTGATCCGTTTCCGGACTGCATTCCATGATGAGATAGAAATCATCTCTGGCCTACTGATACAGTCCGTCATCGGCGCGGATATCCAGCAGGTAAAAACTGTCGAATTGGCCGAACGCTCTTTGATCATCCATCCAGGCCGCCAGGAACCGGTAAAGCGCTTTCAGGTACGCCCGCTGCACTTCCGGCTCCATTTCCTTCAGATCCTCGATGATGTCCATCTCGGCCACGAACCGGGAATAGATGAATTCGTCATAGATTTCTTTTTCCAATTTCGTTGCGGGCTCCAGCATCATGCCCGGGTCGCTTTGCCACTGATCCAGCACCCAGCCTGCGATTTCGGGGTTCATGAACAGCTTTTTATATTCTTCCATTTCCCCTTCAATCTTCTCGTTTTTGGATTCAAAGTACATTTGCTCTGTACCGTTCAGCACCACCCAGCCGATCAGGAGGAGCGCCAGGATAAACATGACCGTCACGATCAGGCTGACCTGTACGGCCAGCCGTCTGTTTTTCTTTTTCATGAACAGCAGCCTGCGTTCTGATTAAGCGTTCGCTTTGTCTTTCCGCTGATCTTGCAATTTGACGGGCTTCGGTTTATTATTGATCGTGTTTACCACGGTAATGATGCCCTTGATGACCTTCTCGACCAATGGAATGATACCAAACATCATTCCGCCGTTCACGTCCGTCAGGTCCTCCGGCGACAGCTTCTCATCCTCCGACACGCTGTCCGCCAAGTCCTTCACGTCCTCCGCTGTAAGCTGGACGCCCGCTTCCCTGCCAATGGGGCCAAGCACGTCGTTGAGTACCGTTTCCAGATCAGCTTCCTTGCTCAGGCTTTTGAGCGCCGTCAATACCTTTTCCTTGAGTTCCGGAGTTTTTCCCAGCAGATCCAGCACCTTGTTCATATTCTCAGTCATGGGGATTCTCCTTTCGTTTCTCGGCATCAGGCTGTTTGTCGCCTGCTTTTCAGAATGCTTTATTTCTTTTCTCTTTTTATAGCATAAAAACGTCCACCTGAAAACACATATTTTCTTTCGCTGGCACAGCTCTTTTTACAAATCGGCATTTCGATGCAAACAGAATCCAAAAAACGGATGACTTTTCCATTAAACAATGCTATAATAGTTACAAACCCGATGGGACTGTCGGCTGAAGATCAAAAAGAAGCGTCGGCCGTTGCTGTCTGACACCTTTGCGGGCGATGGGCGATAATACCCCACAGTTTGACGATATAAACATGCCGGGCCTGCACTTTATCGGAGCGGAGGGAATGAACCATGACTGAAATGAAGGTCAGGGCAAGCGTAGACAATCTGAATCAGGTGCTTGCTTTTGTGGATACAGAGTTGGAAAAGCTGGAATGTCCCATCAGAGCACAAATGCAAATTGACGTGGCTGTGGAAGAGCTGTTCGTCAATATCGCCAGCTATGCTTATGCCCCTGGAGAAGGCGACGCCGTCATCCGGGTGGAATCGACGTCGGACCCCAAAACGGTTTCGATCACTTTCCTGGACCGTGGGATTCCCTATGACCCGCTGGCCAAGCCTGACCCGGACGTAACCCTCTCCGCGGCGGAACGAGCCATCGGCGGTTTGGGCATTTTCATGGCCAAAAAGAGTATGGACGAAATGAAGTATGCCTACCGGGACGGCCAAAACATCCTGACGATCATGAAAAAGCTGGGTTAAGCTGACTGCTCCTATTTGCAGATCCGTTTTACGTCGTACACACAATTTTGGTATGGACTGCTTCTTTATCAAACAGCTCTGGATAAATAGCAAAACTCCTTCCCCCCCGCAGGGGGAAGGCGAAAAAGGGATCATTCCATCAGTTCTGTCAAAAACAGCATCAGGCATTCCTGCAGCGTGTAACAAACACCTCGCCCAGGAATCTTTTCCGACCGGACGATGCGTTTTCCATCCACCCGCCATTCTGCATGGCGGGCTTTGTTTTTTGCAGTACGGAGGCCAGCGCCGACCCGCCGGTCATACGCTGACGGTTCAGGGCGGGCAGAAGCGCCGCTTCCTCCGTTTTCAGGGCCAGGGTGCGCGCGTCGCGTTCCATCATGCGATCATCCCCTTGCATTTTATTGTGCTTGCATCTTATGCGGATATTCAAAAAAGCGTTCCCGGAGGAACGCTTTGCAAAACAGAAAATTCAAAATGCTTCATTGCCGAGCCTGATCCAATACCGCTCGATGCGGCAGTTGTCCATGGGCTCGTGCACCGTCGCGTCGTACACGCCGCCGTTTTTCAGGATGACGCGGCGGCTGAAATCGTTGCCCGTCAGGCAGGTGACCATGATCGCGCTGAGGCCGATTTCCCGGCAGAAGGGCTTCACGGCGTTCAGCATCCAGGAAGCGTACCCCTTGCGCCGCTCGGAGGGCCGCACAGAATAGCCGATGTGGCCGCCGTATTCTTTCAAAAACGCGTTGAACCGGTGCCGCACCTGAATCATACCGACCAAGCGTTTGTCCGCCTCCCGCACGCAAAGAAACTGGGTCGCCTGCACCCAGCCGTTGGGCACGGTGTCCGCATGGCGGAAGCCCTCCGTGACGGCCAGCCAATCCATGGGGTCGGCCATCCGGCGAAGCAGCCCCGTTCCGTCCATGGAATCACCCGCGTCCAGAAACTCCTGACGGTACGAGGCGATTTGTTCCCGGTATTCCGCAGTGGGCAGAAGCAACTGTAAATGCTCAATCATGTTCGTTTTATCAGTTCTAAGTTCTAAGCAAATATTGTTTTCTTCATATGAGCTTGGAACTTAGAACTTGTAACTTAGAATTCCTTAATTATTCTTTATCCCCGTACCCTCTGGGGTTCTGCTTCTGCCAGTTCCAGGCGTCGCGGCACATGGCGTTCAGGTCGCGCTTGGCCTCCCAGTGGAGCAGCTCTTTGGCGCGGGTGGCGTCGGCATAGCACACGGCGATGTCGCCCGCCCGGCGGGGCGTGATCTCATAGGGGATTTTCAGCTGGTTGGCCTTTTCAAAGGTGTGCACGATGTCCAGCACGCTGTACGGGGTGCCGGTGCCCAGGTTGAAGATTTCCACGCCCGTGCGCTTCACCGCGTATTCCAGCGCGGCCAGATGGCCCGCCGCCAGGTCCATCACGTGGATGTAGTCCCGCTCGCCGGTGCCGTCCCGGGTGGGATAATCATCGCCGAACACCCGCAGATGATCCAGCTTGCCCGACGCCACCTGGCAGATATAGGGCATCAGATTGTTGGGGATGCCGGTGGGGTCTTCGCCGATGCGGCCGCTCTCATGCGCGCCGATGGGGTTAAAGTAGCGCAGCAGGATAAAGGAGCGGGTGGGGTCAGCCTTGGCCACGTCAGTCAAAATCCGTTCGCTGATCCACTTGGTCCAGCCGTAAGGGTTGGTGCAGCCCGTGGGGAAATCCTCCCGCAGGGGCATGGTCTGGTTGGTGCCGTACACAGTGGCGGAGGAGGAGAACACCAGCACCGGGCAGTTGAACTTCGGCATCACCTGGCACAGCGTCATGGTGGCGTCCAGGTTGTTCTGATAATATTTCAGCGGCTTTTCCACCGATTCGCCCACGGCCTTGAGGCCCGCGAAATGGATCACCGCATCGATGGGAGAATACTGTTCAAACAGCGCGGTCACATCCGCTTCCTTGGTGCAGTCGCCCACGACGAGGGGCGCTTTCTTGCCGGTCAGCTCCTCCACCCGGCGCAGGGACTCGGGGCTGGCATTGTCCAGATTGTCCAGAACGACCACTTCGTGGCCCGCCTCCAGCAGGCACAGGGCGGTATGGGAACCGATATAGCCGGCGCCGCCGGTCAGCAATACGCGCATGGGAAATTCCTCCTTTATGCTTGACTTCCTTCCTGTATAATACACACGTAAACCCGCATCTGTCAAGCCTTTGGAATGAATGATTGCACATTTGGAAAGAATATGGTAAAATACAAAAAAACATGGGAGGAGGGAGTGAACGCCGATGTCTCCCAAGCAATTGAACCGGGAAGAAAAGAAACGCATGCATGAACCTTTTTGGCTGGGAAAGCTGATGGCAAAGCTCCCTCCCTGGCCGATCTTTTATCCGCTGTACGAAGCTTCGCGCCTGAACATGATAGAAGAGCTGTATTGGTCGCCCAAAATCCCGGACGGCTTTGACGGGTTTCGCGTTGTCTATCTGTCCGACATTCATTACGGCCCGCTGTTTTCGGAAGCGCGGGTGCGCGATTTGGCCGAGCGGGTCAACAAGCTGCACGCCGACGTGGTGATCCTGGGGGGCGATTACGGGGTCAATTCCGACGGCGCGGTGGATTTTTTCAAGCTCAGGCCGGGCTTTCAAGCCAAAACGGCGGTGCTGGGCGTGATGGGCAACCATGACCGGATGCTGCCGGAGGAAAACCTTGAAAAGCTGATCGCCGCCATGCAGGAGGACGGCGTGACCCCGCTGGTCAACGACGGCGTGGTGCTGGAGCGGCGCGGAAGCCGCATGGCGTTCGTGGCCTGCGACGATTATTACTGCGGCGAGCCCGACCTCCAGAAAACCGCCGCCCTCAGCAAAACTGCGGACTTTACCGTATTTCTCCCCCACATGCCGGACGTTCTGCCCGATACCTTTACCCTGCCCGGCGGACCGTTCTACCAATTAGCCCTCTGCGGCCACACCCATGGCGGCCAGGTCGCTGTCCTGGGCCACGCCATTCATTCTTCCAGCATCTACGGCAGCCGCTATCTCTCCGGCTGGTATCACGAGCACGGCGTGGATATTCTGGTCACCAACGGAGTGGGCACCTCCGGTCTGCCGGTGCGCCTGGGCGCGAAGCCGCAGATGCATTTGATTACCATGAAGAAAGAATTGTAATTCGGAAAGGAACATGATACAGATGACCGAACAGGAACGGATGAAAGCGGGCTATATCTGGCTGGACGACGAAGAGAACATGGCGCTCCAGGCAAAAGCCAAGACACTTGTGGAAAAATTCAATTCTCTGCCGCCCGAAGCCATGGAGGAGCGCATGGCGCTGAACCAGGAAATTTTCGGCTCCTGCGGAAAAAACGTGTGGATCGTGCCGCCCATGAAGCTGGCCGTCGGAAAATACATCTCCATCGGGGAAGGCTGCTACTTCAACGCGGGCACCACCTTCATCGACGATTGGAAAATTGAAATCGGAAAGAACTGCCTTTTCGGCCCCAACGTGACCCTCTGCACCACCGGCCATCCCATCTCTCCCAATCACCGTATGGACGGCATGTACTCCTTCCCGATCAAGATCGGCGACACCTGCTGGATCGGCGCGAACGTGATCGTCCTGCCCGGCGTGACCATCGGGGACAATTCCGTCATCGGCGCAGGCAGCGTGGTGACCAAGGATATCCCGGCCAACGTCGTGGCCGCTGGCAATCCGTGCCGCGTCCTGCGCCAAATCGACGAGCGGGATGAAAACTTTTATTTCAAGGACCATCGGTTCGACGAGCAGCCGGAACGGACGGAACCGGCACCCAAGCTGGATTTTCTGGAATAAACCGTTGCACTTTAAAACTGATAACAGGCTTGTTGTGAAGGGTAACGACGAGGCGAGGGCCTGTGCGGCCCTCGTGCACCTGCACCAGGGGGATGACCCCCCTGGACCCGCAGTAGCGGATACTGCTTGACTTGGTAAATTCGCTTGGTACCCGCCGAAGCATGGAGAGCCGCGGCAGTCTGGCTTGGTGCCGTGGTGCTTCTGGCCCGGCGGCGAAGCCGCCAACCCGGATGCTTTGCATCAGAGGAAAGCCAGGGAAAATCCTTAGGGGAAAGTTGACTTTCCCCTAAGGATTTTCCCTGGCTTTCTTGGGCCAGAAGCCCTCAAACTTTTCGTAACCCCAGCGCACCAGGCGGTGCATGTCTGCTTTCTTCAATAATGTAACATCGCCAGTTGCGGGTCCAGGGTCCTCAGGACCCTGGCGCAGGTCTGGGGGCGCGCAGCCCCCAGCGTCTCCTCCTTGCTGGCTTTGAAATTCACCCTTGAGAACAAGCCTGTTTTGAAATTATAATAAGAATAACGGTATAAAGCAAAATCCCCGGCGGGTGCAAATCGCACGCCCGCCGGGGATTTGATATATGAATGCCTTGAAAGGCTGGTCGTCAAAGGGGCTCATTGTCCGACGGCGGTATCTTCTTCCTTCACGAGATAGCCGTCAATTTCATGCAGGAACTTTTCCAGGTTTTCTTCGCTCAGGTCGCCGGTATCCAGGAACATCCGGTTCCGCACGGAATACATCATGGCCATGATGCCCAGGGTGGACTTGGGGTCAATGCAGAACTTTTCGGACCGCAGGAAGAAATCATTATCGTATTCCTTACAGATATTGCTCAGCCGTTCAGCGGCTTTCATGGAGTCTACGTGAATGTGGATGATCATAGTGTCATCTCCTTTTAGCGAGGCTTCCACCCCGCAGAAGCTTTCCGGAAACGTTTCCGGTGGTTGGCAGGCATTCTCTCTCTTGCCGCGGATAGTATACCACGGCGAAACCGATTTTACAACTTGGCAAAGCCCACAGTCTTTTTTTGTTCATTTTGTCAGGAATGTATGATGTGGATCCGTCTATTGGTCAGATTCGACACAAAGCAGGAGAAAAGTGGACATCTGGTAAGGTTTGGCGGTTTTGCCATTTTCCGCCTCAAGCCGGGCGTTTTTTTGTTTTCGCGTGATTTTGGGGTTTACACAATCGCAATTTCATTATATAATATCCAAGTACACATTTGACTGAAAGGCGGTTTATCACCCATGATCAAAGAATTCCTGTTTGGTATTTCCTCCGCCCTGGCCGAAACCACCGGCGCTGCCGCAGCCGGAACTGCCGCCGAAGGTGCTGCCGAAGAAATGGCGATGTCTCCCGTCGCGGCCATTTTGCAGCTCGTACTGCCCCTGGTGCTGATGGGCGCGGTGTTCTATTTCATGCTCATCCGTCCCCAGCGCAAAAAGGACAAGCAGGTCAAGGAAATGCTGAATAACTTAAAGCACGGCGACCGGATCACCACCATCGGCGGTATCTACGGCACCATCACCGGCATCAAGGACGACACCATCACCCTGGCCGTGGGCCAGAAGGGCGGCGCACCCATGGAAATGACCGTTGCCCGCTGGGCCATCCGTCAGGTGGAAGAGGTCTCCGTGGAAAACGAAGGCGAGATTCTGGCGTAATGAGGCAGCAAACGATAAGCAGAAGCTTATCCTACTGCCTAATTTCCAACTACCAAAGCCCATCAGCCAGTGCGTTTCAGTCGCCGGCCTATGGGCTTTTTCCATGAGGTGGCAAAATGGATTTCATTTCCCTGCTTCTGCTGGCAGTGGGCCTGTCGATGGACGCGTTCGCCGTGGCGATTTGCAAGGGGCTGGCGTTGAAAAAAATCACCCTGCGCCACGCCCTGATCGTGGGTCTGTGGTTCGGCGGGTTTCAGGCGCTGATGCCGCTGATCGGGTATTTCCTCGGGGTGCAGTTCAAGGACGCTATCGCCGCCTACGACCATTGGATCGCCTTCGGGCTGCTTTCTCTGATCGGCGGCAACATGATAAGGGAAGCGCTGTTTGAAAAGGACGCGCCCGAAACGGATGGTGCGCTGTCCTTCCGCTCCATGCTGCTGCTGGCCGTCGCCACCAGCATCGACGCCCTGGCCGTGGGCGTCACGTTCGCGTTCCTGGATGTGAACATCTGGTCCTCGGTGCTGATCATCGGCGTGACCACGTGTATCCTGTCCATGATCGGCGTGAAGGTGGGCAGCGTGTTCGGCGCAAAGTACGAAAAGCGGTCCGAGCTCGTCGGCGGCGTTATTCTGATCCTGCTGGGGCTGAAAATTCTGCTGGAGCACCTGGGGGTGCTATAACCCGAAGAGGCTGAGAAGCCATGTCCAGATGGGCCAGACGAATTCCACTTTATCCGGCTCCTCGGGAATCTCCTCCGCCTGCGCCATCCGCAGCGAATCAGCGTACAGCACACCCCAGCAGTTGTGTCCCCGGCCTTCTCCGATGGTGATGTACAGGGTCGGGGCGGATGGAAGACTGTTTCCCGGTGACCAGCATTTGATCTCTACCCGGCAGGGAGCGACGCTCTCCGCCGCCTTTTTGATTTCGGGCAGCGCCGACAACAGATCATCCTCCAGCAGCGGGCAGGCGCTTAGCGCGGCCTCCCGGATGCGGTTTTTTTCCGTCTGCCCCGCCGCCGTGTCATCCTGCCCAATCACGCGGTAATACCATTCCGCCTGCCCGCTTTGCACAGCGGACAGCAGCGCAACGCTCAGAATGACGCTGCAAACAGCTTTCAATCCATACACAAGGTCCTCCCCCTTTCAGTATCATCATGCGCAAAATGAGGCGGGATTATCCGTTTTTCTTCCTGTTTCCGCCGCCTTGCGCCCAAGGAGGGCCATGAAATTGTGGATATTTTGAAAAAATGCTTGCATTTTACCACAAGATATGCTATGATATTCAAGCTGTCATGAACGGGTGAAGTGCGCCAATCCCGGCGTACCCCGCATGACGAATTCCCCGGGGAGGTAATGACAATGGGCAAGTTTTGTGAAGTGTGCGAAAAAGGCTTGATGACCGGCCATAACGTGAGCCACTCCAACCGCAAGAGCAGCCGTACTTGGGCTCCCAACGTACAGCCCCTGCGCGTGATCGTGGACGGCCGTCCCATGCGCCTGAACGTTTGCACCCGCTGCCTGCGCACCATGCGCAAGAGTGGCGCGATGCAGGCTTTCGCTGCTCCCGCTGTGGAAACCGCTGCGGAAGAAGCCTGATGGACAACGCACCGCAATAAACCACCTGGGAGAAGGGTGGTTTTTTGCGTTTTGGGTTTTCTTTCTATTATTGGGGCAGCTTTATGTCACCGATTGGCAAACGGGCGAATATGTGTTATAATGGACGCGTCGAAAGACGAACCCATACGATCGCTTTACGAGGGAGGTGCTTTCCTTGCCCGCTTATGAAGAACTGCTGAACAAGTACGCCAAAAGAAAAAAGGATTCCGTTTGGGATTCCGTCACGGCGGGGCTGTCCTACGCCGATAACGTAGCGGTGGACTTCGGACTGCTGGAGGAAAGCGGCCTGATCGATTCACTGTCCATTGCCGCGCCCTTCGCCGTGATCGCGGTGACGGAGCAGGCCAAGGTGATCCTGGGCAAAAAGACCGGCAAAGCCGGGCTGAACGACGCGGTGCAGCGCATGGTCAGGACCGGCGCGGCCATGGGCGTCGGCGCGCTGGCCGGGCTGGCGGGCGGGCCGGTGGCGGCCATTCCCGCTTCCATCGGCACCCGGGCGCTGCTGGCGCGGTACAAGAGCAAAACCCTGCTGGGCCTGCGCGTGCAGGAGCGCACCGACCGTCTCCGCGCCCTGCGGCAGCAGCGGGAGGAGCGCGTGTCCGTGCCGGAAAACCGGCCCATGCTGCCCGTTGGAATGGCTTACCTGGAAACCGTCTGAGCCTTTCACTTGGATTTTTCGCCAGCGCAGTCCGCACAGATCAAGTGCGCCTGCGCTGGCTTTTGTAATAGGGAGTGATTGCGATGATTGGACGCTGTAAATCACTAACATAGTTTGAAGGGTGTCCCCAAAGCCTTCCCCTCGCAGGGGAAGGTGTCAGGCGCGGAAGCAAGATGAAAAGTGTACTCAAGTGAATTCGCGCCTGACGGATGAGGTGTCCCTCCCTGTTATATGCTCTTATATTATCAGGTGAGTTCACCTCATCCGAGCCGCGCGAAATCACTTGATTCCTCTCTCATTCTTGGTTCCGCGCGGCCCACCTTCCCCTGCGAGGGGAAGGCTTTTGGAGTTACCTTTCATACTTGCGTTAGTAATTTAAAAGTGTCCCTTTATGCAGCCGCTTTCCACAAAATCAACACTTGATAATTTTGTTAATCATGGTACAATGAATCGGTGGAGCTTTTTTCAACACAGGCAAATGTTTTCCTCATCAACTGAACTCAATCAGGACGCAGTGCATGACATTAGCGGATTTATTGGTTTACGCCATGGAAAAATACCAGATTGCCGAGCAGTTCAAGTGGGACGCTTTCCCCCGCTTCTCGGTGCTGAGCGACCCGGAAACGGGAAAATGGGCCGCGCTTTTGATGCGCCAATGGGACGAGGACAGCGGGACGGAAATCGAGCTGTGCGATTTGAAATGCGGCGCAACGATCCTGTCCAGCATTTCCGCGGACTATATCGCAAAGCCCTTCCGCATGCACGGCGTCAACTGGGCCGGTATCCGGTTCAGCGAGCAAGTCAAGCCCGAGGTGATCCTCCCGCTGTTTGACCGTGCCATGAAGGCCGCGCATCAGCCGGGCTATACCATCGTTCTGGACGATCAGCCCTACAAAAGCATTTCTTCCGTATACCAGGAAACGCCTTTGCCCCATCCAGGAGCGGTTCCGGCCAAGAAACGGGAAGCGATGCCCGAGATGATCCGCAAAATGAGTCGGCTGTGTGATGAGAGCACCGGCCTGTATTTCATGGATCAGCGGAAACAGTTCTACATGCAGGGCATGTTTATGAAGGATTATGAGGATGATCAGCCCTGGAAGGGAGCGGTGAACGCCTATTGTGCCTACCAATTCCTCAACACCAAACAGCTGCGGGGGTATTTTACCTGGCGCACGGCGGTTCGGAAGGGCAATATTCGGCCCGCCAACGACTGCTTTGCGGGCATCTATCTGAATGAACTGCTGAACCTGATCGGCGCGGATTTCCCGCAGGACAGCCTGCAAAAGATGCGGGCATTTGAAAAAGGATACCTGAAAACGGGCTGCGCCGACGAATGGTTTGTGAAGCGGCTGCATCGCTGGATGCTGGAATTTGCCATCATCCATGGTATTCATCCCGAGGAAGCGCGGCTGTACGCTGACCCGGACATGCTGGCGCGGGACGGAGCAATGGCCGTGCTGCGCAGCCCGGAGGGGCACACGGACGACGAAGTGTATTCCGCCCTGCTTCTGATCGCCAAAGAGAAGCTGACGTTTTCCGCTGTGATGCTGAAATCTCCGCAGGAAGGAAAAGCGCTGTTTGCCAAAGCCTGGAAGGCCGGCTGCGCCGAAATGGGCTTCGGCGGGAAAAACCTGTTTGAACAATGCTTTGGCAGGATGACTCCCTTTCCCTGGCGTCCGCTGGCGAACGCCATGTACTGGGAGCGGCGGAAGCTGGACAGAATCAAGTACCAGCTCAACGCCTGCCGCGTGTATGTGTGCAATAACAACGCCTGGCAGGTATGCAGCTATGAAACGCTGTACTTTGACCGGGAGCGTTTCTTCGGCTTTCTCCATGAAACGGACCGGCAGCTGAGGATATACCTGAAAACCGGCCACCCTCTGAAAGAAAAGCCGTCGGAAGCCTGGGGCAAGCCCTTTGTCAGCGCGGTCATCGCGCAGGACAGAAAAGAAAAAGAAGAAGCCGCCAAGCCGAAGATCGTATTGAACCTGGCGGGGCTGGAGCAGATCCGGCGGGACGCGATGAAAACCCGGGACAGCCTGCTGACCGAGGAAGAAAAGCAGGAAATGAATGACGTTGAGGAAGCGCCTGCCGCGGTTCAGGCGGAACCCGAACCGGAAACGGCTCCCGCCGTTCCGCTCAATGATATTCAGGTTCGCATCCTGCGGGCCTTGCTGGCGGGGAATCCGGCAAACGACATCATCCGGGAAAACCGTTTGCTGCCCTCCGTGGTGGCGGACAGCATCAATGAAGCCTTTTTTGAGGAAATCGGCGACAGCGTGATAGAAGAAAATGACGGCGGCCTCGCCCTGGTCGAAGATTATCTGGACGACGTGCGTCGGCTGCTGGGAGGATAAAAAATGAGCGAAGCCAATAAAAAAGTGCCCCGGCGCATTGCGCAGACGGTGCTGAACAGCTTGAAGGGCGGCGTGGTGCCCCGTATCGGCCTGCCCTATATCACCGTGGGACGCAAGAATGAAATCGAAGCGTTGCTCCACGACGTGGACATTATCGCCGAGGGCGGCGCGTCCTTCCGGTTTATCGTGGGGCCGTACGGCTCGGGCAAGAGCTTCCTGCTCCAGACCATCCGCAATTACGTGATGGACCGGGGCTTTATCGTCTGCGACGCCGACCTTTCCCCCGAGCGCCGTTTGCAGGGCACGAAGGGCCAGGGCCTGGCCACCTACCGGGAGCTGATCGGTAACTTTTCCACCAAAACCCGCCCCGAGGGCGGCGCGCTGACCCTGGTGCTGGATCGCTGGATCAGCACGGTGCAGAGCGAAGCGGCCCAGGAAACCGGCCTGGCCCCCGGCGACCCGGCGCTGACCAAGGCGGTCGATCAGAAAATCTATGCCGTCA
This sequence comes from uncultured Eubacteriales bacterium, assembly GCA_900320085.1. Classification (GTDB taxonomy): domain Bacteria; phylum Bacillota; class Clostridia; order Christensenellales; family Aristaeellaceae; genus RUG563. Next base: position 26,747 of record ONRC01000034.1, read on the forward strand.
CCTCCTCCATCAGCGAATTGGTGCACGGGTTCGAGTTCGCCCGGCTATTGTCCGCCTACTATCATGCCTACGTGAACGGCGACGACGAAACGAAGGGGAAGGTCGTGCGCTGGTTCCGGGGCGAATACAGCACCAAGCGGGAAGCCAAAGAAGACCTGGGCGTGAACATCGTGATCACCGACGACGACTGGTACGATTACCTCAAGCTGTTCGCGTCCTTTTTCCGCCTGGCGGGCTACCAGGGCATGATGATCATGGTGGACGAGCTGGTGAATATTTATAAAATTCTCAACGCCATTTCCCGGCAGTACAACTATGAAAAGATGCTGACCATGTACAATGACACCCTGCAAGGCAAGGCGAAGTACCTGGGCATCATCATGGGCGCGACGCCCCAGGCCGTGGAGGACAAGCGGCGGGGCGTATACAGCTACGAAGCCCTGCGTTCCCGCCTGGCGGAGGGCAAGTTTTCCCGCCCCGGCGCGCGGGATCTGCTGGCCCCGGTCATTCATCTGGAGCCGCTGACCGCGGAGGAAATGCTGGTACTGTGCGAAAAGCTGGCCGGGATGCATGCTGACCTGTACGGCTACGCCCAGCGTGTCACAGACAACGACCTGGCGGCATTCATCAAAATCGAGTATGAGCGCATCGGGGCCGACCAGAACATCACGCCCCGGGAGGTCATTCGGGATTTCATCGAGCTCCTCGACCTGCTATACCAGAACCCCACCCTCACCGTGGAAGCCCTCCTGCGATCCGACGAATTCGCCTTCACCAAGTCCGAAGCCGTGTCCGACGAAGCGGATGACAATTTCGCGGAGTTTACCATTTAGAACTCTTCAACAATAAAAGCTTGAAGCAAGAACAGCAAAAGACACGTTGGGCGCTGCGCGCGCCCAACCCTGCGCCAGGGCGGTGACCGCCCTGGACCCGCACTTGGCGATAAAGCCCGCTGGGGAGAAAAAGCAACCTTCGCCTGCTGCGCTGGGATTACGGAAAGTTTGAGGGCTTCTGGCCCAAGAAAGCCCGGGAACATCCGAGGGGGAAAGTAAACTTTCCCCTACGGATGATTCCCTGGCTTCCCCGGATGCTTTGCATCCGGGTTGGCGTCCGAAGGACGCCGGGCCAGAAGCACAACGGCACCAAGCCAGATTTCCTCGTTCCTCCAAGCTTCAGCGGGAAACAAGCTGGTTTTATCATTCAAGCATTATCCGCTATTGCGGGTCCAGGGGGATCATCCCCTTGGTGCAGGTGCACGAGGGCCGCACGGGCCCTCGCTTCGTTCTTTTCCTTCAACATGTTAATGAGGAACCACCATGGACGTATACAATCGCTATGCCCCGTTCATTCGGGATTACATTTACCGGTCGGGCTGGCAGACGCTGCGAGCCGTGCAGAACGCCGCGGGGGACGCCATTTTCGGCACGGAGGAAAACGTGCTGCTGACCGCCTCCACCGCCTCCGGCAAAACGGAAGCGGCGTTTTTTCCCATCCTCACACTGCTGGAGGAAAACCCATCGGCTTCGGTGGGCGTGCTCTACATCGCGCCGCTGAAAGCCCTGATCAACGACCAGTTCGGGCGGCTGACGGAGCTGTGCGAGGAGCAGGACATTCCGGTGTACCGCTGGCACGGCGACGTGCCGCAGACGCAGAAACGAAAGCTGCTGCGCCATCCGGCAGGGATTCTGCAAATCACACCGGAATCCCTGGAATCGCTGATGATCAACAAGCACATGGAAATCCCGTCGCTGTTTTGCGACCTGCGGTTCATCGTGATCGACGAAATCCATTCCCTTCTGCGGGGCGACCGGGGCTGGCAGACCTTCTGCCTGATCGAGCGCCTGTGCCGGACAGCGGGCTGCAAACCCCGGCGCATCGGCCTGTCCGCCACCATCGGCAATCCCGAGGAAGCGGGACGCTTTCTTGCGGCGGGCAGCGGACGGGGCACGGTCATACCGAAATTCGACGGCGGGCGGGACGTGTGGCGCTTGTCCATGGAGCATTTCTATAACACCCCGCCCCAGGCGGATGAAGACCAAGCCCTCTTGGCCGAGCTGCCCGAGCCTGAAGCGCCCACCGACACCGCGCCCAAGGCTGCCGATCCCGGCATCGGCTACATCTTTGAGCACACGCGGGGCAAGAAATGCCTGGTGTTCACCAACAGCCGGGAGGAATGCGAATCCGTCTGCCAGTACCTGCGGCAATACTGCGAGGCCAACCACGAGCCCGACCGCTTCCTCATCCACCACGGTAACCTATCCGCCTCCTACCGGGAAAGCGCGGAGGAGGAAATGAAGGACGACGATTCGCTCATGTCCGTCTGCGCCACGGCGACGCTGGAGCTGGGCATCGACATCGGACGGCTGGAGCGGGCGTTCCAGATCGACGCGCCGTTCACGGTGTCGGGCTTTTTGCAGCGCATGGGCCGCACCGGGCGGCGGGGCAGCCCCTCGGAAATGTGGTTCGTGATGCGGGAAGACCACGCCGAGGCCCGCGCCATGCTGCCGGACTACATTCCCTGGCGCATGATTCAGGGCATCGCGCTGGTGCAGCTCTACATCGAGGAGCGCTTCGTGGAGCCACCGCGCACGGAACGTCTGCCCTATTCCCTGCTCTACCACCAGACCATGAGCACCCTGGCCTCCTGCGGCGAAATGACGCCCGGGGAGCTGGCCTCCCGCGTGCTGCCGCTTTCCTGCTTCCACCGCGTCAGTCAGGACGATTTCCGCGCGCTGCTGCGGCATCTTTTGTCCATCGACCATATCAGCCGCACCGAAAACGGCGGGCTGATCGTGGGGCTGGCCGGGGAACGGGTGGTGAATAATTATAAGTTCTATGCAGTATTCCAGGAGAATATCGAGTACGCCGTGCGATCGGAGTCTGAGGAACTGGGCACCATCGTGCAGCCGCCGCCCGCCGGGGACAAGATCGCCATTGCGGGCCGGGTGTGGATCGTGGACGACGTGGACCACAAAAAACACGTGGTCTACTGCACGCTGGTGAAAGGCAACATCCCCGCCTATTTCGGCGACTGCGCGGGGGATATTCACAACCGCATTCTCGAGCGGATGCAAAGGGTGCTGGCCGAGGATACGCAGTACCCCTACCTCATGCGCCGAGCGGTGTGCCGCCTGGGAGAAGCGCGGGACGTGTACCTGAAATCCGGCATGGCCGAAAGACCGCTCATCTGCCTGGGCGGGAAAATGTGGGCGCTGCTCCCCTGGCTGGGCAGCTACGCTTTCCTGGCGCTGGAGCGGTTCCTCAAAATCCGCTGCGGCAAACGGCTGGGCCTGAAAGGGCTGAACCCGGCAAGGCCCTACTATCTGCAATTCATGATGCAGGTGAGCGAAGCGGAGTTTTACCGCATCGCCGCCGAGGAAGCGGAAAAAGACTTTGACCCCTTGGAGCTGGTCTATCCCAAGGAAGTGCCGGTGTTTGAAAAGTACGACGAATTCGTACCTGAGGAGCTCATCCGCAAGGGCTTTGCCCTGGGCGTGCTGGACATCGAAAGCATGAAGCGCCGGGTGCTGGCCTGGCGCGACGCTCAATCCGGCAGCGCGTCCACCGGTTCGCCAGCGCCGGGGGAACGGAGGGTGTAAGTCGGAGTTTGTTCTTCCTCCAAGTGTTTCTCCCCTTCATCATTTTCTTCTGTATTTGTTGTCGTTTGATTCTCCTCTGTTTTCAATTGTGCCTGTTCCTTCTTTTCCTCCGCATGGATTGGAATTTGGATTTCTTCCAGCTCCCGGCGCAGTATGTTTTCCGCTGCTTCTGGATCTTCGCTGATGGATTCTTCCGTTTCTGCGGCAAGCGGTTCGATGGTTGTTTCCGGGGAAATGCTTTTTAGCGTTTCCTCTTTTTTTATTTTCTCTTTTTTCATTTTCTCTCTTTGTATCCATTCACACGCCTGCAGATAGTTTTCTTCCCCGCCCTGCCAAAGGCGCACCTTGCCGCCCGCCGTCACGAAGACCGCGTTTCCGCCCGCAAAGCTGAACACTGTCTGGCCGTTTGCGTCTGCTGTCTGTTCATCGCGTTTTTCCGCGCCGTCGGGCAGCAGTTCATACAAAACGCAGCTTTCCCCCACCTTCAATCCCCGCGCATGGATTTCGGTTTTTTCCCCTGCTTTCCGACAGTAACCCGATGCTCCTTGCCGCCCGTTGAGCATATCGTATCCAAACGTCATGAAAACCTCCTCATGCAGATTGATAGGGCATATTAAATCACATTACAAGCAAGAAAGACATCTCCAAAAGCCTTCCCCTCGCAGGGGAAGGTGGGCCGCGCGGAATCAAGATTGAGAGAAAAATCAAGCGATTCCGCGCGGCTCGGATGAGGTGAACCCACCCGTTAGAACGCAAACATGTGAGGGAAAGGAACACCTCATCCGTCAGGCGCGAACTTACTTGATACCACTAACAATCTTGGCTCCGCGCCTGACACCTTCCCCTGCGAGGGGAAGGCTTTTGGCTGCGTTTTCCAACTTGTGTTATAAAGCCAAAGTCCCCATTAACGTCTCCTCCCCTCCGTCTTTTCAATCCTATGCTTGCGCGGAAGGAATATTTCCGGTATAATGGAAAATGAGGATTTGGCGGTTGCCGCCGCCATTCCTTCCTGTGATCAACTCACACATGAACCCCCACAAAGGAGGCGTTATTTTGCATATTCTGGTTACCAATGACGACGGCATCCATTCCGCGGGCATCAAGGCCCTGGCCGACGCAGCCATCCGACGGGGGCACAAGGTGACCGTCACCGGCCCCAGCAGCCAGTGCAGCGCCAACAGCCAGCACATCACGCTGACCGCGCCGCTGCTGGTGCATGAAATTCCCTGGGAGGGGGCCCGCGCCTATTCCGTGGAAGGCACGCCCACGGACTGCGCGCGCATCGCGCCGTTTATTGTGGATGAAAAGTTTGATTATTGCCTCTCCGGCATCAACAACGGGGAGAACGCGGGCAGCGCGGTCTATTACAGCGGCACCGTCGCCGCCGCGCGGGAGGCTGCCATGTGCTATATTCCCTCCATGGCGGTGTCCATTATGCGAAACGCGGACGAAAAAATGCGTGAAAATCTGGCTGATCTGGCCGTGCAGATGGCAGAACATTACCAGCACATCCAGCTGCCGCGCTTCGGCCTCCTTAACCTGAACGCCCCGGCCATTCCCCCGGAGGAACTCAAGGGCCTGAAGCTCTGTCCTTTAAGCAAAGCCTATTACGTGGACGGCTACGAAAAGCGGGTCAGTCCCCTGGGCCAGACCTATTTCTGGCTCACCGCCAGCGACACCTCCGAGGTGCCCATGGAGCAGCCCGACGAGGGCAGCGACTATTATTGGCTGCGCCGGGGCTATGTGACCTGCACCTTCCTGGGGGACTTCAACGACTATAACCGGGAATGCGGAGAGACGCTGAAACCATTCCTGGAGCAGTAATGGTAAGAGTTCAGAGTACAGAGTTCAGAGTACAGTGAATATAGTTGCAAATCAAGATGGAGTAAACCACAAAATGGAGCCTTCAATCATTGTGATCGGCGGCGGCGCGGCGGGCATGATGGCGGCGCTGTTTGCCGCCCGGAGCGGCGCGAATGTGACGCTGCTGGAAAAGAACGAAAAGCTGGGGAAGAAGGTCTACATCACCGGCAAGGGCCGCTGCAACGTGACCAACGCCTGTGAGGACGTGGACGAATTTCTGCGGGAGGTGCCCCGGAATCCCCGGTTTTTATACAGCGCGTTGCGGCATTTCGGGCCGTTTGATATGCTGTCGCTGCTGTCTGACCTGGGCTGTGAAACGAAGATCGAGCGGGGGCGGCGGGCTTTTCCCGTGTCCGACCACGCCAGCGACGTGACCAAAGCGCTGGAAAAGGGCCTGCGTCAGGCGGGCGCGGACATTCGGCTGCACTGCGAAGTGAAGCGGATCCTGACGGAAGAAAGCCACGTGAATGGCGTTCTGCTTTCCGAAGGGCGTGTTTTACCTGCCGCCGCCGTGATCGTCTGCGCCGGGGGGCTCAGCTATCCTTCCACCGGCTCCACCGGCGACGGGCTGAAATGGGCCAAAGAATTGGGGCTGAACGTCTCCCCCACGCTGCCCTCCCTGGTGGGCCTGCGCACAAAGGAAGCCTGGCCCGCCGAGCTCCAGGGCCTGACGCTAAAAAACATTTGCCTAACAGGGTACAGTTATGATAAAATGGCGAAGAAAGCGCAGCTTTCTGTCTCGGCGGGCCCCGAACGGGAGCACGCCGAGCGTCACGGTATGATGATTTATTCCGAATTGGGTGAATTGCTTTTCACCCATTTTGGCGTGTCCGGGCCGCTGGCGCTGACGCTGTCCTCCCATCTGCCGGAGAGTGGACGATGCGAAGCCGCGCTGAACCTAAAGCCCGGCCTGACCCCGGAGCAGCTGGACCAGCGCCTGACCCGGGAGCTGTCCGCCGCCGGGAAAAAGCAATTGTCCACCGTGCTGCAAACATTGCTTCCCATGCGCTTTGCCGCGCTGTTTCCGACGCTGTGCGGGCTGGATGGAAAAACGCCGTGCAGTCAGGTATCGGCCAAAATGCGCAAGGTGATTGCCGATCATCTGCAAGCCCTGCCGCTGACAATCATCGGCACCCGGCCCATTGACGAAGCCGTTGTCACCCGGGGCGGCGTGGACGTGAAGGGCATCAGCCCCAACACCATGGAAAGCAAGGCGGTGAAGGGCCTGTATTTCGCCGGGGAGGTGCTGGACGTGGACGCCCACACCGGCGGCTATAACCTGCAAATCGCTTGGAGCACCGGCGCGTTGGCAGGCAAAAGCGCCGCGGCCGCACAGAAAGAGGGATCACCATGAAGGTGCCATTGGCGCTGGATCTTTGCCTGATGGGCCTGATTTTCCTGACCTTCGCCATCATTTTTGCCGTCAGGAAGGAAAAGGCCTGCAAGCTCATCGGCGGGTTCAGCTTCTTCACAGAAGCCCAGCAGGCAAAATACGACAAGACTCGGCTGGCCCGGGATTACTTTCAACTGTTCCGGTTGCTCACGATCGTAGTTTTTGCCGGGGCCGCTCTGTGTCTTGTCCTGGGCTGGCCGGCGTTCGTCGCCGCCATCGCCGCGATGCTGTTTCTGGTTTTCCGCGATTTTCATATCAATCCCGAGAAAGCCTTTGAAAAATACAAGCTCAATCCCTGATTGCGCATCAACCAAAGGAGTCTTTTCCCATGCAATACATCGTCCTGGACCTGGAATGGAACCAGCCCATCTCCTACCACTCCCCCGCCTTCAAGAGCGTGGGGGGCAAGCTGCTCTTTGAATTGATTCAGATCGGCGCGGTGAAGGTGGACGAGAGCTTCCAGGTGGTGGATTCCTTTTCCCAGCTGATCCAGCCCCAGCACTACATCCGCCTGCATCCCCGCATTTCCCGCATCACCCACATCACCCAGGACGACCTGGCCGACGCCCCGGACTTTAACGAGGCCATGGCCGCGTTCGCTCAATGGTGCGGGGAGGATTACGTGCTGCTCACCTGGGGCTGTGACGACATTTCCGTGCTTTACCAGAACATGACCTTCTTCAAGTGCGAAACGGAGCTGCCCAAGTTCTACGACGCTCAGCAGCTTTTCGGCGAAGTGACCGGCAACGCGAAGGAGCGCAAGGGCTTAAAGGCCGCCATGGAGCAGCTGGAAATCGTGCCTGACGAAGAAGCCATGCCCTTCCACAACGCCGTCAACGACGCGTATTATACAGCCCTGGTGTTCGCCAAGATGCCCAACCCGGCCAAGGTGCTGGACTATCCCCAGTCCCCCCGCAAGCTGCAGCATCTGGACCGGGCCAAGCGGGAAGCCACCTCCATCCTGCGCGTCCGCTCCATGAAGGACGCCCTGAAGAGCGCCGCCGCCATGAATCCGCCCTGCCCCATCTGTGGCAAGCGTATGGAGGTGCCGGAGGGCTATGTGCTCCAGCGCAACGACCAATACATGGCCCTGGCCGACTGCCCCCAGCACGGCCTGGCCTTTGTAAAGCTGACCTTCGGCAAGAACGACGAGGGCAAACGCATCATGACCCGAGCCTCTTCCCTGGCCGACGAGCAGAGCCCCGCCTACGTCCACACCAAACATTTGCAGTGGGCCCAGAAGGTGGCGGCCCAGGAGGAGAAGGAGTAAAAAGGGATTAGGCAAATAGTGATTCATTCAACTATGCAAATATTTATAGATTATTTTTTTGATAGCGAGACTGATCATAATCATATTGCTTGGGGGATACAGATTTATAATGAAATGTGGGGAAACTAAAACGCATATGGTTAGAATGCTGAACAGGATAGGAGTCTCATTATTAATTTTGTTAATCTGTGCGGTTTGCTATCTTCTCTTTACTATGGCGTTAAGGGGTATTGAAAAGAAAAATGCCATTAAACTATTCCAGCAAAACAGCATTGAATTTGATACAGCATATTATACTATGCAGAGAGATTCATCCGGTCATAAAGACTTTTCAAGTCTTTTTAATGGGGTTAAACACTTTTCAGTCCCTGAAGAATTGACAAAACTCAGTATTGATGAGATATTTTTGAGTAATGACAACCTCTTTTTTCACCTTGGGTTTCAAGTGCTAAATATGATCCCTCACGGATATGTTTATATAAATAAGCTTGAAGAAATCCCGAATTGGTACAAACTCACAAATATTGATGGTAAGTGGTATTATTATTCCATCCCTCCTTGATATTCTTCGATAAAATCAATATTTCATACGTTTGTTGGATGTACGCTGTGTAGGGGCGGATATCATCCGCCCGCCCTGTAAATCGTTACAGCGCCTTCATTTTCATTCCTACTTATAATTCAGATGTGCGGGCGGATGATATCCACCCCTACAATAAATCTGTATAATACCTGGGATGAATCAATCAGCGCTTACCCGTGCCTTAATCCCTGTCTCCTAATCCCTCTTCCCTTTTTCCCAAATCCCCGAAAGGAGATTTTCTATGATCATCACCATGCTGGGAAAGGAGCAAGCCTTTTCAGCTCCCGCAACCGTACAGCAAATTATTAAGGCCATGGCCCCAGAATACGAAAAGACCGCCCTGGGGTGCTTTTGCGGCGGGAAAGCGCTGGAGCTGAACGAAACGGTGTCCGACAGCTGCTCCCTCCACCCCATCACCTTCCAGAACGAGGAGGGGCGCCGGATTTACGAGCGCTCCCTGCGCTTCGTGCTACTGCTGGCGCTGCACCGGGTGCTGCCGGAATCCGACGTGCGCATCGAGCATTCCATCGGCTACGGGGTGTACATGCGTTTGCTGGATCGGGACGCGGACCAGCAGACTGTGGACGCGCTGCAGGCGGAGATGGAAACGATCGTTCGGGAGAACCTGCCCTTCATCCGCGAAACATGGAGCCGGGAAAAGGCCATCGAATATTTCCTGAAAACCGGGCACGAAGACAAAACCCGCCTGCTGGCCTACCGCCCCTACGATTATTTCCACATGTATCTGTGCGGCGGTATCGCGGAATACTTTTACGGGGTCATGCTGCCCTCCACCGGCTATGTGTCGGCGTTTCATCTGCGCCTGCACGGAACGGGCATGGTGCTGCAAATGCCCGCGCCAAGCGACCCTCAGCATCCCGCGCCCTTCGTGCAGCGGCCCAAGTTTCTGGAATGCTTTGCCCAGTCCAACCGCTGGTGCGACATCCTGAACGTGATGAACGCCTCCGACCTGAACGACATGACCGTGCGCGGCGAGCTGCCCCAGTTCATCCGCGTCAATGAAGCGCTGCACGACCAGTCCATCGGCGACATTGCCCAGGGTGCTTTCCAGCGGAAAGCCAAAGCGGTGTTCGTGGCCGGGCCGTCCTCCAGTGGGAAAACCACCTTCTCCAACCGGCTGTGCATCCATCTGCGGGTGCTGGGCTTAAAGCCGGTGCTGGTATCGCTGGATGATTTTTACCTGAACCGGGATTTGCTGCCGCTGGAAGCAGACGGGAAGCCCGACCTGGAAGCGCTTTCCGCCCTGGACGTGCCGCTTTTGCGGGATTGCCTCGCCGGGCTTTTGCGGGGCGAGCAGGTGATGATGCCACAATTTGATTTTACCGTCAGCAGGCGGAAAGAAAAAATGTATCCGCTGCAATTGCGCGACGATCAGATTCTGGTGATGGAGGGCATTCACGGCCTGAACCCCGCGCTGCACGAGGGCTTCGACCCGAGCCTCATCTGTAAGGTGTACATCAGCGAATTGGCCTGCCTGAACCTGGACCATCACAACCGCATCCGCACTACCGACGCGCGGCTGCTGCGCCGCATCGTACGGGATCATCAGTTCCGCGCCACGCCGCCCGCCGGGGCGAGGAAAAATGGATTTTTCCTTATCAGGAGCAGGCGGACTTCGTGTTCAACTCAGCCCTGCATTACGAGCTGGCCGTGCTGAAACGCTACGCCTATGAATTGCTGAAGGAAATCCCGCCCGAAAATCCGGTATATCTAAGCTCCCGGCGATTGCTGAAGATCCTTCATTATATTTTGCCCGCCACCGACGAAGCCATGCGCGATATTCCTCCGCTCTCGCTGCTGCGGGAATTTATCGGCGGGTGCACATTATATCAATAAACTGAATGAAGCACCAAAAATCAAAACCGCTTCACCCGGCATCCTGTCATTGCCACCGGGTGAAGCGGTTTTTGATTGTGAAATAATTATTCCTCTACCGGAATGAAATCCAGGTTGCCCAGGAATTCAATCACCATCTGAATCTGGTCGTCGGTCAGGGATTCCGCGCCGCCTTCCACAGAGGGGAACAGCACGAATTCAAATTCATAGCCTTCATAGATGGTGTACACGTCGGCAAACGCGTTATTCGCTTCCTTGACCACCATCAGCTTGGTGCCGTGGATAGTTTCCTGATAGGAAATCTCGACTTCGTATTCATCGGTGAAGGTGGATTCAATGTACGCAATCGCTTCGTCATCCAGATCGTTCAGCTTTTTCACTTCGGCGTACATTTCGTCAAACATAATGGAGAGCATCAGGATGGGTTTCGCGGGGTCCTTGCTCAGGATGGTGCTGAGCAGGCCGCCATTATCCATCTCGGTGGTCTCCATGGTATAGCCTTCCGGCAGCACGCAGCGGGCTTCAAACGCGCCGTTCAGATTCACGGTGCCCATGTTGGTTTTTTCCGCAGTTTCAGCCAGGGCTGCAATGCAGCTCAGCGTCAGCGCGAGGCACAGGATCAAAGCAGTCAGTTTTTTCATCGTTCTATCCTTCCTTAATTGTCTTGAATAAATGGTTGCGTTTGTTCCAGATTACTTGCGCATCACGTAGGAGCGGCTGATGAAGCCGATCATGCCGGTCACGACGTCTTCAACCTGGTACCAGTTTTTCAGTTCAGCCAGCACGGTCAGTTCTTTGCCCTGGGGGCAGGTGGTGATGACCGCCGCGTCCAGACTGGGCGCCCAGCGCAGGTTCACCCAACCGGAAGCACGGGCAGGACGGGCAGTAACCGTGTAGGGAGACACCCGCACGGCCGTTTTGAACTCATCGTTCATGGCGGAGAAGGTCGTGTTGCTTCCAGGGGTAGAGCTTTTCTTCTCAGGGGCGGGGGTGGAGGGAGTTTTGGGGGCGGGCTTGTATTCCATCAGGAAACGGCTCTGCACATACGCTACAAAGCCATCGCCGGAGGCCCAGTTGATCACGGTCCAGCCATTGGCCATCGTCATACGCACGGAGACCGCTTCGCCATATTTCAGGGAGCCGATCACGTTGTCGCCCGTCATCGGGTCTCTGCGCACGTTCAGGCTCTTGCCGTTATCCGTATACACATACATGGTCCATTCGGCAGAGGCGGGAATGAGCATTGCCGCCATGATGGCAATGAGCGCCAGGGAAAGCAGTCGTTTGGTCATGGTTACATCTCCTTTGGGCGTTTTCACAACGCCAGAATTATTTTGAGCGAAGCACGGCGGCATCGCATCAATAGCGGAAAGATACGCAGTCAAACAGATCACAAGTCCAAGGCCAACCAAAGCAAAAACCCCCTGAAAATGCATGATTCTCAAGGAGTTTTGGTACGCCCGGTGCGATTCGAACGCATGGCCTTCAGAGTCGGAGGCTTTGGACTGTACTTTGTATAATATTCTGGTTGTTGCAGTTCCCTATATGCGCAGAATATTATACAAATACCTTGAATAATATGCAATCAAGAATTTGGGTTACCGACAGAATTACCGACAGTTGCCAATTTACCGAAGTGTTTCCGGGCGGACTGGATCGCTTTATCCTGCCGGGCCTGGGAGAGGTGGGTGTAGATCCGCATCGTGACCATGACGTCTGCGTGCCCCATCCAAAGCTGGGCTGTTTTCACGTCCACCTCGCCGGAATCGTACAGCATGGTGCAGAAGGTGTGTCTCAGGTCATGGCAGCGGATGGGGAACGAGCGCCAGGCGGCCAGCTGCTCGGGCGTGGCCCAGCGGCGGGACGTGCCGTTCAGCTCCTGTTCCAGATTGATCTGGTAGGATTCCAGGCATCTGGAGAATGCGGATTCGGTCATGGGCTTGCCGGCGGCGGACCGGAGCACCAGGCCCTCTTTGGGTGCGGAGGCCAGGATCGTGTCCAGCGGGGGCAGGATGGGCACGGTGCGGACCGATGCCGCGGACTTGGGCGAGTCGATAAAATAGTCGGTGCCCTTCTCTGAGATGTGGGCGGACTCCCGGACATGGATTTCCAGGGCGTCCAGGTCAATGTCCCGATCATAGCGCAGGGCCATGACTTCCCCGCGGCGCAGGCCGGCATAGAGCATGATCATGGCGGCATAATAAAAACGGTGATCCTGGCAATGGTTGGTGATGAACACGCGCTCCTCGTCGGTCAGGGCGCGGTGGGTGCCCTCGGGACCCTTGGGGATAGACAACTGATCACATGGATTAAAGAGGATCAGCCGATCCTGGCGGGCGGACTCAAAGAGCGCGCGGGCGGTCATGGCTGATTTTTTGATCGCAGAGGCGGACAGGCCGCTGCGGGTGTTCAGCCAGGCCTGGACATCGCTGAGGGAGATCTCCTTCAGCTTCTTTCCGCCGAAGGCCTCTTTCATCAGTTTTACATCGTGTTCATAGGTGGCCTTGGTGCCGGGGCGAAGATCGGACTTATAGGTTTTCAGCCAGTGATCTGCGTAAGCGCTGAACCCGGTTTTATCATCCGCTTTCAGCCCGACGGCCAGCTCCTGCTCAAAGGCCTTTTTCTTCGCATTGGCTTCGGCCTGGGATTTGCCGTAAAAGGATTTTTTCTTTGCGACGCCGTTGGGATCCTTGTAACGAAGCTCGACCTGAAAAAGGCCATCCTTCCGACGGGTACGCCGGGCAGACGATTCCTTTTTCTCAGGCTGGGGAAACGCAATGATTTTGGATGATACCGCCGCCACGGTACCCACCTCCTTGCCGCGCCTATGATACCACGATGATAAAAGGGGCGGCAAGGGGCAAAATCTTAAATAATTGTTAAAGATTTAACAATTTCTTAACACAAATAACAAAATGAAAATGAATTTGTTACGCATGCGTTATGCATAATCGAAAATCCATTTAATAGGTATATACTGTGGATAACCTGCATAAAACAGTGTATAAAATATGAATATAACAAAATAACAAAATAACAGAAAAAAATATAGTGCCCCAAACTTTTTACATCGACCCCGGCTCCGAAGAAAAGTTTTGGAGGGTGGGTGTATTTCAAACTGTTATTTTGTTATTTCTGTTACAGGAGTCCGGAAAGCCAGGCGGCATAAGGGTTTTCCACATAACAAAAAGAAAAGCGGTGTAACAAAACTAAATTGAAACTGTTACACCGCCAGGGACTTTTATGATGATGTGCCCACTCTTGTGTATTCATCGGCATATTTCCAAGAATAACCTGCAGCGTGTTTCTGCTTTCCTTTTGCAGCGTCACGGATACAGCTTTTGTCAATCTCCATTTCCTTGGCGGCACTGGCCACGCTCTCATATTCTTTGATTATTTCAGTGCCGTCAAAGGATAGTTGGAGCACTGGACGCTTATTCCCTGGTGTAGGCCTTTTGTTTTCTACTGCCGCTTTCTTTTCTTCCTGCTTGGCTTTTCTTACCTCGCGGGCTGCTGCTTGTTCCTGCAAACGCTGCTCTTTTTGTGCATTGGCGTTTTTCCTGGCAACCAGTTTTTCTTTCCGTTCCGCCATACCGCCGGGAAGGGAAGGATAAGGAATGTCTTTGTCGATGGCCTGCTGGCAAACTGAGATAGCGGCGTCAAAATCCTTCCGTTTTGTCAGAATGATAATGGCTCGATTGAAAGAATGGAAAGCGGGGGCAGGCCACCCGCACAGCTCGCAGTATCTTCTGACCTGGTCAACAAGGCTGAAATCCTGATAGCATAGAGCAAGGATAGCGTCCATTTGTGCATCTGCATCGTCAGTATGTTCCTGCGCAAATTTATATTGATCTTCGATCTGGGTTGATAGCTTCATATGCAGCTGATAGGCTTTTTCCACTTCCAGCTTGTCAGACGCGGCTGAGGCGCACGCCTGGACGATGGCGTGAACAGCTTTCGCGTCATCCAGAGCCCTATGCGCCTGGCCGATCTGGTGCCCGATATGGTCGCAGACGGTGGCCAGCTTTTTGTTCGGCAATCCTGGAAAACACTGCCGGGCCATTTTGAGGGAATCAGCAAACAATAATGGTTTGGGAATATCCAGTTCAGAAAAAGCAGCATACATGAATTTGATGTCAAAGACAGCGTTATGCGCCACGAGAGGAAAATCTTCGATAAACTCCACAAAGGATGGAATGGCCGTTCCGTAAAAAGGGGCGGAGGCAACCATATCATCCGTGATGTGGTTGATCGCTGAAGCCTCGGGCGGTATATGGCGGCCTATGCCTGGATTGACGAAGGTCTGAAACGTGTCCACGATCTGACCATCCCATACCTTGACCGCGCCGATTTCGATAATACGGCAGGATTCCGCATCGAAGCCAGTGGTTTCCAGGTCAAAGGAAACATAGGCTTTCAGATGCTTCTGAAAGAAATCCTCAGGAGATATGGGCGGCGGAGCTTCCAGAACAACAGACGTTCCCTTGGATTTTTGAAGTTCATTCTCAGCTAACATCTTTGCATGTGCATACCCATCTACCCTTGGCTTATCTTCCGAAAATGGTTTTATATCGGAATCTTCACTCTTTTTTAAGGATTTGACAGAAGCTCTGATTACAAAAAATAGAATAAAGACAAAGGCTACAATAAAATACAAGGCATCCACCTCTTTTTATATGCACGTTACGCCATCGAGGAAATATGCTCTTCTTGCCGCATTTCAGCCGTTTCAATAAGAGATCGGGCATTCTTCATAAGGAGAGATTTTCCGGTTGGATTAAGCTGCCTGAAAATCTCGATCAAGTTTATTTCATCATGATCATTCAAGGTGACAGCTTGAGAGGATGCAATGTCAGTTAATCCCAACAGATAGTCAACCGATGAGTGGAATATTCCAGCAAGGGCTATAAGGGCATTGGTGTCCGGATCACGTTTGCCGTTTTCAATATTTGTGTAAGCGGCTCTTGTGATACCAAGTTTTTCCGCAACCTGATCCTGGGTCATACTGAGATTTTCACGGATGGATTTAAACCGATACATAACAATCACCTCTTATTCTATTGTAATGTGTCAATAAGAAACATGCAATAAACGTGTCAAAAAGAAACAAATATGTAAAATGATCTTGACAATGTGTCGTAACGAAACTATAATAAGTGTCAGTTCGACACAAGAGGTGGTTCGATGGATTTAGCGGACATGAGAAAACAGAAAGGGCTGACCCAGGAAGATATGGCAAAAGTGCTTGGTATCAGCCGGCCCGCGTACACCAATATCGAAACGAACAGGAGGAAACCTTCTGTGAAAATCGCTCAGAAAATTGGGATGATCCTGGATTTTGATTGGCCGAAAATGTACGAGGATGCTGCGAAATAAAGCCATTCTGTACGATAAAAAGGGAGGGATGACAATGCATAAGGGATTGCTTGCAACGCTGAGCTATATGTACCGGTACCTGTGCATGGCGCGGGGAAAAATGGACCGGACTGAGCTGGCGAGCATTGCCGGGAGTGCCGGGGCCATGGCTGGCCATGCTGCGGAGGTGCTGGAGCCCCAGGAGGGCGACGACCTGAGGGAAAACCGCCTGGACATCGAGCAGGCGCAGCTGGTGGACCAGCACATTGAAGAAATGGTGGAATGGCTGATAAAGCTGGAAATCGTTTAAACCAATGACAGGAAGCACCTCATCCGGCCCTTCGGGCCACCTTCCCCTCCGAGGGGAAGGCTTTTGGAGGAAATAGAATGGAGAAGGACACCAGTGTAAAGGCCATCGGGCCGGACTGCCTGAACTGCTGGAAGAAGAACATCTGCCCGCAGATGGAGGAAGGAAAATTCTGCGGACAATGGCAGAGCAAAGAACCATCACCTCATCCGTCGCCTTCGGCGACACCTTCCCCTCAAGGGGAAGGCTGGGACCCGGACGAGGCCTGGAACCGGGGAGACAGCGACATGTTTTATATGTGAGGGATAAACCATGAGGAAGAAGAAGGAAACGGGCACCTTCGCGGTGCTGGACCCGCTGTACGGGTACCCGGAAATGATGAGCGCCCAGGACGTGGCGGGCTTCGCCGGGATCAGCGAGCCAAGCGCGCTGAAATGGATGCAGGAGCACGGCGGCGTGATCGTGGTGAAGGGCAAGGTGCGCAATGTGTGGCGGATCCACAAGGAATATGTGCGGAGGCAGTTCAATATTCCGAGGATTACTGCTTGATCACCTCATCCGTCAGGCTACGCCTGACACCATCCGAGGGCTGCCGCCCAGCCTCCGCTGAAAACCTGCCCAAGGGCAGGTTTTCCGGGCGCTGCGGCTCCCCTCGATGGGAAGGCATTTCTGCGGGATGTAAACTCCGGGCGGCCGGGAGGGAGGCCGCGCGTGAAGACCGGTAAAAGGCGGTTCGACTCCGCCCGCCCGCGCCAGCAGGCCAAGCAGAGCCTGCCCCTCATTCCTCCTGAGGATTCGCGCCGCGGCATCGGCGCGGATGGCAGCCGGAAAGACGGCGCTCTCCCCGGGCCCGTCTGGATTAGCGGACCGGGGAGGGATTTGGCTCCTGGTGAGCCATGGCCGCACCCGCAAGATGGCGGGCGGCACCTCATCCGGCGCTTCGCGCCACCTTCCCCTGCGAGGGGAAGGCATTGTGATCGCTGGCAAGATGGCCAGATCACGAACGGCTGCACCTGCAGGATGGCAGGCGGCAAAACGAGCAGAACGGTGTATAAAGGCACGCCGAAAACCTGCCGTTATCAGCCAGGACGCGCTGCGGGCAAGATGGCCCGGCGCGGGCCTGGATTCATTTTCGCAAAAACGGGATCGGGAGAAGATAAAATTGCATATCAACGATTTTTTGAACCTGCTGGAGCCGAAACGCAAAAAGCAGGACAGCAACGGAAGCTGGATATGCCGCTGCCCGGCCCACGACGACAAGACGGAAAGCCTTCACGTGAAGCTGGGGCGGAACAAGCGGGGCCAGGACATCATCCTGGTGAAATGCTTCGCGGGGTGCGACCGGCTGGACATCGTGCATGCCCTGGGGTTGCAGCAGAAGGACCTGACCTGCGACCCCAGCGATGACCCGCCATGGGACGGCGGGACGGTGCGCCAGGCGGTGCCGACATACGAAAAGAGGAAGACCTCATCCGGCGCTGGCGCACCACCATCCGAGGGCTACCGCCCGGCCTCCGCTGAAAACCAGCCCAAGGGCGGGTTTTCCGGGCGCTCCGGCCCCCCTGAAGGGGAAGGCCCAAAAAAGGCCGACCACGGGAAAAAGACGCTGGAATGCAGCTACGCCTATACCGACGAAAACGGGACAGTGCTGTATGAGGCGTGCCGGTACCGGTACGAGGACGGAACGAAGACCTTCCGCCAGCGCCGGCCGGACCCGGACAAGCCGGGACAATGGAAATGGGATATGCAGGGGCTGCGCCTGGTGCTATACCGGCTGCCGGAGGTGCGCAAGGCAATCAGCGAGAACCGCGCCATCTGGATCGCCGAGGGCGAAAAGGACGCGGACAACCTGGCCAAGATCGGCCTGTGCGGCACCAGCGCCCCCATGGGCGCGGGCAAATGGAACAAGGGGGACTACACGGCATCCCTGCGGGGCGCCACCTGCTACATCCTGCCGGACAACGACGAGCCCGGCTGGGCGCACGCGCGGGACATCGCCAAGAGCCTGGACGGCGTGGCCAGCCACGCGCGGATATTGGATCTGAAACGCATCTGGCCGGAGATCCCGGCGAAAAATGACGTGAGCGACCTGATCGGGCACCTGGGTGAAGCGAAAGCCAAGGAAGCGCTGATCGCCCTGGCCCGGGACAACAGCCTGCAATACGGCGACCTGGAAGGGCTGTACGCCAAGGTGCCGGGCTACGGCGTGGTGGCGGGCCGCATATGCCAGTACACGGACAGCGTGAGCAAGCCGCTGTGCAATTTCGTGGCGCTGCCGGTGAGCGTGCTCACCCTGGACGATGGCCAGACAATCCAGAAGCGGATGCTGATCCGGGGCTGGACGGCCACGGGCAAGGAGCTGCCGCCCGCCCAGGTGCCGGTGACGCAGTTCCCCGGCATGGGCTGGGTGAGCGAAAAATGGGATATCGCGGCGAACATCGCGCCGGGCAACACCACCAAGGACAAGCTGCGCTATGCCATCGCGGAGGTGGGGCGAATGACCGTGGAACGCCGCACGGAGTACACCCACACGGGCTGGCGCAAGATCGGCGGCGCGTGGGCCTACCTGCACGGCGGCGGAGCTATCGGCGCGCCGCAGGTGAGAACCGTGCTGGAAGGCGGGCTGGCCCAATACAGCCTGGACGGAGGTGACACAACAGCAAAAGACGGATACCGGGAAAGCCGGGGGCTGATGACCGTGATGAGCGAGCACGTGGCCGTGCCGCTGCTCTGCTGCGTATACCTGGCCCCGCTGCGGCACTTTTTGCAGCAGGCGGGCATTCCACCCAGCTTCGCGGTGTTCCTGGTAGGCAAAGGCGGCGGGCGGAAAAGCACGGCGGCGGCGCTGGCCCTGAGCCACTTCGGCAACTTCACCAGCCAGACGATGCCGGCCAGCTTCCACGACACGGCCAACAGCATAAGGGCCAAGGCGTTTTCCCTGAAGGATATGCCCATCGTGGTGGACGACTACCACCCCACCCAGAGCCCACAGGAGCGGCGCAAGATGGAGGGCATGGCCCAGGAGCTGGCCCGCGCCTTCGGTGACAATAGCGCGAGGGCGCGCATGAACGCCGACCGCACCCTGCAGCTGGCTCAGCCGCCCCGATGCCTGGCCATCATGACGGGAGAGGACCTGCCCCAGATCGGGGAAAGCGGGCTGGCGCGCTTCTTTGTGACGCGGGTGACGGCGGAGGACGTGCCGATCAGCGAAGCGCTGACCCAGGCGCAGGAGAACGCCATGCAGGGCAAGCTGCAGGCAGCGATGATCGGATACATCGAATATCTGCTACGGCAGGCCGACGACCTGCCGAAGAACCTGAAAGCGGAGTGGACGAAGCTGCGCGCCGAAGCGCAGCGGCGGCTTCCCAAGGGGAGCCACGCCCGCAACATGGGGGCCATCGCCCACCTGATGCTGGGCTGGGAAATCATGCTGACCTACGGCTACACCCTGGGCGAAATCACGCGGGAGCAGCTGCCCCTGGAGATCGACCGCGCCTGGCGTCAGCTGATCCAGAGCGGCACCCAGCAGGCGAAGGAAGCCCAGGAGGACACCCCGGAAAACGCCTTCCTGGACTGCATCCGCGAGCTGCTGGGGAGCAAAAACGCCTATGTGAAGGACCTGAGCGCCAACGCGGAGCCGGGCCCCAGCGGCGGGCCGGGCATGATCGGGTACCGGGACGAAATGTATTACATGCTGCTGCCGGAAATGTGCTATAAGGCCGTGAGCGAAACCTATGTACGCCAGGGCACCCAGTTTCCCCTTTCCAAGCGGGGCATACTGCGGGCCCTGCGGGAAGCGGGCGTCACCGAAGCCGATGAGGGCGGCGTGACGCGGGTGAAGCGCATCAACGGGCGGAACCAGCGGCTGCTGTTCATCCGGCGGCACAAGATCGACGGCGGCGATCCGCCCGCGGAGCAGCAGGGCTTCCTGGATGTGACGGGGGCGGATGCGGATAATCCCTTTTAAAGAAACGGAGGAAGAAGAACATGGCGGAAACAGACCGGGCCATGGACCTGATCCGGGATGAGATGGCCAAGTCCCACGACAACCCGGGAATCAGCATCCTGGGGGAATACCTGACGGAAAGGCTCCAGGGGGAGCCCGGGATCGCGGCGGCGATCCTGAAGCATAAGGAGCCGCTGGCCTTTGGCTTCGCGGCCATCAAGGAGCACGCGCGGAAAATCGCCAAGGGCGGCTATGCCTGCGTGGACGACAAGACGGGGCTTGCCCTGGCCTGCAAGGCGCTTGGGATAGGGACCTCATCCGGCGCTGACGCGCCACCTTCCCCTGTGAGGGGAAGGCTTGTAAATGATGCGCAAGCGCCTGCGCATGGAGAGCTGGATTTGGACGCCCTGCTGGGCGGGATATAAAAGAAACGGAGGAAGAAGAACATGGCGAAAAATTACAGAATCAGGATCGAGGCGCTGGACGGGGCGGAATCGGTGATTCCGGAGCAATGGGAGAAAACCACCTGCGAAGGATTCGCGCTGCTGACCTTTGACGGGAAACATTGGGAGTGGATCGTGCAGGGCGTTAGCAGGCCAGAGTTGGCTGAGGGCATCGTGAAGAGCGATCCGGTGATGGAGGCGGCCATCATTGCCAATGGCATACGGGAGAGCGCGCAATATCATGAATGGCGGTCTGCCGACGCCATGAAAAAGCTGTTTTCGATTGCCCTGGACAAAAACGGGAAACCGAAAGACAGGTGAGCGCAATGGAGCTGGAAGAAGCATTGCGCCACGCGGGGCGGCTGGACGAAAGCGAAGTGGAGCGGCGGGCGCGGGATGCGCTGCCGCACTACATGTTTACTGACGGGGACAAGCGGCACCGGACAGGATACTGTACCTGCTGCCAGAGCCAGCACATTCCCCTCCGGGCGGATGACAGCATTCCGGAATGGGCAGCCACCGACCCTTATGAGGATGAAGACACTCAGCACCATCCTGAATGGCAGTTAGGCTTTCGTGGACCATGGCGGGAATACGGACGCAGGGGCGAAAAATTCACCTTGACAAACAGCGGCAGGCAAAACGATTTCGGCTACTGCCCCGTGTGCGGGAACCTGGTGCAGTATAAGAGCTTTCACCTGGGCCGGAAGCATCTCTGCGATCGGATCCTGCTGATCCGCTATCAGAAAAGCGCGATCGACGAAAGAGTGCTGGTGATGCTGGGCTGGCTGGTGATCTGCGACTGGGGAGCATGGGACGATTACAACGAATGGCTGCCGGAGCTGTACATCGACCTGCGGGAAATCTGCGTGTTCACGCCGGGCCAGGGCGGCCAGCGCTTCACCAAACGGGTGTTCAACGAAATCGACTGGGACGCGCCGCCGAATGAAAAGGGCTTCATGGTGGTGAAAAGGGAACTGGCCTGGACGCACAACCGGCAATGCGTCAGCGGCTTCGACCCGTGGAGCGGGCCCTTCCGGCCAAGCGGCACCCTCTACATGCTGGATCAGGAAACGGTGGAAGCCGCGCTGCTGGGCACGCCCTGGGAACGGCTTTATGAGGCGAGAGAGGACAGCGGAGTGCTGGACCGGATCGACTTCTTCCACGCCGTGACCCGCTTTCCCTGCCTGGAATACCTGGAAAAGCTGGGGCTGCACCGGCTGAGCGGGATGCTGATTTCCGGTGACGGGAACAAGCGCCTGCTCAACACCCGGGGCAAAACTGCTCAGGCGGTGCTGCGGGTGGACGGGGATTTCTGGGGCTGGATCAAGGGAAACAAAATCGACGTTTCTCCCACGCTGCTGGAAATGTACCGCATCCGAAAGAAAACCGGCTGGAAGATCGGCAATGACGCGCTGCTGTGGCTGAGCGAGCGGGCCGACCCGGACGAGCTGATCGAGATCGGGCAGCTGCTGCCGGGCGGGCTGCTGAAAAAGGGCATCCGGTATATGCAGAAAAAAGGCGTGCAGCCCTTCCTTTTCCGGGATCACCTGAACACGATGAAGCTGCTGGACATGGACATGACGGACGCGGCCATGCTGTTTCCAGCCAGTTTCCGCCAGACCCATGATGAACTGAACGCGCGGGTCAAGATCGTGAAGAACGCGAAGGAAAACCAGCGGGTGGCGGCGCGGGCCGCAAAGCTGGACGGCTGGAGCTTCAGCGCCCTGGGCCTGACCATCCGGCCCTTCCTGGACGCGGACGAAATCATCCGGGAGGGAAACCAGCTTCGCCACTGCGTGGGCACCTACGTGGACCGCTACGCGAACGGCGGCACGGTGCTGCTGTGCCTGCGGGAGGACGAGCACCCGGACAAGCCATGGCGCACGGTGGAATACAGCGCGGCGGGAAAGCTGGTGCAGTGCCGGGGGTACAGGAACCAGAGCCCGGAGGACGAGCAGGAGCGGATTGACGAATTTCTGCGGATGTTTGACCGGTTCCGGAAGGAATACAAAAAGGTGAGGGTAGAACCTCATCCGGGCGGGCGGATGGTATCCGCCCCTACACAGCGGAAGAAGAAAGGACGGAAGGCGGCATGACGGAAATCACACGCAGCCCGGCGATGATCGCCGGGGAGATCAACACGATTAAGGAGCAGGTGCGCTCCACCGCGCTTTCCGCCTCGGTGGAGATCGGGCACCGGCTCCAGGAAGCCAAGGCGCTGGTGCCGGCGGGCGAATGGGTGCGCTGGCTCAAGGATAACGTGGATTACTCAGTACGCACGGCGCAGAACCTGATGGCCCTTGCCCAGGAATACGACGGCAGCCAGGCGCAGGCGCTTTCGCGCCTCAGCTACACCCAGGCGGTGATGCTGCTGGCCCTGCCCCAGGAGGAGCGGGAGGAATTCGCCGAGACCCACGACCTGGACGCCATGAGCACCCGGGAGCTGCAAAAAGAAATTCAGACCCTGAAGGCGGAAAAGGCCGAAATGCAGATCACCATGGACGA
Organism: uncultured Eubacteriales bacterium; assembly: GCA_900320085.1. Classification (GTDB taxonomy): domain Bacteria; phylum Bacillota; class Clostridia; order Christensenellales; family Aristaeellaceae; genus RUG563. Next base: position 49,871 of record ONRC01000034.1, read on the forward strand.
GCTGATCAAAAGCCAGGCGGACAGCCCCGCCGAGGAGCTGAAGCAGCAGATCGCCGGGCTGGAAGGCAAGCTCAAAGAAACCCGCGCCGCCGTGCAGACGGCCAAGGACGTGAACAAGGCCGCGAAGGAAACGGAGCGCCAGCTGCGGGACAAGCTGCGGGAAACCGAGGAAACCGCCCGCAAGGATAAGGAAGCCCTGGAAGCGGCCCTCAAAAAAGCGCCGGAGCCCATCATTCAGCAGGTGACGCCGCCGGACGTGGAAAAGGAGCTTTCCGACCTGCGCGCCCGGGCCAGCCGCAGCCAGGCGGAAGAGGCCCTGCGGGCCGGCTACAGCGTGATACAGAACATGTACGAACGGCTGCTGGAAAACCTGGCGGACCTCTCCCCCATCGACGCCGACCTGGCGGCCCGCTTTCGGGCGGCCTTCGGCAAGGGCCTGCGCATGATGGCGGACGGGCTGGAAAAGGACAAGGGGGCGGCGGCATGAGCGGAAAAATCCCCCGGGCGATCAGGCTGCCCGACGAGGGCTACGACGCCCGCTTCTGCCCCGCGTGCGGCGAAAAGATGATCACCCGCCACGGCCTGGCCGACCCGGCCCGGGGCTGGCACAAGCGCTACCGCCAGTGCCGTACATGCGGGAAAAGATACCCCACCATTGAGCTGTTCATGCTTCCCGGGCGCACCGGGAAGCTGCGGCCCGCCGGGGTGGTGCTGAAACTGAGTGAGGAGGAAAGCGAAGAATGAACAAGTTGATCCTGATTGGCAACCTGACCCGGGACCCAGAAAAACGCCAGACCCAGGACGGCCGCAGCGTGTGCAACTTTACGCTTGCCGTGAACAATCGCACAAGCCGCGACCACCCGGAAGCCGACTATTTCCGCGTGACAACCTGGGACCAGACCGCCGACAACTGCGCCAAATTCCTGGCCAAGGGCCGCAAGGCCTACGTGGAGGGCCCCGTGCACCTGGAGCAGTACACCGACCGGGACGGCGTGATCCGCTACAACCTGAAGGTGGACGCGCGGGCGGTGGAATTCCTGACGCCCCGCAGCGACGCCGCGCCCAGCGCGCCCAGCGCGCCCGCCGTGGACGAACGCGGGTTTGTGCAGGTGCCGGATGACGAGGTGCCGGAGTTTTAAACGGAAGGGGGAATCGGCTTGACTGCCCTGGAGCTGATGGCGGCCTGCCGCCGGGATAACCAGGAAAAGGCGCGGCTGGAAGCGCAGATCGAGGAGCTGGACGACTACATCACCTGCGTGAACGCCTTCGGCGGCGCGGGCGGGCACGCCAGCGTGAGCGATCGGTACGCCGATTACATGGCGCGGAAGGACGAGCTGGAAAAGCGGCTGTACGAAACGAAAAAAGCCCTGGCCGCGGAGAGCGCCGCGGCGATCCTGCTGACCGAAAGCCTGCCGGACACCCAGCGCAAAAGCATGCGCGGCTTTTACGTGTACGGCAAGACAGCAGCCGCCGTGGCGCGGGAGCTGCATTATTCCGCCAGCAGTATCGCCAAGGCCCTGGCCGCCGCCCGCGCCGTCTGCGCGCTGATCGGCGGGGACGCGGTGGAGGACAAGCTGCCGCCCTGGTACCTGAAAAAATACGGAGAGGGGGCCGGGAAGGAATGGGATTCCTGACCAAGATTCTTTTGTTCCTCGCCGCCCTGGCGGGCCTCGGCCTGCTGCTGGACGCGCTGATGGCCATCGTCTACCTGGCCATGCGCATCCTGCTGCGGGCCGCCGACCATTGGGGCACGTGGATGGACGAGCACCCGGAAAGGGAGGGAAAAAAGCGTGGATAACCTGGACTGGGAAAAGGCGGAAAAGTGGCTGGACGAAATGACCGAGGCGTACAAAAGCCTCGGCCCGGCGGGAGAACTGGGGTATTATTACACCATCCTGCCCCTGCGCATCCGCTTCGGCAATCATGAACGGTCGAAAGAGCTGTACGACGAAATTATGGCATTGGAGTGAGCGCAAGATGGAGAAAGGATTGCTGTTTCGGATGGTTCTTTTTCCCATCGTTGGCATCGCCTGCGGGATCGTGAGCAATTTCCTGCCCGCCTGGACAAACGCGGCGACGCTGACAGTGGCGGTGCTGCTGGTGCTGGACAAAATCATGAGGGCGCTGGAAGAAAGGGAATGAAGCATGGCAAGGTTTAACTATGATGAAATGGCAATGCGAACAGCGCAACGGGCATTGGACGAATACGTGTACGAGGGAAAGACGCTGCGCGAATGGGTGAGCCTGATTAAATCACTTGACACGATGACAACAAGGCTGCTCACTCTGGAAGAAGCCCTGCGCGTGAAGGGGATCGGCTGGGAGGAAATCTGGTTTGACGCCGATGAAGAGGAAGGCACACCGGAATATCGAGAGTGCTTCCCTTGCGTATTTATCAACGGGCATTATGTCTGCGCGGACGGCGACATCGGCGAAGTGAGCTCGTACTCCTACAACAAGCCCCACCATTCCCGGCTGTGGATGGGGTGGAAAAAGCCAAGCGACGAAGCGCGGAAGGCGGAGGCGTGGGATGAATGATAATTCCAAGCCCACGCTTGACAAATGGAGCAATTGGCGCTGTGGCCATTGCGGGAAAATACTGTTCGGGGAGCTGGATAAATGCCCGTGGTGCGGAAAGGATGTGAAGTGGGGTGGATAGAAAAACAGCAATCGATTGGCTGGAAAGCATAAGACATGATGTCCATGGCGGAGATGAAGAATATGACAGGCGGCGAAAAGAAGCACTTGATATGGCGATCACAGACATGAAAAATTGTGAAACCAGCAATGCCGACTGGATCAGCATCAAGGACGGACTTCCAGCTAAGTATACTCCATTTTACGCCGCCTGCAAAAGCCTTGTGGATGATCGGGAAAACTGGACGATAGAAGGCATTTACAATGGCACGATTTACGGCGGACCTTGGGGCGTCCCGATGGTTGAAATGGGCAAAGCTGAGGTTTACGCTTGGATGCCGAAGGAAATGCCGAAACCTCCGAAAGATGATTTCCCCTGCGAGGGGAAGGCTTTGGAAACGCCCGCCGCCTACCCCGCCGACCTGATGGAGCACCGGTATTCCGGGCTGATTACGGAGGACTGAGCCATGGCGATGGAAAGAGTGACGCTTTGCGCCCGCTGCCACAAGCCCATCCCCGCCGGGCGGATGGTGTGCCCACGGTGTGACCGGAACGCCTGCGGCCACGTGTGGGACTTCCGGGGCTTTGCCTATGAACAGGACGGAAAAAAGTATTTCCGCTACAAGTGCCTGCGCGGCTACGCACCGCCGCTTTTCCGCAAAGCGGAAGCGGCGGCAGCGCCGCGCTGGGAACCGAAGGTTCCGCGCGGGCTGGTCGCGCCTGCGCGTAGCGCAGTGGCGCGACTGCTAACGCGATCAGCGGCTGGAGCCGGTGAGCGATGTGCGGGAAATGTACCGCCCGCGTCTGGAGGACGAACGCGATGGATAACCGCGACCTGATGACTGTGGAATACTACGCTGCCCAGGACCCCAACCGGCTGATCGGCGCGGCCTACGTGCCCCGGAAGGACGCGGCCCGCTGCGTGCGCGTGATCGGCCGGGCCCTGTGCCAGGCGCTGATGATGGATTCGGTGGAGGGCCGGCTGCTGGACCAGCGGGGCGATCTGAAGGAAAGAATGATCGTGAAGCGGTGAAAATTACATACACTTTCCATACCCTTTCTATATTGCTTCCGTCCAAAACCCGTGATATGATTACACTGCGAAAAAACGAAAGGGCAAGCATAACCCCTTTGCTGGCTGCCTTTCGATCGCTTTGAGTCCGCAGCCGCCATGTGGATTCGATCTTCTTCCGGACACCGTGTGATGACAATCATGCGGTGTTTCGGTTTTTTTGGGGCCCTTCGGGCACCTCATCCGTCACGCTACGCGTGCCACCTTCGCAAAGCAGTCGCGCCGATGCGCGATGCGCAGGCGCGACCAGCCCGCGCGGAACCTATGGTTCCCAGCGCGGCGCTGCCGCCGCTTCCGCTTCGCGGAACAGCGGCGGTGCGTACACTGCGAGGGGAAGGCTAAATTATGAAACCCTACAAGAAAAACGATCCCTTTTACACCTCCGCGGCCTGGCGGGCGGTGCGGGAGCAGGCGCTTTTGCGGGATCATTACATCTGCCAAAAGTGTCTGAAAAAAGCGGAGATGGGCAAGCTGTTTCGGCCCCATCCCGCCACCATGGTGCACCACATCGTGCCCCGCAGCGTGCGCCCGGAATGGGAACTGAACCTGGATAATTTGGAATCCCTCTGCGACGCCTGCCACAACGAGGAGCACCCGGAGCGCGGCTTCAAGGCGAAGCGCCTCGACCGAACGCAGACCGGGCAGCGGGTGATCAAAATCACCAACGAAAGGAGCATGGACAAGGATGTGCGATATTGATTCTTCGCTTCGCCAGCGGCACCTGGACAGCCTGCGCTATCCGGAAAGCCGGGAAATGTACGAGCGGACGCTGGCCATGTGCCGGGACCGGCCGGACGGCCTGATGCCCTCGGACCTGGACATGATCTTTGACCTGTGCACATCAGAGGACATCAAGCACGACCTGAAGGCCGACATCAAGTCCCGCGGCGTGGTGGTGGAAACCCGGAACGGGCGGCAGATTTTCCGCAAGGAAAACCCCTCCATGGCGAGATTGTGCCGCTACACGGAATTGCAGCGCAAGATCCGCGCGGACCTGAGGATCACCCCGGCCAAGCGGGCCGCCCCGGAAGAAGAAGAAGAACCGGAAGAGGAAGAAGACGCCTTTGACGCCCTCTGACGCCTTTTACGCCCCGCCGCGCCTGAACGGCCCCGAGCGGGCCATGCGGTACGCCAGGGCGGTGGCGGACGGCAAAATCACAACCGGCAAAAAGGTGCGGGCGGCCTGCAGGCGGTTTCTGAATGATCTCAAAAAGGTCCCGGACGACCGTTACCCCTGGACCTACGACGAGCATAAGGCCGGCCGCCCTGTGGAATTCATGGAACGCTTTTTGGCGCCCACCAAGGGCAACTATGAGCGGATGGAGCTGATGCCCTGGCAGTGCTTCGCCATCTGCAACATTTTCGGCTGGGTAAGCAAGGAAACGGGCCTGCGCCGCTTCCGCGAGGCGCTGATCTACGTGGGCAGCGGCAACGGCAAATCCACCATGATGAGCGGCCTTTCTGCCTTCCTGGCCAGCAAAGACGGGGAGCGCGGCGCGGACGTCGCCCTCTTTGCCAATTCCAAGGATCAGGCCGAGATCGTTTTCGGCGAGGCGAAAAAGCAGATCGAGGCCAGCCCCGAGCTGAAAAAGCGCTTCCGCACCACCAAGGACGGCATTTACTTTGATCCCACCAACTCCTCGATCATCGCCCACGCCAACGACCTAAGCAGCAAGGACGGCCTGAACCCCTACGCGGCGGTGTTCGACGAGATCCACGAATTCAAGGATTTCCGGCTCCTCAACCTCTTAAAGCCCAAGATGCTCAAGCGGCAGCAGCCGCTTTTTTTGTACCTCACCACCGCGGGCTATGTGAACGAAGGGCCGCTGGATCACTATTACCGGCTCTTTGGCAGCGCCCTGGAGGAAGGCAAGCTGCCGCCGGAGGTGAGCGACCAGCTGTTCGGCCTCATCTACGAGCTGGACGAGGACGACGACATCGAGGACAGCAGCTGCTGGATCAAGGCCAACCCCGGCATCGGATACCTGCTGAACCTTCGGGATATGAAGGCCCAGTGGGAAAAGGTCAAGAACATCCCTCAGGAGCGGGCCAACTTCATCTGCAAAAACCTGAACCTGAAGGTGAATGCCGACGAAGCCAGCTTCGTGGACTGGAGCATCCTCAAAAAGAACAACGCCATCATCGACCTGGAAAATCTGGAGGGCCACGTGGGCTACGCGGGCTTCGACCTGTCCACCCGCGAGGACTTCACCGCCGCGGCCATCGCCGTGCCGCTCCCGGACAACCGGGAATTCGTGCTGCATCACAGCTGGGTGCCCCGCAAAAAGCTGGAAACCGTGCCGGAAGGGACGGACTTTTGGAGCTGGAGCATGATGGGGTATCTCACCATCGTGAACGCGGATTACATCGAGCAGGACATGGTGGCGGACTGGATCTGGAAGCAGGCCCAATACTTCGACCTGTTGGGCGTGGGCTACGACCCCGCCAACGCCCGCTGGACCGTGCTAAACCTGGAGGGCCGGGGCCTCAACTGCGAGGTGGTCCGCCAGGGCCCCATCACCCTGAACGACCCCATGAAGGACCTGAAAGAGATGCTTTTGGATGGCCGGGTGGTTTCCAACAACGACCCCATGCTGCGCTGGTACACCGACAACGTGCGCCTCAGCAAGGAAGCGCGCCACGCCGACAAGGCCAACTGGATGCCGACCAAACGCAAGCGGGACCTCAAGATCGACGGCTTCATGGCCTGGCTCTTCGCCCACACCCTGGCCATGCGGGCAAGAGAGCCGGAGTACGATGAGGACCGGTTCGACATCACCCACATCAAGCTGGACTGAATGAGGCAGGAAGTAGGAGGTATTAGCGAGGTAGGAGGTAGGAAGTAGGAGGTAGGAGGTTTTATTTTGTGTAACAATTGGCCGCGCGTAAAATGTGTGTGCCGGTTGTGGCGGCATGATAAACCTCCTACCTCCTACTTCCTACCTCCTACCTGAATTCCGACTGTAAGGAGGAATGACTTATGGGCATTTTCAACCGCCGCCGGGCGTCCGCGCGGGCGGAACCCGGCAAAGCGCCGGCTGAACGGCTGAGCTTTGGCGCCATGCGCATGGCCGACTGGCGGGCCAACACGAGCGAGGCCATTTGCGCCGCCGCGGCCCGCACGGCCAACACCCTGGCTTCCGCGCCCCTGCACCTGTACAAAAACGAGGAGGTGCAGCGAACCCATCCCCTGGAGCGCCTGGTGCGCTATTCGCCCGCCCCCGGCTGGAACGCCTTTGCCTTCGTGCGGGATATGGAGTTTTCCCGCTCCTCCGTGGGCCGCTGCTATTCCTGGGTGCTGCGGGATAACCTGCGCCAGCCCATCCAGCTGCAATACCTGGACGCGGGCCGGGTGCAGACCCTGCGTGCCCTGGAAACGGGCGACCTGTGGCACCGCGTCACATTGGAGGACGGCCGCGACGGCTACATCCACGACAGCGATATGCTGGCCCTCTCCTGGCTTTCCACCTCCGGGGCCATCACGCCCACCAGCGTGCTGCGCGGCACGCTGGAATACGACGCCCAAATCAAGGAATTTTCTTTGGCCAGCTTAAACGGCGTGCACGACGTGATCCTGATCAACGCGCCCAGCAACCTTTCCAAGGAAAAGCGCACCGCCATGGTGACGGAGATTTTGGAAACCTACCGGGCCACCGGCAAAAGCGCCCTGCTGCTGGACAGCGGCATCACCGCCACCCAGCTGCATTCCTCGCCCGTTGACCCAAAAGTCATGGACGTGGAAAAGGTGACGAAATCCCGCGTGGCCGGCGTGTACGGCATGCACCCGCATCTCCTGGGCGACGGCGAAAGCAACCGGGTGAGCAACGAAGAAGACATGCAGAACTTCCTCTCTCTCTCCATCGTGCCCATCATGGCCCAATGGGAAGCGGAGTGCAACAAAAAGCTGCTGAGCAGCAAAATGTGGGAAGAGGGCTACGCCTTCCGCTTCGACACCAGCGAGCTTTCCCGCGCCAACACCCAGGTGCTGGCGGAGCGCAATTTCAAGGGTGTGCGCGGCGGCTATTACCGCATCAATGAGATCCGCAAGCGCGAGGGCCTGCCGCCCGATCCAGACGGCGACCAGCTGCTCATCAGCCGCGACCTGCTGCCGGTAAGCTGGATCGTCAAGCACCCTGACCTGCTGGTCAGCAGCGGACGCGGCAAAACCAACGGGGCAGGTGAGGATTCGTGATTAACATGGCAGACGCCACGGAAGAACGCTACACCATGAAGGAAATCGCCGTGGCCACCGGCATCAACGTCGCCACCCTGAACAGCCGCCGCAAGCGCATGGGCATGGAAGGGAACGACGAGGGATACACCCTGGCCGAGGCCAAGCTGCTCGTGCGCCGCCCCCGGCGCGGCCGCCCATACAGCCAGGCGAAAGCCAACCGTCTGCGGCAGAAGCTGCAAAACGACGGGTTTACCTGCAAGTGAGGATAAACGCCATGAAGAAATTTTACAACCTGATCCCCGGCCAGCCCGGGGAGGAAAGCCGGCTGTATATCGACGGGGAGATCGTCAGCGGCTATTCCGGCTATGACTGGTGGACCGATGAACACCAGACCGGGGCCTACGATTTCCGCAACGAGCTGGCCCAGTGCGGCCCGGTGACGGTGTACATCAATTCTCCGGGCGGCGATGTGTTCGCCGGGGCGGCCATGTACTCGGCGCTCCTGGATCACCCCCACAAGGTGACCGTGAAAATCATGGGCATCGCCGCCAGCGCCGCGTCCGTGGTGGCCATGGCGGGCGACGAGGTGCTGATCAGCCCCGTGGGCTACATGATGATCCACGACCCCTGGAGCTACGTGGTGGGCAACGCCCGGGAAATGGAGCACGAAGCCCAGGTGCTGCGGGAAATCGGCGAGGGCATCGTGGCCGCCTACCAGAAGAAAACCGGCAAAACCACCGACGAGATCCGCCGCCTGCTGGAAGCGGAAACCTACATGAACGCCCAGAGCGCCATCGAGAACGGCTTCTGCGACGGCCTGTTCACCCCCGACGAGGACAAGGCCGCCCTTGCCCAGGCCAGCGCCCCCGCCGCTTCCATGCGCGGCCGGGATTACACCCCCGCGGCGTATATGGCCCGGATGGGCGGGCGGAAGTTGAGTAAGAGTACAGCGTGCAGAGTGCAGAGTGCAGATGATATAGTGAACAAAGAAATCATCTGCGATATTGGTGATCAAAATAAATCTGAACTCTGTACTCTGAACTCTGTACTCTCGCCTTCAGCTCTGAACTCTGAACCCTCGTCTCTCTCTCCCGTCATCGCGCAGGCGCTTGCGCTTGTGCTGAAAACGAGGGACTCTCTATAACCCCTCAGTCAGCTTCGCTGCCAGCTCCCCTGATAGGTGAGCCCAAAAGCCTTCCCCTGGCAGGGGAAGGTGGCCCGCAGGGCCGGATGAGGTGAACCGCGTCCAGCCCGCTAAACGAAAGGAGAAATCACCATGCCTACCATGACCCTTGAACAGATCAACGATTCCATCCGCACCGTGGGCGCCCGGGTCAACGACCTGTCCGTCCGCCTGGCCCTGGCCGCCACCGCCGCCGCCCCCGACCTGCAGGAGGTCGCCCGGCTGCAGGACGAGCTCCAGGCCGAAAACACCCGCCTGGAAGCCCTGCGCCAGAGCGCCCAGTCCCTGGGCGGCAGCCAGGAGGCTGCCCTGCCCCAACAGCCCGCCCAGAACGCCCAGCAGGAGCGCAGCCTTTCCGCTCTGCGCCAATCCAACGAATACGCCCGGGCCTTCGCCTTCGCCATCCGCAATGGCTTCACCCCCGCCACCGGCCGCGGCATGGAGCAGCTCAAGCCCCTCTACGACGCCCTCACCATCGGCGGCGGCACGCCCACCGGCAGCGACGGCGGCTTCCTGGTGCCCGAGGATATCGACCACCAGATCCGCGAGCTGCAGCGGGAGCTGAACCCCCTGCGGGCGTTTTTCGAAGTCGAAACCGTGACCACCAACAGCGGCTGGCGCGTGAAGGACAACGCGCCTGACGCCGGCTTCACCGCCGTGAACGAGACCGCCGCCGTGCCCCGGGACAGCCAGCCTTCCTTCGGCAAGGTGACCTATACCCTTACCAAGTACGGCCTGATCCTGCCCGTTTCCAACGAGCTGGCCAGCGATGAGGTGGCGAACCTGTTTGCCTACATTTCCCGCTGGGCCGCCAAGAAGGAAACCATCACCGAAAACACCCTGCTGCTGGCCGCCCTGGCCGGCGCCACCGCCGTCACCACGGCCATCGCCGCGAACAGCGAAATCAAGGGCATCAAAAAGGCCCTGAACGTGGACCTGGATCCCGCCATCAGCCGCAGCGCCATCTTCCTGACCAACCAGGACGGCTTCGACATCCTGGACGGCCTGGAGGACGAGCAAGGCAGGCCCCTCATGCAGTGGAACCCCACCGAGGAAACGCCCCGCTTCCTGCATGGCCACCGGGTGGCCGTGGTGAGCAACGCCGTTCTTGCCAGCTCCACCGGCACCGGCGCCGCCGCGCCTCTCTACATCGGCGACGCCCGCCAGTTCGCCACCCTGTTCGAGCGCTCCGCCATGGAGGTGCTGAGCACCAACATCGGCGGCAACGCCTTCAACAACGACACCACCGAGATCCGCTTCATCAAACGCATGGGCGTTTCCAAGTTCGATACCGGCGCGGTGCGCAAGGCGGCGCTGACGCTGTAACCAGCGCGCACGGCGCGCTGCGAAGGAAACGCCGGTAAAACCGTCGTTTCCTTCGGTTCCATCAATTTCTTGTAAAATGGGCGACAAAGCCGCCTCATTTTACACACGCACCGCCGCTGCTCCGCAAAGCGGAAGCGGCGGCAGCGCCGCGCTGGGAACCGAAGGTTCCGCGCGGGCTGGTCGCGCCTGCGCAAAGCGCAAAGGCGCGACTGCTAAGGCAGAAATTGATAGCGGTATGAATCCTTCGGATTCCCCGCCCGCGCGGCAAAGCCCCGCGATACGATTTCAAACAGGGGGCTGCGGCCCCCTGTTGACCCCTGTGGGGAAAGGATGATTCATTTTGACTGACACCCAACTGGAAGCCAAGCTGGAAGAGCTGCGGCGCTGGGAGGTGGTGGACCCGGAGGACGCGGACGAAATGGCCAACCTGCGGGACGCGCTCTTTTCCGCCGACGGCTACCTGAAAGGCGCCGGCGTGCCAAACGAGGACACGCCGCTGCGGGATATGCTGCTGCGGAAGCTGGCCGCGTACTTTTACGAGGTCCGCGCGCCCGGCCAAAACGGCTATCCCGATCTGCCGCCGGACCTGAATCACCTTATCCTAAACCTGAGGCATTGATATCACCTCATCCGTCGGCTACGCCGACACCATCCGAGGGCTGCCGCCCAGCCTCCGCTGAAAACCAGCCCGAGGGCTGGTTTTCCGGGCGCTACGGCTCCCCTCAAGGGGAAGGCTTAACGAAGATGTGCTGCCAAAAGCCTTCCCCTGGCAGGGGAAGGTGGGCCGCGCAGCGGCTCGGATGAGGTGATTCCCCGTGAAAGGAGCCCGCCCGTGAACCCCAGCACATTGAGATTCCAAATCGACATATACCGGCGCACGGAAACCCAGAACCCGTCCGGCTACATGGCCGTGGAAAACGAAAAGCTGTTCTCCGGCGTGCGGGCGGACTTCACCGACGCTTCCACCCGCGAGGTGTGGGAGGCCCACGCCGCCAAGGCCCGCAACATCGTCAACTGGAAAATCCGGGGCTGGAAGAATATCAAGGTGGGCCACTGGGTTTTTTTTGATGAGCAGTGGTACGAAATCATCGCCGTGCAGCGAATCAAAAAAGCGCCCCGGGAAATGATCCTGAAAACAACCTTGAAGGAAAGCAGGGGGTGACCGTATGCTGGACATCCTATCCGCCCTGCAAAGCGCGGGGGTGCCCGCCTTCCGCGGCGCGTTCCGCCCCACGGCGGAATATCCGGAGCCGCCGGACACCTACTGCGTTTACCTCACATCCCGCACGCCGGACTGGCCCGCGGACGACAGCGACACCGCGGAGCGCCGGCGGGCCTTTTTGCATCTCTACGCCCTGAGCGATCCGGAGGCTGCCCAGGCCGCCATCGAGGCCGCCATGCGGGCGGAGGGCTGGCACCTTGCCTACGTAAACGATGATTACGTGGAGGGCAGCGGGCACTACGAAGTCCTGAGCGAATGGGTGGCGGTGCGCTGACGCGCTGCGAATGAACCGTCGGCAGGCCGCCGCTTCATTCGTTTTCATCAATTTCTTGTAAAAATGGGCGGCGAAGCCGCCTCATTTTACGGCCAGAAATTGATAGCGGTATGAATCCTTCGGATTCCCCGCCCGCGCGGCAAAGCCCCGCGATACGATTTCAATCAGGGGCTGCGGCCCCTGATGACCCAAGGGAGGCTCCGCATGGCCCTGAAATTCGACCTCAGCCCCTTCGACCGCCTGGACGACGATTTCGCCAAGGCGGCGGGCAAGCTGGAAACGCTGGTGGGCAGCGAAAACACCAAAACCCAGGTGAAGGCCGTGCTCAAGCCCCTGGAGGACGACGCCAAAAGCCGCGTCCACTCCATCACCGGCCACCTGAAAAGCAGCATCGAAACCCGCGTCACCACCCACGCGGACGCGCCCACGGAGATCGAAGTGGGCATCAGCTACAAGCGCCACCCCAAGGCCCACCACGCCCACCTGGTGGAGGACGGCCACGGCGGCCCGCACCCGGCCCCGCCCCATCCCTTTTGGGAGCCCGCCGTGCAGCTCCATGGCCAGCAGGCCGTGGACGCCTTGGAGGATCTGATGGAGGATCTGGCGGAGCAGCTCTTTTGAGCAAGCATTGAAAGCAAAAGGAGGAACCTCAAATGCCTGACAACGACACCACCCCTGCCGTAAATGAAGTATACAGCACGATCGGCCTGCGCGCCATCGTGGTGGCCAAGCTGCTCACCGACGAAACGGACAGCACGCCCACCTATGACCCCGTGCAGCCCCTGATCGGCGCCATCGACCTGGATGTGAGCGACAATTCCGGCGAGCCGGACGCCCAGTATTATGACGACGGCGAGCACGACGTGGTGCTGCCCGACCCCGAGCTTTCCGGCACCATCGAGATGGCCGACCTGCCGCCCGAAAAACAGGCGCTGCTGCTGGGCTATAGGGTGGATAAAAACGGCGTGGTGATCCACAACGCCGACGACAAGCCGCCCTACTTCGCCTGGGGCTTTAAGAGCAAAAAGAGCAACGGCGTGGACCGCTATGTGTGGTACTACAAGGGCCGCTGCACCATGCCCCAGGATAAGCACACCACCAAGCAGAAGGATCTGAACCGCCAGACCCAGAAGCTGAAGGTCACCTTCGTGAAGCTGAACTCCACCGGCAACGCCCGCGCCTTCGTGGACGAGGACTCCGAAGCCTTCGCAACCGCCAAGGCCACCTTCTTCAACGCGCCTTACACCCCCGATTTTACCACCTGATCAAACGAAAAGAGCCCGCCCCCGCGGGCTCTTTTCGGCGTTTTGACTTGTTGACCTTTATCTTTCCGACTGCAAGGAGGACTTCATGCTTTCCGTCACCCTTGGCGAAAACGTCTACACCATCGACTATGTGACCGCCCTGGCCCTGCGGGAAATCGGCCGGCCCATGGAAATCATCAAAAAAGCCGAAAAGGGCCAGGAGCCCGCCGACTTCGGGCGGGACCTGGACACGCTGGTGAACTGGTTTTGCCTGCTGTTCCGGAATCAATTCAAGCCGGCGGAGGTATACGAAAAATACCCCGCCGACCGCCTGATCACGGACATCACCCTGGCCGCCCTGGCGGTGAACAACCGGGTGAGCAGCGTGCTGAGCGCGTTCCCCACGAAGGCGGCAGCGGCCAGGAAGCAGGAAGCGTAAATGCGCTGTCCGACCTGGCGTATCTGTGCTACGACTCCTATATGCAGGCGGGCAGAATGCCCCAGGAGATCGACGGCGCGGACATCTGCGCATGGCTGCGCGTGTGCGGATGGCGGGCTGCACGCCGCCAGGAAAAGAGAAAGCCCCGGAAAAAGCAATTGTTTATCGACGATGTGATGCGGTAACCCCCAAAATCCTTCCCCTCAGAGGGGAAGGATTTTGGGTAGTATAACACCATCCCCATAAAACAACCCCCGAAAAGGAAGTGAACCCCCATGGCCGATGTGCGCGATCTGCTCATCCGCATGAGCCTGGACACCAGCACCTTTAAAACCAATATCGCCGACGCCAAGCGGGAGCTGCGCACCCTCAAATCCGAATACAAGGAAATTTCCTCCTCGGACGACATCGGCCAGGGCGGCGCGCGCCTCCTGGAAAACCTGCGGGAGCAGAAAACCGCCGCGGAAGCGCTGGTGCAGGAATACCAGACGGGCATCGAGGAGATCCGCAGGCAATTGCAGGACGTGCCCACGGACAGCCAGGCGGCGGGCCAGCTGCAGCGCCAGGTGCAATCCCTGGAGGATGGCCTGGCCCGCGCCCAGACCCAGGTGAACGATCTGCAAACGCAGATCAACTCTGTGCGCCTGGACACCTTCATCGCCCACGCGGAGACCGTGGCCAGCACCATCAACAGCCTGAAAATCGGCCTGGGCGATTTGACCGACTTCGCCCGCCAGACCGCCAACGCCGCCGACACCGCCAACGTGAGCCGGGAGGCGGCCCGCGTTGCCGGCACGAAGAGCTTTGAGGGTGCGACCAACGAACAGCTTAAAGATCTGGACGACACCGTGAAACGCATGATCACCACCGATTTGCCCCTGCTGTATCAGCAGATGTACGGCATATTGGAGGTGGCTGGACAGCAGGGCATTGACATTCTGGATGCGCCTGCCTTTTCCACGGTGATGGCCAAGCTCTCTGTGGCTACTGACATGACGGCCGATATGGGCTCG